>NZ_JBIBYR010000019.1:0-140072 GCF_043083485.1 Streptomyces sp. NPDC014727 | reverse complement strand
ACCGCATACGCACCGAAGGCATCGAGAAGAACACCCACGACAACCCCTTCGGCGCCGTCCTCTCCTTCCGCGGCACCGTCACCGACACCACCGTCGAACACACCCTGAGCGCGGCGATGCCGGACCTCTCGGACCTGTTCGAGGTGGGCGACTCGTCGAAGTTCGCCGTCGGCCAGTGGTGGGCCGTGGAGATCAACGCCCTGGCGGGGAAGTACGAGAAGGAGATCCAGCGCCTCGTCCAGGTCACCGACGTCGTCGACTCGACGCACATCCGGGTCAACTACCAGATCGGCTGGGACCTGGCCGCCGGCCGCACCCTCACCTGGACCCGGATCGAACCCGTCGATCGCGCCCATGTCCGCAACATGGTCTTCGAGGGCTGGGGCGACGACGAGATGACCGGCTCGCACCCGGTCGCGTACGAGTACGCGGTCCGCTGCGACGTCTCCGGCATCGAGGCGATCGGCACCTTCTGGCCGGTCGTGATGCGCCGCTGGTGCACGTACTACCGCACCAAGCAGTGCTCGCTGACCAACCCCAAGTCCGTCACGTACGGCGGCGCGGGCTACCTCACCCAGCAGATCTACTGCCTGTACGGGCACGTCGAGGACTGTCACACCTCCAACGCCCGCCATCTCAACGACTTCACGGCCTCCGCCTACTGCTACGTCACCAACTGCCACGGCGACGGTGACGACGAGGGTCCGTTCGTGACGCACGGCCAGTTCGAGCACGACCTCGTCTACACCGGCAATTCCGGCCTGATGACGTTCGCCAACTCCGGTGCCGCCTGGGGCGGCAGGGCCAAGCGGATCACCGTACGCAGACACGCCTGCTCCTGGTTCGTCGCCCGGGTCAAGATCACCGATCTGACGCTGGAAGACGTCCTGGTCATCGGCAAGAAGTCGCTCTCCGGCTCCGGCATGCTCTGGGTCAACGCCGACGGCGTGCAGATGCGCGGCTGTACCGCCACCGGCCCGCTGATCGTCTCCCGGGCATCGGACCTGTCCGCCCGCCCCAATGTGATCGCCGACTCCTCGTTCGCGTTCTCCGCGGGCGCGGAGATAACCCAGGCCAATGTGACCGCTCCGCTCACCCTGCAGCGCAGCACACTGAAGGGCGTCGACGGCGCGGTCTTCAACGGCACCGGGCCGCTCGTCCTGGACCAGTGCACCCTGACCGGCTCCAAGGACACCGCCCCCGTTTCGCTCGCGCACACCGACATCACCGTCCTCGGCGGCGAACTCCGCGACTCCGGGCTGAAGCTGACCTCGTCCAAGGACCAGCGACTGCGCGTCGACGGCACGCGGCTGACCGGCACCAACAAGGACGGCGCCCTGCTGGCCCGCACCGGTTCCGGACGGACCGTGGACTGGCAGCTGACCGGCCTCGACTCGACCGCGCCCAAGGGCACCGCCCACGTGCTGGTCACCGAGGGCCCCAACCGCTACCGGGCCACCGGCTCCACCTTCACCGGCGGACGGCTCGAACTGCGGCCCCCGGCGTTCGGCGGCGCCACCAGCCATCTGCTGCACACCGGCTGCGTCGAGGACGGCACCGAACGCACCGCACTGCCCGACGAAGGCGACCGGGTCGCCCACACCGCGGCCACGCTGCGCTTCTGACCACCTCGGGGACTCTCGTTCGGATCAGGCCGGGCTCGCGAGGTCCGGCCTGATCCAGACGAAAGACCCCAACCCATCGAGCACCAGGGATTCCTGTGTCCACGCATAACCCGATCACCGGCCGCCCCGTACGGGTCGCGCTCGTCGGCGCCGGCAACCGCGGTCTGACGTACGCCGAGTGGATCAAGGCGCACCCCGAGCGCGCCGAACTCGTCGCCGTCGCCGATCCGCGCCCCGCGGCGCGGGCCGCCGCCGGCGCACCCGTCGAGTTCGACGACTGGCGGCCGCTCGTCGAGAACCGCATCGCCGACGCCGTCGTCGTCGCCACCCAGGACCGTTTCCACGTGGAGCCGGTACTGGCCCTGGCCGAGGCCGGATACGCGATCCTCGCCGAGAAGCCCCTCGCCCCGACCGAGGACGAGACCCGGCGGATCGTCGAGGGTGTGGAGCGGGCCGGGGTCCTCTTCGCCGTGTGCCACGTCATGCGGTACACCCCGTACACCGATCTGGTGAAGGAGGTCGTGGACTCCGGCGTGCTCGGCCAGCTGGTCTCCCTCGACCATCTGGAGCCGGTCGGCTGGTGGCACTACGCCCACAGCTATGTACGCGGGCCGTGGCGCAGCGAGAAGGACTCCTCCCCGATGCTGCTCGCCAAGTCCTGCCACGACCTGGACTGGATCACGTACGTCATGGGCGGCCGGATCGAACAGGTCACGAGCTTCGGCGGGCTGAAGCACTTCCGGCCCGAGAACGCTCCGGCCGGGTCCGCCGACCGCTGTCTGGACTGCGCGGTCGAGTCCGGCTGCCCGTACAGCGCACTGAAGCTGTACATGCCGACCCTGCGCGAGAAGGGCGCCGTCTGGCCGGTCACCCATGTCACCGAGGCGACCGACGAAGCCGGTCTCGTGCAGGCGCTGCGCGAGGGGCCGTACGGCGTCTGCGCGTACCGCGGCGACAACGACGTGGTCGACCACCAGGTCCTGGCGATGCAGCTGACGGACGGGGTGACCGCGACCTTCCAGATGGTGGCGTTCACCGAGCAGACGCACCGGCAGACCCGGATCTTCGGCTCGCACGGCTGGCTCATCGGTGACGGCGAGCGGGTCACTGTGCAGGACTTCCGGACCGGCGAGAGCACCGTCCACGAACTCGGCGCGTCCGGGTCGAACGCGGCCGACGGGCACGGCGGCGGGGACGCCGCGCTCGTGGAGGCGTTCGTCACCGCCGTCGCCACCGGTGACGCCGGGGCCGTCCGCTCCGGTCCCGCCACCTCGCTCGGCAGCCATCTCGCGGCGTTCGCCGCGGAACGCGCCCGGCACACCGCCACCGTCCAGACGGTGCCGGCCAAGTGACACCCCCTCTTCCCCGCCCCACCCTCACGTCCTCGGAGGACCACCTCATGTCCCGTCTTCTCACCCGCCGTTCCAGAGTCCGTGCCGTCGCCGCGCCCGTCCTGGCCACCGCGCTCGCCGCCGGGGTGCTGGCCGGCTGTTCCGGCAGTGGCAGCGCCGACAACACCGTCACCATGTGGACCTACCCGGTCATCTTCGACGAGGCCAAGAACAAGGCGTACTGGGACGGTCTCGTCAAGGCGTTCGAGAAGGAGCACTCGGGCGTCAAGGTGAAGGTGGAGACCTTCCCATGGGCCAACCGCGACACCGCGCTGGCCACCGCGATCGCCTCCGGCAAGGGCCCCGACGCGGTCTACCTGATCCCGGACCAGCTGCCGAAGTACGCCAAGAGCATCGTCCCGGCCGACGACTACATGCCCGCCGACGCCAAGTCGGACTACACGGACTTCGCGCTGAAGTCCGTCACGGTCGACGGCAAGGCCCTCGCCACCCCGATCCTGACCAGCGCCAACCCGCTGATCTGCGACAAGCGGGTGTTCGCCGCGATCGGTGAGAAGAGCTACCCGACGAGCTGGACGGACCTTCAGGCGCTGGCCCCGAAGCTGAAGAAGAAGGGCTACTACGCCACCACCTACTACGGCGACACCCAGCAGACGCTCAACATGACCTTCTACCCGCTGCTGTGGCAGGCCGGCGGCGACGTCTTCTCCGAGGACGGCAAGAACGTCACCTTCAACGACGCGGCCGGCGTCAAGGCCCTGACGTACCTCAAGGAGCTCGTCGACGGCGGCTACACCGACAAGGACCTGGTCACCACTACTCCCAAGCTGGAGCAGACCCCGACCGCCAAGGGCAAGATCGCCTGTACCTGGCAGAACACCCCGACCGACGTCGAGCCGTTCTGGGGCAAGGAGAACATCGTCGTCCAGCCGCCGCTGAAGGACGTCAAGCCCGTCGGCTACGGCACGGTGGGTGCCCTGTCGATGCTGAAGGGCGCCGACAAGAAGAACACCGGAGACTGGCTGAACTTCGTCGCCGAGTCGAAGAACGCTGCCGGTCTGCAGAAGGCCGCGGGCTACTTCCCGGCCCGCAAGTCCGGTGGCGACCTGTACCCGGAGGACGCGCTGCAGACGGCGGTCGGCGCGACGCTGCCGAGCATGACCGTGGGCCCGCTCCAGGACAAGGCCCGTGAGGTCCAGGGCGTGCTCGCACCGGAGATCCAGGCGGCGCTGCTGGGCAAGAAGAGCCCGCAGGAGGCGCTGAACGCCGCGCAGAAGGCCGCGCAGGCGATGCTCGGCCGCTGATCACGCGCGGGGCCGGGTCCGGCCGCACCCGGACCCCGGCCCCGCACCCCTGGGGGTATTCCCCCCGACCCCCGCAATTCCCCCGTACCGCAAGGAGATCCCCGTGGCAGTCGTCGCGGAACCCACCCGCCGCCGGGGCCGTCGCAGCGGGCCGCAGGCGCGCCGCGAGGCCCGGATCGGCCTGCTGTTCGTCCTGCCGTGCTTCCTGCTCTTCCTGGCCTTCCGGTTCGGTCCGGGCATCGCCGGTGTGCTGATGAGCTTCACCGACTACTCCCTGACCGGCGGCGGCAGCTTCGTCGGGCTGGACAACTTCACCCGCCTGTGGGACGATCCGCTGTTCTGGCAGGCGCTGAAGGTCACCGTCCTGTACACCGTGCTCGCCGTGCCGGGCACGCTGATCGCGTCGGTGTCCCTGGCCCTGATCACCCGCCGTGCGTTCCGTGGCGCCAAGTTCTTCCGTTCGGTGTTCTTCCTGCCGGTCGTCACCTCGCTGGTGCTGGCCGCCACCGTCTTCGTCTGGATCTTCTCGACCGGCGGCCCGTGGTCCACGCTGATGAGCTGGTTCGGGATGTCCGAGGGCTCCTGGCTCTCCGACGACGTGCTGGTGCTGCCCGCGCTCGCGATCGTCGGTGTCTGGTCCCGGTTCGGGTACGGGATGCTCATCCTGCTGGCCCGGATGCAGGACATCCCGCGGGAGCTGGAGGAGGCGGCCCTCACCGACGGCGCCGACCCCTGGCAGCGCTTCCGGCACATCGTGCTGCCACAGCTCAAGCCCGCCCTCTTCTTCCTCGCCGTGATCGAGACGACGGCCTCGTTCCAGGTCTTCGACGCGGTCTACACGATGACCGGCGGCGGCCCCGCCAACGCCAGCTACACGCTCGTCTTCCAGCTCTACGACGCGGGCTTCAAGTACTTCGACCTGGGTTACGCCTCCGCCATCGGCGTCGCGCTCTTCGCGCTGACCGTGGTGGTCGCGGTGATCCAGCGCCTCGTGATCGGGAAGGACCAGTGACCATGACCGCAGCACCCGTAGAGACCGAGACCCCGCCCGCGGACACGGCTCCCGCGTCGCCCGACCGGGCCGCCCGCCGGGCCGAACGCAAGCTGCGCAAGCTCTCGGAGCAGGACACCGTCCCGTACGGCATGCGGCCCACCCGGGCCGGCCGGATCGGCCGCGCCGTCCTGCTGACCGTGGCCGCGATCGTCACGATCTTCCCGTTCTACGCGATGGTCGTGCTCTCGCTGAAGCCCGCCGCGGCGGTCGAGTTCCCCGGCAGTCTGCTGCCCTGGCCACTGACCGGCGAGGCGTACGACACCGTCATGAACTCCCAGGACGTGCCGCGCTGGCTGGTCAACACCCTGCTCTACTCGGTCGTCTCGGTCGTCGGCGTGCTGCTGCTCGCCTCGCTCGCAGGGTACGCCTTCGCCAAGAAGCGCTTCCCCGGCCGGGAGACGATGTTCTGGTCGTTCCTGTCGATGGTGATGGTCCCGTACCACGTCACGATGATCCCCACCTTCGCGATGATCGCGAAGCTGGGCGGCGTGGACACCTACTGGGGCCTGATCGTGCCGACCCTGGCCAACGCCCAGGCGGTCTTCCTGATGCGGCAGTTCATCCAGGGACTGCCGGACGAACTCTTCGAGGCCGCCCGGCTGGACGGCTGCAACGAGTGGCAGATCTTCTACCGCATCGTGCTGCCGCTGCTGAAGCCGATCCTCGCCACGCTCGGCGTCTTCGTCTTCCTGTGGCACTGGAACGACTTCCTGTGGCCGCTGGTCATCGGCCAGTCCACCGACATGCGCACCCTCACCGTCGGCATCGCCTCGCTCCAGCAGCAGAACGTGCCGCTCAATGTGGTGCTCTCCGGCTCCGTCATCGCGTTCGTGCCCATCTTCGCCGCGTACATGGTGGGCCAGCGCTACTTCACCGAGGGCGTCACCGCGTCCGGAATCAAGGGATAGCTACGAATGTTCACCGATGAGGCCGCTCTGGAAGAGCGGCTCGCCACCCCCTCCCCCGCGCTCGTCGCCGACCTCGGCCGCCTCGAAGGCGATCTGCTGGTGCTCGGCGCCGGCGGCAAGATGGGCCCCAGCCTGTGCAAGCTGGCCCGCCGGGCACTGGACGCCGCGGGCCGCAGCGATGTGACCGTGTACGCCGTCTCCCGCTGGTCCGACAAGTCCGCCGCCGACGCACTGGAGGCGGCCGGCGTCTCCACCGTCGCCTTCGACCTGATGGACCCGGCCGCCGATCTGGCCGAGCTGCCCGACGCCGGGAACATCGTCTTCATGGTCGGCGCCAAGTTCGGCTCCGCCGGCGCGCCCTCGCACGCCTGGGCGGTGAACGCCGCGATGCCGGACCGGGTGGCGCGCCGCTGGCCGGATTCGCGGATCGCCGCGTTCTCCACCGGCAACGTGTACCCGCTGGTGCCGGTCGCCTCCGGCGGCTGCACCGAGAGCGACCCGGTCGGCCCGGTCGGCGAGTACGCCATGTCGTGCCTGGGCCGCGAGCGGATGTTCGGCCACGCGGCGCTGACCCGGGGTACCAGGGTCGCCAACATCCGTCTCAACTACGCGGTCGACCTGCGCTACGGCGTCCTCGCCGACATCGCGCACCGCGTACAGTCCGGCGAGCCCGTCGATGTGACGACCGGTCACGCCAATGTGGTGTGGCAGCGGTACGCGAACGAGGTCGCGCTGCGTTCCCTGCTGCACGCCACCGACGGCGAGGCATTCACCATCAACCTGACCGGGCCCGAGACCGCGTCGGTGCGCCGCCTCGCGCGGTGGTTCGGCGAGGAGTTCGACCGGGAACCGGTCCTCGCGGGCGAGGAGGCACCCACCGCCCTGCTCTCCGACGCGAGCCGCTGCCACGCCCTCTTCGGCTATCCGGATGTCGCCCTGCGCACCCTCGTCGAGTGGCAGGCCGACTGGCTGCGCCGCGGGCTGCCGCTGTCCGGCAAGCCCACCAAGTTCCAGGTCCGTGACGGAAGGTTCTGATCCACTCCATGTCCACTCCCTCCCTCCTGTCCTCTCCGGCCCTGGACGTGCTGGCCCGCGGTGCCGTGATCCCCGCCCACCCGCTGGCCCTGCACGCCGACGGCTCCTTCGACGAGCGCCGGCAGCGCGCGCTGACCCGCTACTACCTCGCTTCCGGCGCGGGCGGGGTCGCCGTCGCCGTCCACACCACGCAGTTCGAGATCCGGAAACCGGACGTCGGTCTGTTCCGGCCGGTCCTGGAGCTGGCCGCCGAGACGATCGACGCCGAGGCCGGACGGCCGTTCATCAAGGTCGCCGGGGCCTGCGGGTACACCGCGCAGGCCGTCGCCGAGGCCGAGACCGCCGCCGCGCTCGGCTACGACGCGGTGCTGCTCAGCCCGGCCGTGCCCGGCGCTGACGAGAAGGGTCTGCTGGACCGGGCCAGGGCGGTCGGCGACGTGCTGCCGGTGATCGGCTTCTACCTCCAGGAGGCCGTCGGCGGGCGGTACCTGTCGCCGGGCTTCTGGTCCGCGTTCACCGATCTGCCGAACACGGTCGCGGTGAAGATCGCCCCCTTCGACCGGTACCGCACGGCCGATGTCGTACGGGCGGTGGCCGCCGCGGACCGGGCCGACGAGGTGGCTCTGTACACCGGCAACGACGACGACATCATCGGTGATCTGCTCACCCCGTACGAGACGGCGGGCGGCACACCGCGCTGGTTCGCGGGCGGCCTGCTCGGTCAGTGGGCCGTGTGGACGAGCTCCGCGGTGACGCTCCTCGACGACGTCCGCAGGGCACGCGGCGGGGACCACGAGGCGATGGTGCGCGCTCTGACGCGTCGCTCCGAGCTGACCGATGCCAACAGCGCGGTCTTCGATGTGCGCGGCGCGTTCCGCGGCTGCATCGCCGGGGTGCACGAAGTGCTGCATCGCCAGGGGCTGTTGGCGAACATCCGGTGCCTGGACCCGGCCGAGACGCTCTCCCCCGGACAGGCCGAGGAGATCAGCCGGGTGGCCGCGGCCTACCCTTGGCTGACCGATGACGCCTTCGTTGCGGAGCACCTCGATGACTGGCTCTCCTGATCCTGCCGACCGCTCACGGGTGGTTGTCGCCGTACCGCCGGGCCTGCGGGCCCAGTTCTTCACCGCCGAGGTCTGGCGGGAGCTGGAGCGCGCGGCGGAACTGACGGTTCTGGACGACCACGGCGACCGGGCGGCGGTGGCCGCGGCGCTGCCCGGCGCCCGCGCACTGATCACCTCGTGGCGCGCGCCCAAGGTGGACGCCGAACTCCTCGCGTCGGCCGACCGGTTGGAACTGGTGGCGCACACCGGTTCTGCGGTCGCGCCCTATGTCACCGAGGAGGTGTTCCGGCGGGGCATCCTGGTCACCCAGGCGGGGGACGAGATGGCCCGTCCGGTCGCCGAGGTGGCCCTGGCGTTCACGCTCTCGCTGCTCCACCGTGTCCAGCGCTTCGACCACGCCCTGCGCGGCGGGCTGGAGTGGGCGGCGGCGAGCGAGGCCCCGCCGCGCCACGAGATCCACGGCAGCGACATCGGCGTGATCGGCGCCTCCCGCACCGGACGTGCCTACATCGCCCTGGTGCGGGCGATGGGGGCACGGGTCGGCGTCACCGACCCGTACCTCTGCGACGAGGACGCCGAGGCGCTCGGCGTGGAGTCCGTGCCCCTTCGGACACTGCTGTCCCGCAGCAGGATCGTGGCCGTGCACGCGCCGGTCACCGAGGAGACCCACAGGATGATCGGCGCCGAACAGCTGGCGCTGATGCCGGACGGGGCGGGCCTGGTGAACACCGCCAGGTCGTGGCTGGTCGACGAGGACGCGCTCCTCGCCGAGCTGTCGACCGGACGGCTGGACGCGGCGATCGACGTCTTCGACGCCGAGCCGCTGCCCGTCGGCCACCCCTTCCGCTCCCTGCCGAACGTGCTGCTCACCCCGCACCAGGCGGCGGGCAGTGTGGAGTGCCGGCGGCGGCTCGGCACGAGCGCCGTCGACGAGGTGCTGCGGCTGCTCTCCGGACGCCCTCCGCTCCACGCCGTCACCGCCGATGCCCTCGTCCGTCTGCACTGAGGGCTGTCCCGCGAGGCGGGCCATGTCCGCCTTTTCCCCCTCGACCCCCATACCTGTCAGGAGAACTCACCTCCATGCGACTGATGCGCATCGGTGAACCGGGCCATGAGCGCCCCGTCGCCATCTGCCCCGAGGGCCGTCACCACGACCTGTCCGGCATCACCGACGACATCGACGGCGCGTTCCTCGCCGCGCTCGCCGACCATCCGAACCTGGTGCCCGCCGAACCGGCGCTCCCCGGGATCGACATCACCGGTCAGCGGATCGGCGCTCCGGTGGCCCGCCCCTCCGCGCTGCTCTGCATCGGCCAGAACTACGCGGCCCACGCGGCGGAGTCGGGCAGCGAGCCGCCCGAGCAGCCGATCCTGTTCTACAAGTCGCCGAACACGATCGTCGGCCCGTACGACGACGTGCTGATCCCACGCGGCTCGAAGAAGACCGACTGGGAGGTGGAGCTGGCCGTCGTCATCGGCCGCCGCGCCTCCTACCTGAACTCCCCCGCCGACGCCGCCGCGCACATCGCGGGATACGCCGTCAGCAACGATGTCTCCGAACGCGCCTTCCAGCTGGAGGAGTCGGGCGGCCAGTGGTCCAAGGGCAAGAGCTGCGCCACGTTCAACCCGCTGGGCCCGGTGCTGGTGACGGCCGACGAGGTCGGTGACCCGCAGCAGCTGCGGCTGCGCAGCTTTGTGAACGGGGAGCCGCGGCAGGACTCCAGCACCGCGGACATGATCTTCAGCGTGGCGCATCTGGTGCACCATCTGTCGCAGTACCTGGTGCTGGAGCCCGGCGACATCATCAACACCGGTACTCCGCAGGGGGTGGCGCTGTCGGGCCGGTTCCCCTACCTGGGCCCGGACGACGTGATGGAGGTCGAGATCTCGGGCCTCGGCCGGCAGCGCAGCGTCTGCCGGCCCGCGTAGCACCGAACGGGTCGCGAACCAGCCTCAGTCCTCCGGGAGTTCGACCGGGGCGATGTCGTCGAAGACATCGCCGGGGCCGGGGTTCGTCGCATCGGTCGCGCCGCCGAACCGGGTCATCACACCCCAGACGGCGTTGAGCGCGGTCTGTACGGCGCCCTCGGCCCATCCGGCCGTCCAGGAGATGTCGTCGCCCGCGAGGAACAGACCCCGTCGGTCGGCGGGCAGCCGGTCCTGCATGAAGTGGGTGAACAGCCGCCGCTGGTAGCGGTAGTGGCCCGGCAGATTGGCCTTGAACGCCCCCATGAACCAGGGCTCGTTCTCCCACGAGACCGTCACCGGGTTGCCGATGACGTGCTTCCTGATGTCGACGTCGGGATAGATCTCGCCGAGCGACTTCAGCATGACGTCCATGCGCTCGTTCGGGGAGAGCGGCAGCCACTTCAGGCTGTCGTCGCACCAGGTGTACGAGAGGCAGATGACGGCCGGCCTGTCGGGGCCGTCGTCCAGGAGGTACGTGCCGCGGGTCATCCGGTCGGTGAGCGTCATCGACATGGTGTCCCGCCCGGTCGGCGCGCCCCGGTCGTCGACGGCTCCGTCCAGCCAGAACGGCCGGTCGACAGGCACGAACAGCTTGGACGACTCCATGTAGTGGGTGCGCTCCATCGCCGTCCAGTGGTCGATCGGGAAGAGCGCGTCGTCACAGTCGATCTTCGAGAGCAGCAGCCAGGACTGTCCGGTGAAGATCGCGGCCGGGTACGTACGGATGTCACCCGTGGTGTCGGTGACGGTGATCCGGTTCCCTGCGGTGCGGTTCAGCCGGGTCACCGCGGGGCGCGGCTCTCCGCCGTGCAGCGACGACAGCGAGGTTCCGAGCGGCCAGTGGACGATCTTGCGCGGTTCGCGGTCCCAGAGCCGCAGCGGGAGCTGCTGGCTGCCGCCGACGATGCCCCTGTGGTGGTCGTCCGCCTCGGTGTACACGACGCGCAGGATCTCCAGGATGGAGTTGGGGAAGTCGGTGTCCCAGCCGCCGGTGCCGAAGCCGACCTGGCCGAAGATCTCCCGGTGCCGGAACGACTTGAAGGCGTCGGAGTCGCAGAGGAATCCGTAGAAGGTCTGGTTGTCGAGCTTCCGGACGAGCTCCGCCCAGATCTCGCGGATGCGCGGCACATCGCGTTCGCGCATCGCGCGGTTCATGTCGGAGAAGTCGGCACCCTCCTCCAGGCACCGGTTCCAGGCGTCCATCACATCGCGGTAGACCTGCGGCAGATCGTCGATGGTCCGCGCGTAGTGCGACTCGCCCTTGAGGTCGACGACGGTCGACGGGGTGGCCGGGGACAGTGGGTTGGGGAACGGCTTCGTCTCCAGGCCCACCAGATCGATGTAGTGCTGGAGCGCGGTGGACGACGGCGGGAAGCGCATCGCGCCCATCTCGGCCGTGAGCTGCGGGTCGCAGCCGTCGAACCCGACGGTGCGCAGCCGGCCACCGATCCGGTCCGCTTCGTAGACGACGGGCTTGAGTCCCATCTTCATCAGTTCGTACGCGGCGACGATGCCGGACAGCCCGCCCCCGATGACGGCGACCTCGGTGCCGTGCTCGGTCGCCGGTATCTGCCCGATGCCCGCGGGGTGGGCCAGGAAGTCGTCATACGCGTACGGGAAGTCCGGCCCGAACATGGTGATCGGCTCGGCGGCGTCGGTGTGCTGGACGGCGTTGGGCACCGTGGACGTCATGGGGTACGGACTCCTTGCACGGAAAAGAGGGGTGGAACGGGGCGGCCGGCTCAGACGAGGGAGCCGTACAGGCCGGGGCGGCGGTCGTTCAGGTACGGGTTGGCGGCGCGCGACGCGCTGAGGAACTCGGGGTCGACCTCACCGATGACCAGTTCCTCGCCGCCTCCCGCGCGGGTGCGGACGGTGCCGTCGGGGCCCGCCAGGCAGCTCAGCCCGACGAACTCGAACTCGCCTTCCGGCCCGGTCCTGTTGACGTACGCCACGTACAGCTGGCTCTCGAAGGCGCGGACCGGTACGACGGATTCGGCGACGAACTGGAAGGGGTGCATCTGCGCGGTGGGCACCAGCAGCAGATCGGTACCGGCGAGGGCGTGCGAGCGGACGTTCTCCGGGAACTCGACGTCGTAGCAGATCATGATCCCGACGCGAACGCTGTCCAGTTCGGCCTGCACCACGGTCCGCTCGCCCGGGGTGAACCACTCCTGCTCGAAGCAGCCGAAGAGATGGGTCTTGCGGTAGTTCGCGAGCGCGGACCCGTCCGGTCCGATGAGCTGCGCGGCGTTGAAGATCTGCTCGCCCGCGCGCTCCGGGTAGCCGTAGAGGACCGCGAGACCGTGCCGTGCGGCGATCTTGGCGACCGCACGGGCCGACGGCCCGTCGGCCGGCTCGGCCAGCCGGGGCACGTCGGCACCGATCGCGTATCCGGTGAGGAACAGTTCGGGACAGACCAGCAGGCGGGCCCCACGGTCCGCCGCCCGCCGCGCGGCTTCGTCGAGCACCTTGATGTTCTCGTCCACATGGCCGGGTCGTCCGGAACTCTGGAGCAGGGCGGTGCGCAACGGCGGCATGGCTGACCTCGGGCGGTGCGGGCTGGGCGGGACGTATCGAAGGTACGGTCCGCCGCTCGGCCCGGACAAGGCGCGACTGTTGCGCGTGCACCGTCGATCCATTGCGCTCCGACGGCCTGCCGCGGCGATTCGTTGCGCAGGGCGTCTTCCCAGGTCAAGTGGGTGACGCAGGTCTCATTCCCGTCATCCCGGTCCGCACGCCCAAGTCGCCCCGTACGAGCCGGCCTCCGCCCGGCGCGCCTCGGGCCCGTCCGGCAACGGCGAACACGGCGGACGTCGTGGGACGCCCCGCGCCCCTATCCCGGCGGCCCCGACGAATACCGCCGCAGCAACGGCGAGAGCACCAGCACGGACTTCGTCCGCTCCACGTACGGCTCTCCGGCGATCCGTTCGAGCACCTGCTCGAAGTGGCGCATGTCCGCGGCGAAGACCTGCACGATCGCGTCGGCCTCACCCGTCACCGTGGAGGCCGACGCGATCTCCGGGTACCGCGCCAGTCCCCGCTTGATCGCTTCCGGCGAGGTGTTGCGGCTGCAGTAGATCTCGATGAAACCCTCGGTCTCCCAGCCCAGCGCGGCCGGGTCCACCCGCACGGTGAAGCCGGTGATGGCGCCCTCGGCGCGCAGGCGGTCCACGCGGCGTTTCACGGCGGGCGCGGACAGGCCGATGATCGCGCCGATGTCCGCGTAGGAGCGCCGGGCGTCTTCGGCGAGGGCGTGGACGATGCGTTCGTCGAGGTCGTTCAGGCGCACTTCGGGCGGTTCACTTCTCTGCGGTGGTCCGGTTCGGGGGCGGCGTGGGCCGCCCCCGAAGTAGACCACGGCCCCGCCCCGCCGGGCGCGCTCACCGCATCCGGTGACCGGTCAGAACGGGAACTGCGAGCGGCCGTGCTGGACCGAGATCCACTTCTGGGTGGTGAAGGCCTCGACCATCGACTCGCCGTTCAGCCGGCCCAGGCCGGAGCTCTTCTCGCCGCCGAACGGGACGATGGGCTCGTCGTGGACCGTGCCGTCGTTGATGTGGATCATGCCGGTGTGGATGCGCTTGCCGATCCGTACACCGCGCTCGATGTCACCCGTGTGCACCGCCCCGCTCAGACCGTACGGGGTGTCGTTGGCGATCCGGACCGCCTCGTCCTCTCCGTCGAACGGCACGAGGAGCGCGACCGGCCCGAAGATCTCCTGGGACAGGACGGGGGAATCGGCGGCCAGACCGGTGAGCACGGACGGGCTCACCAGATTGCCGTCCGCCCGGCCGTGCAGCAGGGCCGTCGCCCCGGCCTCCACCGTCTGGTCGACGAGCGAGGAAATGGCCTCGGCCTGCGAGGAGTTGATCAGCGGGCCGATCACGGTCCGCGGGTCGGCCGGGTCACCGACCGGCAGCGACGCGACCTTGGCGACGAACTTCTCGGTGAACTCCTTCTCCACCGCCCGGTCGACCAGGATGCGGTTCGCTGCCATGCAGACCTGGCCCTGGTGCACGTAGCGGCTGAAGACGGCCGCGTCCACGGCGTAGTCCAGATCGGCGTCGTCGAGGACGATGAGCGCGCTGTTGCCGCCGAGTTCGAGCACGGCACGCTTGAGGTGCGCCGCGCACACCGTGGCGACGTGCCGTCCCACCTTGTCCGAGCCGGTGAAGGAGATGACCTGCGGCACGGGGTGTTCCAGCAGTGCGTCACCGATCTCGGCGATGTCGGTGACCACGACGTTCAGGAGCCCGGCCGGCAGCCCGGCCTCCTCGAACACCTTGGCCACCAGCGTGCCGCCGCAGACCGGGGTGTTCTGGTGCGGCTTGAGCACCACGGCGTTGCCGAGCGCCAGCGCGGGGGCGACCGACTTCAGCGACAGCAGGAACGGGAAGTTGAAGGGGCTGATCACACCCACGACGCCGACGGGCACCCGGTAGACACGGTTCTCCTTGCCCTCGGTCGGCGAGGGCAGGATCTGCCCGGCGGGCCGCAGCGCGAGCTGGATCGACTCCCGGAGGAACTCCTTGACGAGATGCAGCTCGAAGGCGGCCTTCAGCCGGGTGCCGCCGAGTTCCGCGACGATCGCGTCGCCGATCTCGGACTCGCGCTCCTCGACGACGCGCAGCGCCCGCTCCAGCACCAGCCGGCGGGCGTACGGGTTGGTGTCGCCCCATGCCCGCTGGGCGGCCTCGGCGGACCGGTACGCCTGGTCCACCTCCTCGGCCGTGGCCACGGTGATCGAGGCGAGCTTCTCCCCGTTGTACGGATTGAAATCGATGATGTCCCAGGATCCCTTGCCCGGCCTCCACTCACCGTCGATGTACTGGTGGGCCAGTTCAGTGAAGAAGGACATGAGATCCCTTACCGCAGAGAGGCGGACAGCTGATTGCGCTTCATATTACTTACATTTCAATGGGGTTGAAGCGGATCACCACGGGATCCGCGGGCTGGAACCGGACATCTCCGGTGTCCGCGAGGACACCCGGGAACGACGTCGCCCCCCACGGCGCGAACGGCCGTGAGGGGCAACGGTGGTACCTGACCGCGGGATCAGTTCCAGCTGGCGTGCAGCGGCTTGCCCTCGGCGTAGCCGGCGGCGCTCTGCACCCCGACGACGGCCTTCTCGGCGAACTCCTCCAGGGAGGCCGCCCCGGCATAGGTGCAGGAGGAGCGGACGCCCGCGATGATCGAGTCGATCAGGTCCTCGACACCGGGCCGGGCCGGGTCGAGGAACATCCGCGAGGTGGAGATGCCCTCCTCGAAGAGCGCCTTGCGGGCGCGGTCGTACGCCGACTCGTCCGACGTGCGGTTCTTCACCGCACGCGCGGAGGCCATGCCGAAGGACTCCTTGTAGAAGCGGCCGTCGGCGGACTGCTGGAGGTCGCCCGGCGACTCGTACGTACCGGCGAACCAGGAGCCGATCATCACGTTGGACGCGCCCGCGGCGAGCGCCATCGCGACATCGCGCGGGTGACGGACACCGCCGTCGGCCCAGACGTGCTTGCCGTACTTCTTCGCCTCGGCGGCACACTCCAGGACGGCGGAGAACTGCGGACGTCCCACACCGGTCATCATCCGGGTGGTGCACATGGCGCCGGGGCCGACACCCACCTTGATGATGTCCGCGCCGGCCTCGACGAGGTCGCGCACACCCTCGGCGGCGACGATGTTCCCCGCGACGATCGGCACCCGCGGGTCGAGCGCCCGGACGGCCCTGACCGCGTTGATCATGGACTCCTGGTGGCCGTGGGCGGTGTCCACGACGAGTGTGTCGACACCCGCGTCGAGCAGTTGCTTGGCCTTGCCCGCGACGTCGCCGTTGATCCCCACGGCCGCGGCGATCCGCAGCGTGCCGTCGGCGTCGGTGGCGGGGGTGTACAGAGTGGCGCGCAGTGCGGCCTTACGGGTGAGGATGCCGACGAGCCGGCCGTCCGCGTCGACCGCGGGGGCGAGCTTGCGGTGGGCGCCGTCGAGCTTGTTGAACGCGTCGCGCGGGTCGATGTCCGCGTCGAGCAGCACCAGGTCCCTGGACATGACCTCGGAGAGTTGGGTGAAGCGGTCGACGCCGGTCAGGTCGTGGTCGGTGACGACGCCGACGGGGCGCCGGTCCTCGTCGACGACGACGCCCGCGCCGTGTGCGCGCTTGGGCAGCAGGGACAGCGCGTCGGCGACCGTCTGGCCAGGGGTCAGCACGATCGGCGTGTCAAGCACCAGATGGCGCGCCTTCACCCAGGAGACGACATCGGTGACGACCTCGATCGGGATGTCCTGGGGGATGACGACGAGCCCGCCGCGACGGGCGACCGTTTCGGCCATCCGACGGCCCGCGATGGCCGTCATGTTCGCGACGACGAGCGGAATGGTGGTGCCGGTGCCGTCGGGCGAGGAGAGATCGACACCCTGGCGAGAACCGACCGCTGAACGGCCCGGAACCATGAAGACATCGTCGTATGTGAGGTCGTACGGGACCGAGGGGGACTCTGTATAGCGACCGGTGCCGGGCTCAAGAAAACGCATAAGTTCATTTTTTCATACGAAACGGAGCAGGTCGCTTCCACGAAGACACAGCAAACGACCCCCGCGCTCGTATGTTCCTCCAAGGGAACCGCGGGAGTCCCGGGCAAGTGGAACCTGCCTTGCTCACGGACCCTACCCGAACGCCATGCGAATCATTCGCGATCATCTTCCCTGGACCTGGCGACAAAGGGTCGGGTAGCTTCAAACCCGCAGGTCCCGTGGGTCACCACTGCGCCCCGGAGGAACAGGCGGAGAGGTCACAACTTCCGTCACCCGTACGACCGGAGAGGATCACGACCCACCCGTGGAGAGCGAACTGCCGGACATCTACTGCCCGTTCCCCCAGCGGACAAATCCGCACGTCGGGCACACCCGAGTCCATCTCGACAGCTGGATCCGCAACACCGGTCTGGTGCACCGTGATTCAGCCATGAAGCGCTTCGAGCAGGCGGACTTCGGCGCGTTCGTCGGCATGGTGTACCCGACCGCCGACAGCAGGAATCTCGACCTCGTCGCCGACTGGTTCGTGTGGCTGTTCCTCGTCGACGACCAGCTCGACGACGGACATCTCGGCCGCAGTCCCGAGCGGGTACGTGATGTGGTCGCGGTGATGTGTTCCGTGATCGAGGGCAAGGGGACGGGCACCCCGCCGGACGAGGACCTTCCCGCCGCCGTGGTGGCCCTGGTCGATCTGTGGGAACGGACGATCCCGACCGCGGCCGCGCACTGGCGCACCCGGTTCGGCTGGCACCTGACCACGTACCTCACCACGACCACCACCTGGGAGGCCGGGAACCGGGCGGCGGGCGTGGTGCCGTCCGAGGAGACCTACATCGCCAAGCGCCGCCACACCGGCGCGATACACGTCTGCATGGACCTGATAGAGATCGTGGCCGGGATCGAGGCTCCCGAGTCGATCCACAACGACTCCCGGTTCATCACCGCGCTCGAAGCGTCGTGCAACGTCGTGTGCTGGGCCAACGACGTGTACTCGTACGAGAAGGAACAGGTGCTCGGCGAGATCCACAATCTCGTCCATCTGGTCCGTCACCACCGGGGATACGGCAAGCAGCAGGCGCTCGAACACGTCTGCGCGCAGATCGCCACGGAGACCGAGCGGTTCCTCACCGCCGAGGCCGAGCTGCTGGCCGCGCACCCGCAGCTTTCCTGGATGCTCACGCCGTACCTGGACGGGATGCGGAGCTGGATGCGCGGCAATCTCGACTGGTCGCGGCAGACGCCCCGCTACAACCCGGCCGATGTGAGCCAGTACACGGCGCCGGAGCAGTACCTGGAGTCGACGGTCCTGGGCACGGCCCGGGACTGACCCCGGGCAGGACCCCCGCCCGGAGAGCTCACCGGCTGTCCGGGCCGGTCCCCGCGGCGGTCGGCGGGCGGCCCCGGTGCGGGCCGCCGCCGCCCGCTCGGTCAGTCCCCGTCCGGGTCCGCGCGCTCCAGGGCGGGCCGCCGCGGCGCCGCCGACTCGGTCAGCAGGTGGTCGGCCGCCGCCGTGTCCGTCACCAGACTGGTGACCAGACCGGACCGCAGCACCGCCCCGATCGCCGCGGCCTTGCGCTGGCCGCCCGCGATCGCGACCACCTCCGGGATCCGGCGAAGCCGGTCGGCCTCGACCGTGATGCACCGCTCCCCCAGGTCCCGGCCGACCCGCCGTCCCTCCTTGTCGAAGAGGTGCGCGGACATCTCCGCGGTGGCGCCGAGCGAGGCGTAGTGCGCCCGCTCCTCGTCCGTGAGCATGTCGTGGACGGTGGAGATGCCCGGCTCCCAGGAACCGATGGATACCGCGGCGACCGTCACCTTGTCGAAGTACTCGAAGGCGCGGGCGATGCCGGTCTGGTGACGCAGCGCGGCGGCCGTGGCCGGGTCGGGCAGCAGCATCGGCGCATAGATCGGGTGGGCCTCGCCGCCCGCCACCTGGGCGGCCCGCCGGACCGCCTCGACCGAGCCGCGCTCCGCCGTCCCCGCGTCGTACACCCCGGTGAGCTGCACGACCGTGCACGGGGGCAGCCGGTCGAGCGCCGCCGCCATGTGGATGGTGGACCGGCCCCAGGCGAGGCCGAGCACATCGCCCTCGTTCACCAGTTCGCCGAGGAGATCGGCCGCGACCTCCCCCAGATTCTCCGGGTCGGGTGCGTCGTCCTGCTCCTCCGCGGGAGATTCGACGACGACGGCGTGACGCAGCCCGTAGCGGGCTCGAAGAGCGTCGGACCGCTCGGCGTCCAGCTCGGCGGGCACGCGGATCTCGATCCGTACGAGGTCACGTTCCAGAGCCGTCTCCAGGACCCGGGCCACCTTGAAGCGGCTGACGCCGAACTCCTCGGCGATCTGGATCTTCGACTTTCCTTCGAGGTAGAAGCGGCGGGCCATGGCCGCCGCCTGCACCAGCTCCGCGGGCCCCATCCGCAGGGCGGACCGTCCCGCCGACATTGCAGACACCGCGATCTCCTCACTGCTGTTCACACTCTCGATACGCCGTTCATCCTGTCAGATCCGGCGATCCCTGATCGGTCCCGTCGGACCACGTTCATCTGCCCTTGGCCGGACCGACCCGCACTCGGGGCCGGGGCCGGTCCCGACGTCAGTGACGGCACGCCCAGGCCGCCGAGGAGGTGGCCCCGTCGGCCTTGGCCCGCAGGGCGCGCACCGCTTCGGCGGGGTTCTCGGCCCCGTACACCGCCGAGCCGGCGACGAACACGTCCGCGCCGGCCTCCGCACAACGCTCGATGGTGGACGCGGAGACGCCACCGTCCACCTGGAGCCACATTTCGAGGCCGTGCTTGGAGATCAGCTCACGGGTGCGGCGGATCTTCGGCAGCATGATGTCCAGGAACGCCTGGCCGCCGAAGCCCGGCTCCACCGTCATGATCAGCAGCATGTCGAGCTCGGGAAGCAGGTCCTCGTACGGCTCGATGGGCGTGGCGGGCTTGAGCGCCATGGAGGCGCGGGCGCCCTTGGCCCGGATCTCCCGCGCCAGCCGTACCGGGGCGGCGGCGGCCTCCACGTGGAAGGTGACGGAACCGGCGCCCGCCTCGACGTACTGAGGCGCCCAGCGGTCCGGGTCCTCGATCATCAGGTGGCAGTCCAGCGGGGTGTCCGTGGCCCGGCTGAGCGATTCCACGATCGGCACGCCGAGGGTCAGATTGGGCACGAAGTGGTTGTCCATCACGTCGACATGGAGCCAGTCGGCACCTTCGACCGCCTTCGCCTCCTCGGCGAGGCGGGCGAAGTCGGCGGACAAGATGCTGGGATTGATCTGGGCCATGTGCCAAGCCTGCCATGTTCCGCGGCACTTCCCCGCCCTGGCGAGGGCCAAAGCCTCACGGGATCATTACAGTTCGCGAAATCCGGGCCGTCCGGCCGGGCGATCCGGGCTTTTCAGCCCGTGAAGCACCCTTCGGGGACGGTGGGGCCCATGCAAACGGGCCCGCCCCGTCCCCTGTCCGATTCAGGCGGTACGCCGCAGCAGGGCCAGGTACATCGCGTCCGTTCCGTGCAGGTGCGGCCAGAGCTGGACATCGGGACCGTCGCCGAGCGCGGGAACTCCCGGCATCAGCGGGCGGGCGTCGATCCACTCCGCCTCGACCGGCTGCCCGCCGCGCCCCTTGAGCACGTCCTCGACGACGACCCGGGTCTCCGCGAGATGCGGCGAACAGGTCGCGTAACCGACGACGCCGCCGACCCGTACCGCCTTCATCGCCTCGCGCAGCAGGCCGCGCTGCAGCGGGGCGAAGCTCTCCAGATCCTCCGGGCGCCGACGCCACCGCGCCTCCGGACGCCGGCGCAGCGCGCCGAGGCCCGAGCACGGCACATCCATCAGGATGCGGTCGAAGGTGCCCGGCTGCCACGGCGGGCGGGTGCCGTCGGCGGTGATCACCTGGTACGGGCCGGGGTTGCCGGCCAGCGCGCGCTCGACGAGGCGGGCCCGGTGCGGCTGCTTCTCGGCGGCGAGCAGGGCGGCGCCGCGTTCGGCGGCGAGCGCGCCCAGGAGGGCTGCCTTCCCCCCGGGCCCCGCACACCCGTCGAGCCACCGGGTGTCGCTGCCCTCCACCGGCGCGGCGGCGAGGGCGGTGGCCACCAGTTGGCTGCCCTCGTCCTGGACCCCGGCGCGGCCCTCACGCACGGCCGTCAGAGCCCCGGGCTCGCCGCCCTCCGCCATCCGTACCGCGTAGGGGGACCAGCGGCCCGGCAGGCCGTTCCCGTCGCCGAGAGCGCTGAGCAGCTCGTCGGTGCGGGCACGGCCGGGGCGGGCCACCAGGGTGACCTCCGGCCTCTCGTTGTCCGCTTCGAGAAGGTCCTCGATCCCGGCACGACCGCCGCCCAGCGCGTCCCAGAGGGCGGACACGACCCACCGCGGATGCGAGTGCACGACGGCGAGGTGGTCCTCGGCGTCCTCGTCGTACGGCGGGGCGACGCGCGCGACCCAGCCGTCGAAGTCGTCCGCGGAGACCTTGCGCAGGACGGCGTTGACGAACTTGGCCCGGCCTTCGCCGAGCACCACCCGGGCCAGTTCCACACTGGCGGAGACCGCGGCATGGGTGGGGATACGGGTGCCGAGCAGCTGATGCACCCCCATGTTGAGCACATCGAGGACCGGCGGGTCGACCTCGCGCAGCGGCCGGTCGATGCAGGCCGCGACGATCGCGTCGTACGTCCCCTGCCGACGCAGCGTCCCGTAGACCAGCTCGGTCGCCAGCGCCGCGTCCCGGTTGTCGAAGTCGCCCTTGGCGCGGGCCTTCTTCAGGAGCGGGGGCAGTACGAGGTTGGCGTACGCGTCACGTTCGTCGACGGCCCTGAGCGCTTCGAAGGCGAGGAATCGGACGGGGTCCTTCTTGGGGCGGCGATGCGGCTGGGCGGGACGGCGACGCTGCTGGTCGTTCACGTGAAAGGTGCTCCGCTGATGATGAGAGGACGAACCCTCCCAGCCTACGTCGCCGCCCCGTCCCCCGGCTCCCCCGGTGCCGTGGCCGCAACGGTCCACCGGCTCGCGAGTCACGGCAGACCTCCCCGGCCACAGCACTGGTGCTGTGGCCGGAAGGGTTTGCCGGGAAGCTCGCGGTGTCCGGTGCGGTGCATCGCAAGGCGGAGCATCGCCCGCGTACTGGATGTACGCGGGCGATGCGACAACGCGGCGAGGTGCCGTGCCGGGCGTCGTGAGCCGGTGAACCTGTCCGGCCACAGCACTAGCTCCCCAGCAGCTCGCCGTGGACGATCCGCACCCCGCGGGCCCAGTCGGCGGCCCGCATCGGCTTCTTGCCCTGCGGCTGCACCCAGAGCAGCTCGACGGCGTGCGACCCGGTACCCACGTACACGTTGTTCTTGGCGGCGGACAGCTCTCCGGGCGCCAGATCCGCGCGGTCCAGCACCGGCACCGCCTGGATCAGCTTCAGCCGTTCCCCCCGGAACAACGTCCACGCACCGGGAGCGGGCGTGCAGCCGCGCACCACGCGGTCGACCCGCAGGGCGGGGGCGGACCACTGCACCTGAGCGTCCTCGACGGTGATCTTCGGTGCGAGGGTGACTCCCTCCGCGGGCTGCTCCACGGCGTGCAGCGTGCCGTCCTGGATGCCGTCCATGGTCGCGACGAGCAGCCCGGCACCGGCGAACGCCAGCCGGGTGAGCAGATCACCGCTGGTGTCGGTGGGCCGTACCTCTTCGGTGAGGACGCCGTACACCGGGCCGGAGTCGAGCCCCTCCTCGATCAGGAACGTCGACGCACCGGTCACCTCGTCCCCGGCCATGATCGAGTGCTGCACGGGGGCCGCGCCGCGCCAGGCGGGCAGCAAGGAGAAGTGGAGGTTGACCCAGCCGTGGGCGGGTACGTCGAGCGTGACCTTGGGCAGCAGTGCCCCGTAGGCGACGACGGGACAGCAGTCCGGGGCGATCTCCCGCAGCCGCGCCAGGAATTCCTCGTCGCGCGGCCGGGCGGGCTTGAGCACCTCGATCCCGGCCTCCTCGGCGCGCTCGGCGACGGGGCTGGCGACCAGTCGGCGGCCTCGCCCGGCGGGGGCGTCGGGCCGGGTGACGACGGCGGCCACCTCGTGCCGGCCGGAGGCGATCAGTGCGTCCAGGGCGGGTACGGCTACCTCGGGGGTGCCTGCGAAGACGAGCTTCATGGGTGGCTGACTGCCTCTCAGGCCGAAACGTACGGGTGACGAGCAACGCACAAGTCTATGGGCCGGGCGACCGGGGGGCGTACGCATCACTGCGCGCCCCTTGGACATGCGCACGCGCCCCTCCAGCGTGACCAGATCCCCGGCTGCCGCGTTGGTCAAGAGAGATTGACCGAAGCGAGCCGCCACGGAGCGGCCCGATCCTTTTCAACGCCGGTTCGAGAGGCTTCTTCATGGCCGACCACGCAACCCACGACGCTCAAGCGCGGGCCAGCCTGCACCTGTTGGTGCGGGACATCGAGCGGGTCCGGCGGCAGGTGGACGCGCTGCGCACCCTCACCGCCCAACTGGGCAACGTCTACCGTCCGCGCCGCTCCGGCCCGTCCACGGGCTTCGTCGTCTACGGCAGGGCCCCGGCCCCCACGGTCAGGCTGGCGCAGGAGCTGCGCGACAGCGTAGAGACCCTGGTCACCGCGGCGGTGGATTTCGACCGCTCCCTGGGCTTCTCCTGGGACGCGGTGGGCTCCGCGCTCGGAGTCACCAAGCAGGCGGTGCACCGCCGCTACGGCGCACGCCGCAACGCCCGTCAGCCGGGGGCGGCGGAGGCCGTCGCGGAGAGCGCGGTGCCACGCTCCCTGCCCGCCACGCCGGGCCCCACCAACGCGTCGGGCCTGCCCGTCGTGCCCGCCGCACGCGCCATGCCCCCGCAGCCGTCAACGGACCGTCCGTCACTGCGCGAGGACCTGCGCCCCGGGGTCTTCCCCGGCCCACGCAACGGCTGACCACCCCACTCCTGCCCCGCCGCGCCCGACGCACGGCGGGGCAGCCGCGTCCCCACGCCCGGCCCCCACGGCCGACCCGCGCCCGGCCGCACCTCGCCGTCACCCGATCTCCGGCGGATCCACCCTGATCCGGACCTGTTCGCCACTGCCCCGGGACAACCGCGCCGCCTGCGCCGCCTTCAGCGCGGCCGCGAGCGCCGCCCCGCTCCCCGGGGGCACCCTGAGCAGAGCCCGCTCCCAGGACTCCCCCGGCGGTGCGTCGCCGGACCGGCGGGGTCTGCCGGGTTCGGCTCCGGGGACCGGGACCGGACCGAGCACCTCGGTCTCCGGCGGCAGTTCCGCGGTCGTGAGAAACGCGGCGAGCGCGTCCGGCGAGCCCGTCACCGCGGCCATCCGGGACACCGGCGGAAAGCCGAGCTCGGCGCGCTCCGCCAGCTCGCGGCGGGCGTGCCCGACCGGGTCCCAGCGCACCAGGGCCTGCACCGGCCGCAGCGTCGGCTCGGCGACGATCACCACCGTGCCGCCCTCCGGCTGTCCCCGTACCAGCGAGGCCGCGGCCGTCCAGCGGCGCAGCGCCTCCTCGCCCGCCCTCAGATCGGGGCGCCCGACCATCGCCCAGCCGTCCAGCAGCAGCGCCGCCGCGTAGCCGCCCTCGGCGACGGGTTCGGCGCCCGGCGTGCTGACCACCAGCGCCGGCGCCTGCGGCACCGAGTCCAGGATGTGGTCCCGGCCCGATGTCCGTACCGGCACGGCGGGGAACGCGCGGCCCAGCTCCTCGGCGGTCCGGCGGGCGCCGACGATCCGCGCCCGCAGCCGACCGGACCCGCAGGCGACACAGTGCCAGGCGGTCTCGGGCCGCCCGCACCAGGCGCAGTTGAGATCCCGCTGGTCCGGCGCCTCCAGCGGTCCGGCGCAGTGCCGGCACCGAGCGGGTTCCCGGCAGCGCTCACAGGCCAGCCGCGGCGCGTAGCCGCGGCGCGGCACCTGGATCAGGACGGGACCGCTGCGCAGCCCGTCCCGTACCGTCTGCCAGGCCAGGCTGGGCAGCCGGGCCGCCCGCGCGGCCCCGTCCCGCGCCAGCTCCCCGTCGCCGACCGTCCTCACCAGCGGCGCCGCGATCCGCAGCTGCTCCCGGTCCGCGCGCAGCGGCAGCGCCCAGCCGCTCTCCACCAGCTGGGCGGCCTCCACGGTGCAGCTCGTGCCACCGAGCAGGAATGCGCACCGGCCGTGCGCCGCCCGTAGTTCGAGCACCTCGCGGACGTGCGGGAAGGGGGCGTGGTCGTCGCCGTGGCTGGAGTCCCCGTCGTCCCAGACGGCGACCAGGCCGAGATCGGTGACGGGCGCGAACATCGCGGCCCTCGTCCCGACGACGGCCCGCACGGAGCCTCGCCGCACGGCGAGCCACTCCCGGTAACGCTTCTCCGGTCCGGAGTCGGCGGTCAGCAGTGCGTGCTGTCCCTTGCCGAGCAGTCCGGTGAGCGCGGCATCCACCCGCCCCGCGGTCCGGCCGTCCGGCACGACGACGAGTGCGCCGCGCCCGGACGCGAGCGTCGCGGCCATGGCCCTGGCGATCTCCTCGGGCCAGTGCGGTCCGGGCAGCGCGGTCCATACGGCCCGGGGCGCACCGCCGTCGGCCAGCGCGCGCAGGAACGCCGGTCCCTGCGCGTACCGCTCCCAGCTCCCCGCCGACGGCGCGGGCGGCGGTGGCAGGGGGGAGGGCGAGGGCTTGGACTCGGCCCTGCCGTTCCTGGGCGGCACAGCCAGCTGCAGCACGTCGGCGAGGCTGCCCGCGTAGCGGTCGGCAACGGCCCGTGCGAGAGTGAGCAGCTCCGGTCCCAGCACCGGTTCCGGCGAAACGACGTACGCGAGCGCGGCGAGGGCTCCGGTGTAGTCCGATTCGGCGAGCCGCTCGACGAGGAAGCCGTCGATCAGCCCGCCCCCCTCGCGCCGACCGCCGCGGACATGGCGCCCCCCGGCCCCGAACCGCACCCGCACCCGCACTCCGGGCTGCGCGTCGGCGTCCAGCTCCTCGGGCACGGCGTAGTCGAAGTACTGGTCGAGATGGAGCGCGCCCTTGTTGACCAGCACCCGCGCGACGGGCAGCTCCTTGGCGAGCGCGGCGCCGCGCCAGGTCCGCGGCTTGGCCCGCGGCACCTTCGCCCGCCGTACCGTCTCCCGGATCAGCGCAAGCTGCTCCGGGGCCCCGCGCCCGGGGTCCTCGGATCGCTCGTTGTCGCTGCTCACAGCCAAATTCCTACCAGAGACCACTGACAGCGGCGCCGGCGTCCACCCACCGGCGGCCGCACGCACCGGGGCCCGGACACCCTGTGCGGCGTCCGGGCCCCGGCGTGGGACGGAGGGCGGCGGACCTACAGCCCGGCCGCCGTGCGCAGCGCGTCCACGCGGTCCGTGCGCTCCCACGTGAAGTCGGGCAGCTCGCGGCCGAAGTGGCCGTATGCCGCGGTCTGGGCGTAGATCGGACGGAGCAGGTCGAGGTCGCGGATGATCGCGGCCGGACGGAGGTCGAAGACCTCGCCGATGGCGTGCTCGATCTTCTCGGTCTCGATCGCGGCGGTGCCGAACGTCTCGACGAACAGACCGACGGGCTCGGCCTTGCCGATGGCGTACGCGACCTGGACCTCGCAACGGGCGGCGAGACCCGCGGCGACGACGTTCTTGGCGACCCAGCGCATGGCGTACGCGGCCGAGCGGTCGACCTTGGACGGGTCCTTGCCCGAGAAGGCGCCGCCGCCGTGGCGGGCCATGCCGCCGTAGGTGTCGATGATGATCTTGCGACCGGTCAGGCCGGCGTCGCCCATCGGGCCGCCGATCTCGAAACGGCCGGTCGGGTTGACCAGCAGCCGGTAGCCCTCGGTGTCCAGCTTGATGCCGTCCTCGATGAGCTGCGCGAGCACGTGCTCGACGACGAACTCGCGGATGTCGGGCGCGAGCAGCGAGTCGAGATCGATGTCGCTGGCGTGCTGCGAGGAGACGACGACCGTGTCGAGACGGACGGCCTTGTCGCCGTCGTACTCGATGGTGACCTGCGTCTTGCCGTCCGGGCGCAGGTACGGGATGGTCCCGTTCTTGCGGACCTCGGAGAGCCGGCGCGAGAGCCGGTGCGCGAGGTAGATCGGAAGCGGCATGAGCTCGGGCGTCTCGTCGCAGGCGTACCCGAACATCAGGCCCTGGTCACCGGCGCCCTGCTTGTCGAGCTCGTCGTCTTCCTCGCCCGCGGCGGAACCCTCGACCCGCTTCTCGTACGCGGTGTCGACGCCCTGCGCGATGTCGGGCGACTGCGCGCCGATGGACACCGAGACACCGCAGGAGGCGCCGTCGAAGCCCTTCTTGGAGGAGTCGTAGCCGATTTCGAGAACCTTGTTGCGTACGAGGGTCGGAATGTCGGCGTAGGCCTTGGTCGTGACCTCACCCGCAACGTGCACCAGACCGGTGGTGATCAAGGTCTCGACCGCGACGCGGGACCGGGGGTCCTCACGCAGGAGCGCGTCGAGAATAGTGTCGCTGATCTGGTCAGCGATCTTGTCGGGGTGACCCTCGGTGACGGACTCCGAGGTGAAGAGACGGCGGGACACATCGCTCCCTGGGGTTGCAGCGGCTGCTGGCTGATCATTTGGCGGACCGCCGGGAGCTGCGCCCGACACGGTCCGGGAAACAGTTTATCCGTCGCTTTCGTTCGGCGGACAGCGTGTCTCGCCCTTTGGGAGTTCTGTGACCTGTGGCACGGTCGGCGACTGTACGAAAATCGCCTGCCGAGAAAGCCATTTACCCCGATATTTCAAGGGACTCGGCCCGTTCGAAGGCGCGAAACGAGAAATTCATGACCACCGCGACGACACGAGATCCCAGACCGTGTCGGCCAGCGCCTCCTTGGGGCCGTACGGCACCGGGGTCTCGCCGCCGTCGGCCGCGAGCACCACCGCTTCGTTCTCCTCGGAGCCGAAGGTCCTGCGCTCACCGACCTCGTTGACGACGAGGAGGTCGCAGCCCTTGCGGCGGAGCTTCTCACGGCCGTTGGCGAGGACGTTGTCGGTCTCGGCGGCGAAACCGACGACGATCTGGTCCGGCCGGGCGCGCGCACCGGCGACCTCGGCGAGGATGTCGGGGTTCCGGACGAGCGTGATGGGCGCGGGCTCCTGGCCGTCCTTCTTCTTGATCTTCCCCGGCGCGTACTCGGCGGGCCGGAAGTCGGCGACCGCCGCCGCCATCACGACCACATCGGCGTCCGCGGCGGCCTTCAGCACGGCTTCGCGCAGCTGTACGGCGGTCCCGGCGTGCCGGACGTCGGCACCGGCCGGATCGGGCAGGCCGGTGTTGGCCTCGATCAGCGTGACCCGGGCACCGCGGGCGACCGCGGTGCGGGCCAGTGCGTAGCCCTGCTTGCCGGAGGAGCGGTTGCCGAGGTAGCGCACCGGGTCGAGGGGCTCCCGCGTACCGCCCGCGCTGATCACGACGTGCCGGCCCGCCAGATCGGGTTCGGCGGGCCCGCGCGTCAGCACCCGGCGGCAGACCTCGAAGATCTCCCCGGGGTCGGGGAGCCTGCCCTTGCCGGTGTCGACACCGGTGAGCCGGCCGACAGCGGGTTCGATGACGACGGCGCCGCGGCGTCGCAGTGTGGCCACGTTCTCCCGGGTGGCCGGGTGTTCCCACATCTCGGTGTGCATGGCGGGCGCGAAGACGACCGGACAGCGAGCAGTGAGGAGCGTGTTGGTGAGCAGGTCGTCGGCGAGACCGTGGGCGGCCTTGGCGAGCATGTCGGCGGTGGCCGGGGCGACGACGACCAGGTCGGCGCTCTGACCGGTCCTGACGTGCGGCACCTCGTGGACGTCGTTCCAGACCTCCGTGGCGACCGGGTGGCCGGAGAGCGCCGACCAGGTGGCCGCCCCCACGAAGTGCAGCGCCGACTCGGTCGGGACGACCCTCACGTCGTGGCCGGACTCGGTCAGCCGGCGCAGCAGTTCGCACGCCTTGTACGCGGCGATGCCCCCGCTGACCCCAAGAACGACCTTCGGCTTGTCCACTGCGTCTCCCCGCACTCGGATACGAACACCCCCATGCTGCCTCACCGCCCCCGGTCCGTTGCTGTCGCCCCGGACACACCACGGGCCCGGCGGTCGCGGCCGCCGGGCCCGTGGTGAAGGTGGAACTCCTGCTTACTGCGCGGGGCCCTCGATGGCCTCGGAGGTGAGCAGGCCCGCGTTGATCTCGCGGAGCGCGATCGAGAGCGGCTTCTCGTGCACGTGGGTGTCGACGAGCGGACCGACGTACTCCAGGAGACCTTCGCCGAGCTGCGAGTAGTACGCGTTGATCTGGCGCGCGCGCTTGGCGGCGTAGATCACGAGGCTGTACTTCGAGTCGGTGGCCTCAAGGAGCTCATCAATCGGCGGGTTGATGATGCCCTCGGGCGTGGTGATGGAAGAGGACACTCTCTGCCTTCCGAAGGGGGTAAAGATCAAAGAAACCTTTGACAGTGCGGAACTCCGTGATACCGCCCGTGCCGGCTGCGTCAGTCGCTGCCCGCGCGGTGGCCGGATGAATCCAGCATCAAGGCTAGCAGCTCACGCGCCACGTCCTCGACGGAGGTGTTGACCAGTGTCGTATCGAACTCGGACTCGGCGGCCAGTTCGATCCGGGCGGCGGCGAGCCGGCGCTCGATCACCTCGGCGGACTCGGTGCCCCGGCCGGTGAGCCGGCGCACCAGTTCCTCCCAGCTCGGCGGGGCCAGGAAGACGAGCCGGGCGTCCGACATCGACTGCCGGACCAGACGCGCGCCCTGGAGATCGATCTCCAGCAGCACCGGCTCGCCCGCCTCCAGGCGGTCGAGTACGGCGCGGCGCGGCGTGCCGTACCGATTGCCTGCGAACTCGGCCCACTCCAGCAGCTCGCCGTTGGCGATCAGCTTGTCGAACTCGTCGTTGTCCACGAAGAAGTAGTGGACACCGTTGCGCTCGCCGGGGCGCGGCTTGCGGGTCGTCGCCGACACCGAGAGCCATACCTCGGGGTGGGCCTTGCGCATATGGGCGACGACCGTGCTCTTGCCGACCCCCGAGGGGCCGGAGAGCACGGTCAGCCGCGGACGTACGTCCGGGGGTACGGGGGACGTCCCCCGGGATGTTGCAGCCATGCAGCGATTATCCAGGTTCTCGGGCGTGCCCGAGAACGTCAGGCCGCCTTGCTGCCGAACTCACGCTCCAGGGATGCGATCTGGTTGGAGCCCAGACCCCGGACCCGGCGGCTCTCGGAGATGCCGAGCCGCTCCATGATCTGCTTGGCGCGGACCTTGCCCACGCCCGGCAGGGACTCCAGGAGGGCGGAGACCTTCATCTTCCCGATGACGTCGTTCTCCTGGCCCTGCTTGATGACCTCGTGGAGGGAGGCGCCGGAGTGCTTGAGTCGATTCTTGACCTCGGCCCGCTCCCGGCGAGCCGCGGCGGCCTTTTCGAGCGCGGCTGCGCGCTGTTCAGGGGTAAGGGGCGGAAGAGCCACGCCTACGTCACCTCGGATGTCGATCTGTCGGATACGGACCGGTGAGGAAGCTGGACGCTCCACACCAGGTGAGCGACGGACAACTTGTGTACGTCGGCTCTCGACGGAGACTAGCGGCCAAGGCCGCCCGAGTCAGCGAGAACCAACGAAAAGTCCTGGTCAGCCTTGGCCGACCAGGACATTTCAGGCATAACAACCGAGTTTTTTGGTCAGGATTCAGTCAACACGCTGTGGACGTGGCCCGGTCATCCACCCGCGACGGCCGTCCGGACCTCGTCCGTGAGCCGATCGGCGGCCGCGCGCAACCCCGCCGCGTCCGGCCCCCGGCTCAGTACGCCGCGGCTCACACTGGGCAGTACGTTGCCCACCGCGTCGCCGAAGACCCCCGGCAGATCCGCGGGCGTCGCGCCCTGCGCGCCGATCCCGGGGGCGAGCAGCGGGCCGTTGATGACGAGATTCACACCCGCGTCCCCGAGCGTGGCTCCGACCACCGCGCCGACGGAGCCGAGCGGCGTCGCCCCCTCGTTCTCGGCGGCCATGTGGTCGAGCATCAGCTGGGCCAGCGACCGGCCGTCGGCGGCGGTGGCGCGCTGCACCTCCGCGCCCTCCGGATTGGAGGTGAGGGCGAGCACGAAGACTCCCGCACCGGACAGCACGGCCGCGTCGAGCGCCGGGCGCAGGGAGCCGAAGCCCAGGTACGGCGAGACGGTGACCGCGTCCGAGAACAGCGGCGAGTCCTGGTCCAGATAGGTCGCCGCGTAGGCACCCATGGTGGAGCCGATGTCACCGCGCTTGGCGTCCATCAGGACGAGTGCGCCGGCCGCCCGCGCCTCCTCGACGGCCTTCTCCAGGACCGCGATGCCGCGCGAGCCGAACCGCTCGAAGAACGCGGACTGCGGCTTGAGCACGGCGACCCGGTCCGCCAGTGCCTCGACGACCGTGCGCGTGAAGCGCTCCAGCCCCGTCACGTCGTCGTTCAGGCCCCAGGCGGTGAGCAGCGAGGCGTGCGGGTCGATGCCGACACAGAGCGGCCCGCGGGTGTCCATGGCGCGGCGCAGGCGTGCGCCGAACGGTTCCGGGATCATGCGGTGGCCTTCCTGGTTTCTGCGCCGACGGCTTCGGCGAGGGTCGCGTACGGGGAGGCGGCCAGGCGCGCGGCCAGGCCCTTGTGGATCGCCCTGGCGTAGAAGGGTCCCTCGTAGATGAAGGCGCTGTAGCCCTGGACGAGGGTGGCCCCGGCGAGGATGCGCTGCCAGGCGTCCTCGGCGTTCTCGATGCCTCCGACACCCACCAGTGTGATCCGGTCGCCCACTCGCGTGTACAGACGGCTCAGGACCTCCAGGGACCGTGCCTTGAGCGGCGCACCGGACAACCCGCCGGCCTCCGCGAGCAGGGACGGCGAGGACTGCAGACCGAGTCCGTCCCTGGCGATGGTGGTGTTGGTGGCGATGATGCCGTCCAGACCCAGTTCGACCGCGAGATCGGCGACCGCGTCGACGTCCTCGTCCGCGAGGTCCGGGGCGATCTTGACGAGCAGGGGGACCCGTCGGCCGGTGACGGTCCGGTCGGCTGCCTCGCGCACCGCGCCGAGCAGTGGCCGGAGCGCCTCGGTGGCCTGGAGATTGCGCAGGCCGGGGGTGTTGGGCGAGGAGACGTTCACGACGAGGTAGTCGGCGTGGGCGGCGAGGCGCTCGGTGGACTTCACGTAGTCGTCGGCCGCTTCGGCCTCCGGCACGACCTTCGTCTTGCCGATGTTGACGCCGACCGTGGTCCTGAAGACCGGCCTGCGGGCGCCCAGGCGCTCGGCCACTGCGGCCGAGCCCTCATTGTTGAAGCCCATGCGGTTGATCAGCGCGCGGTCCGCGAGGAGGCGGAAGAGGCGCTTCTTGGGGTTGCCGGGCTGCGGTTCGCCGGTGACCGTGCCGATCTCGACGTGGTCGAAGCCGAGCATCGCCATGCCGTCGATCGCCACGGCGTTCTTGTCGAAGCCGGCGGCGAGACCGAAGGGACCGTGCATCCGCAGGCCGAGGGCCTCGGTGCGCAGTTCCTTGTGCCGGGGGGCGAGCGCCGCGGCGACGAAGGTGCGCAGTACGGGGATGCGGGCGGCGAGACGGATCCAGCGGAAGGCCAGGTGGTGCGCCCGCTCCGGGTCCATCCGCTTGAAGACCAGTCGGAAGAAGAATTTGTACATCGGGGTGTCCTCGGTGTCCTCACGAAGAGGGGGACACCGTTTCCGGTGTCCCCCTGCCTGCTGCTAGTCGCGGGCCGCGGTCAGATGTTCCGCGTGTTCCTGGAGCGATCGGACGTCGACGCCTCCGTGGGTGAGCGCGTCGATGCCCTGCACGGCGGCGGCGAGCGCCTGGACCGTCGTCAGGCACGGCACGGACCGGGCCACGGCGGCGGTACGGATCTCGTAGCCGTCGAGACGGCCACCGGTTCCGTACGGCGTGTTGACGATCAGGTCGACCTCGCCGTCGTGGATCAGCTGGACGATGGTCTTCTCGCCCTGCGGGCCCACGCCCTCCGACTGCTTGCGCACGACCGTGGCGTTGATGCCGTTGCGCTTGAGGACCTCGGCGGTGCCGGAGGTGGCGAGCAGCTCGAAGCCGTGGGCGACGAGTTCACGCGCCGGGAAGATCATCGAGCGCTTGTCGCGGTTGGCGACCGAGATGAAGGCGCGGCCCTTGGTGGGCAGCGGGCCGTAGGCACCGGCCTGCGACTTGGCGTACGCCGTGCCGAAGACCGAGTCGATGCCCATGACCTCGCCGGTGGAACGCATCTCCGGGCCGAGGACGGTGTCGACGCCGCGGCCGTGGATGTCGCGGAAGCGCGACCACGGCATGACGGCCTCCTTGACCGAGATCGGCGCGTCGAGCGGCAGGGTGCCGCCGTCGCCGTTCGCCGGGAGCAGGCCCTCCGCGCGCAGCTCGGCGATGGTCGCGCCCAGCGAGATCCGGGCGGCGGCCTTGGCGAGCGGTACCGCGGTCGCCTTCGAGGTGAAGGGGACGGTCCGGGAGGCGCGCGGGTTGGCCTCCAGGACGTACAGGATGTCGCCGGAGAGCGCGAACTGGATGTTGATCAGTCCGCGTACACCGACACCCTTGGCGATGCCCTCGGTGGAGGCGCGCAGCCGCTTGATGTCGTAGCCGCCGAGCGTGATCGGGGGCAGTGCGCAGGCGGAGTCGCCGGAGTGGATACCGGCCTCCTCGATGTGTTCCATGACGCCGCCGAGGTAGAGCTCGGTGCCGTCGTAGAGCGCGTCGACGTCGATCTCGATCGCGTCGTCGAGGAAGCGGTCGACCAGGACCGGCCGGGTGGGGCTGATCTCGGTGGACTCGGCGATGTACGAGGAGAGCCGCGCCTCGTCGTACACGATCTCCATGCCGCGGCCGCCGAGCACATAGCTGGGGCGTACGAGGACGGGGTAGCCGATCTCGTCGGCGATGGCCTTGGCCTCGTCGAAGGTGGTGGCGGTGCCGTGCTTCGGCGCGGGCAGTCCGGCCTCGGCCAGGACGCGGCCGAAGGCGCCGCGGTCCTCGGCGGCGTGGATCGCCTCCGGGGACGTGCCGACCACCGGCACACCGTTGTCCTTGAGCGCCTGCGACAGACCCAGCGGGGTCTGACCGCCGAGCTGGACGACGACCCCGGCCACCGGGCCCGCGAGGGACTCGGCGTGCACGATCTCCAGCACGTCCTCGAGCGTCAGCGGCTCGAAGTACAGGCGGTCGGAGGTGTCGTAGTCGGTGGAGACGGTCTCCGGGTTGCAGTTGACCATCACGGTCTCGTAGCCCGCGTCGCTCAGCGCGAAGGAGGCGTGGACGCAGGAGTAGTCGAACTCGATGCCCTGGCCGATGCGGTTGGGGCCGGAGCCGAGGATGATCACCGCAGGCTTGGTGCGGGCCGCGACCTCGGTCTCCTCGTCGTAACTGGAGTAGAAGTACGGCGTCTTCGCGGCGAACTCGGCGGCGCAGGTGTCGACGGTCTTGTAGACCGGGCGGATGCCGAGCGCGTGCCGCACCTCGCGTACGACGTCCTCCCGCAGGCTGCGGATGTCGGCGATCTGGGCGTCGGAGAAGCCGTGTCGCTTGGCCTCGGCGAGCAGTTCGGCGCCGAGCTCGTCGGCGGCGGCCAGTTCGTCGGCGATCTCCTTGATCAGGAAGAGCTGGTCGACGAACCAGGGGTCGATCTTCGTGGCGTCGAAGACCTCCTCCTGGGTGGCACCGGCCCGGATCGCACGCATGACGGTGTTGATCCGGCCGTCGGTCGGCCGGACCGCCTCGGCCAGCAGCTCGGCCTTGTCGCCGGGCTCACCGGTGAAGGAGAACTGCGAGCCCTTCTTCTCCAGGGAGCGCAGCGCCTTCTGGAGGGCCTCGGTGAAGTTCCGGCCGATCGCCATGGCCTCGCCCACCGACTTCATGGTGGTGGTGAGGGTGGAGTCGGCGGAGGGGAACTTCTCGAAGGCGAACCGCGGGGCCTTGACCACGACGTAGTCGAGGGTCGGCTCGAAGGAGGCGGGGGTCTTCTCGGTGATGTCGTTCGGGATCTCGTCGAGCGTGTAGCCGACGGCCAGCTTGGCGGCGATCTTGGCGATCGGGAAGCCGGTGGCCTTCGAGGCGAGCGCCGAGGAGCGGGAGACGCGCGGGTTCATCTCGATCACGATGACCCGGCCGTCGGTCGGGTCGATGGCGAACTGGATGTTGCAGCCGCCGGTGTCGACGCCGACCTCGCGGATGATCGCGATGCCGATGTCGCGCAGCCGCTGGTACTCGCGGTCGGTGAGCGTCATCGCCGGGGCGACGGTGATCGAATCACCTGTGTGAACGCCCATCGGGTCGAAGTTCTCGATGGAGCAGACGACCACGACGTTGTCGTGCTTGTCGCGCATCAGCTCCAGCTCGTACTCCTTCCAGCCGAGGATGGACTCCTCAAGGAGCACCTCGGTGGTCGGGGAGAGCGTGAGGCCCTGACCGGCGATGCGGCGCAGCTCCTCCTCGTCGTGGGCGAAGCCGGAGCCGGCGCCGCCCATGGTGAAGGAGGGGCGGACGACCACGGGATAGCCGCCGAGCGTCTCGACGCCCGCCAGGACGTCGTCCATGGAGTGGCAGATGACCGAGCGGGCGGACTCGCCGTGGCCGATCTTGGCGTTGACGGCCTCGACGACACCCTTGAAGAGGTCGCGGTCCTCACCCTTGTTGATGGCCTCGACGTTGGCGCCGATGAGCTCGACGCCGTACTTGTCCAGGACGCCGTTCTCGTGCATCGAGATCGCGGTGTTGAGGGCGGTCTGGCCGCCGAGGGTGGGGAGCAGCGCGTCGGGGCGCTCCTTGGCGATGATCTTCTCGACGAACTCGGGGGTGATCGGCTCGACGTACGTGGCGTCGGCGATCTCCGGGTCGGTCATGATCGTCGCCGGGTTGGAGTTGACCAGGATGACGCGCAGGCCCTCGGCCTTGAGGACGCGGCAGGCCTGGGTGCCGGAGTAGTCGAACTCGGCGGCCTGCCCGATGACGATCGGGCCGGAGCCGATGACCAGGACGGACTGGATATCGGAGCGCTTAGGCACGTTGGCCCTCCATCAGGGATACGAAGCGGTCGAAGAGGTACGCGGCGTCGTGCGGGCCCGCGGCTGCTTCGGGGTGGTACTGGACGCTGAAGGCAGGCTGGTCGAGGAGTTGCAGCCCCTCGACGACCTGGTCGTTCAGGCAGACGTGGGAGACCTCGGCGCGGCCGAACTTCGTGTCCGACACCTTGTCCAGCGGGGCGTCGACGGCGAAGCCGTGGTTGTGCGCGGTGACCTCGACCTTGCCGGTCGTACGGTCCTGCACCGGCTGGTTGATGCCGCGGTGGCCGTACTTCAGCTTGTACGTGCCGAAGCCGAGGGCGCGGCCCAGGATCTGGTTGCCGAAGCAGATGCCGAAGAGCGGCGTCTTCCGCTCCAGGACGCCCTGCATGACGGAGACCGGGTGGTCGGCGGTGGCAGGGTCGCCGGGGCCGTTGGAGAAGAAGACTCCGTCGGGCTGGACCGCGTACACGTCCTCCAGGGTGGCGGTGGCGGGCAGCACGTGCACCTCGATGCCGCGTTCGGCCATCCGGTGCGGGGTCATGCCCTTGATGCCGAGGTCGATCGCGGCGACGGTGAACTTCTTCGTGCCGATCGCGGGGACGACGTACGCCTCCTTGGTGGCGACCTCGGCGGAGAGGTCGGCGCCCACCATCTCGGGGGCCTGCTGGACGCGGGCCAGCAGCGTGGCCTCGTCGGCCAGGGCGTCACCGGAGAAGATGCCGACGCGCATGGCGCCGCGCTCGCGCAGGTGGCGGGTGAGGGCGCGGGTGTCGATGCCGCTGATGCCGACGACTCCCTGGCGCTCCAGCTCCTCGTCGAGCGAGCGCCGCGAGCGCCAGTTGGACGGCACCCGGGCGGGGTCGCGGACGACGTAGCCGGAGACCCAGATCCGTCCGGACTCGGGGTCCTCGTCGTTCACACCGGTGTTGCCGACGTGCGGGGCGGTCATCACGACGACCTGGCGGTGGTACGAGGGGTCGGTCAGCGTCTCCTGGTAGCCGGTCATGCCGGTGGAGAACACCGCTTCACCGAAGGTCTCCCCCACGGCCCCGTAGGCCCGGCCGCGGAAGGCGCGGCCGTCCTCCAGGACGAGTACGGCGGGAGCTTTGGCGGCTCCCCGGGTGGAGATCGTCATCGTGCGGTGCCTTCCGTAGTGCTGGTGAGATGGTTGATGGCCTCGACCCAGGCCGGGTGCTCGGCCGAGCGGTCGGAGCGGAAGCCGGAGTCGATCAGCTTGTCGCCGTGCGCCCAGGTGATGATCAGCAGGCCGCCCTCGGGGAGGACCTTGCCGGCGATGCCCTTGTCGAGCCGGGCCTCGCGCAGGGCGGCGGCCGGTACGAAGAAGTCGGCCGCCCCGGGTCGTACGACGTCGAGGCCCTGGTCGGTCAGGGTGAGCTCGACGCGGCTGCGGGTGCCGAGGCCGTGGGCGACGATGCGGTCGAGCCACTGCCCGGCGGTCGTCGAGGCGTGGTACCGGCCGGTCAGCGTCAGCAGCGGCTCGCCGTCCGCGAACCCCTCGGGGGTGGAGTCGAGTTCCGGCAGATCGGACTGGAGACTCCCCCGCCACTTCCATCCCTGGCGCATCAGCCAGTAGACGAAGGCGATGAGGACGAGCAGTCCGACGACCCAGCTGATGCGAGCGGACCAGTCGGTCACTTCGGCCGACTTCTGCTCGGCGGCGAGCTGGAGGTACAGGGGGGTGAGTGATGTCACGCGAGCTTCCCGTCGACGACCGTGGCACGGCCCCGCAGGAAGGTGTGGGTGACTCGGCCCGGCAGCTCGCGACCCTCGTACGGAGTGTTGCGGCTGCGGGAGGCGAAGCCTGCGGGGTCCACCACACCACGGTATGCCGGATCGACCAGGGTGAGGTTGGCCGGCTCACCCGCCGAGACGGGCCGGCCGTGTCCGTCGAGACGACCGATCGCGGCCGGGCGGAACGACATCCGGTCGGCGACGCCCGCCCAGTCGATGAGGCCGGTGTCGACCATCGTCTGCTGGACGACGGAGAGCGCGGTCTCCAGCCCCACCATGCCCATGGCGGCGGCGGCCCACTCGCAGTCCTTGTCCTCGTGCGGGTGCGGGGCGTGGTCGGTGGCGACGCAGTCGATGGTGCCGTCCGCGAGCGCCTCGCGCAGGGCCATGACGTCGGCCTCGGTGCGCAGCGGCGGGTTCACCTTGTAGACCGGGTTGTAGGACCGTACGAGCTCGTCGGTGAGGAGCAGGTGGTGCGGGGTGACCTCGGCGGTGACGTTCCAGCCCTTGGACTTGGCCCAGCGGACGATCTCGACGGAGCCGGCGGTCGACAGGTGGCAGATGTGCACCCGGGAACCGACGTGGGCGGCCAGCAGGACGTCGCGGGCGATGATCGACTCCTCGGCGACGGCGGGCCAGCCGCCGAGACCGAGTTCCGCGGAGACGACGCCCTCGTTCATCTGGGCGCCCTCGGTGAGGCGGGGCTCCTGGGCGTGCTGGGCGACCACGCCGTCGAACGCTTTCACGTACTCCAGCGCCCGGCGCATGATCACCGCGTCGTCGACGCACTTGCCGTCGTCGGAGAAGACCTTCACTCCGGCGGCCGAATCGTGCATGGCGCCGAGCTCGGCGAGCTTCTTGCCCTCCAGGCCGACGGTGACGGCGCCGATCGGCTGCACGTCGCAGTAGCCGGACTCCTTGCCGAGCCGCCAGACCTGCTCGACGACACCGGCGGTGTCGGCGACCGGGAAGGTGTTGGCCATGGCGTGCACGGCGGTGAAGCCGCCGACGGCCGCGGCCTTGGTCCCGGTGAGGACGGTCTCGGAGTCCTCGCGGCCGGGCTCGCGCAGGTGGGTGTGGAGATCGACGAGGCCGGGCAGCAGGATCTGGCCCGTGGCCTCGACGACGGTCGCGTCGCCGGTGTCCAGCCCGGTGCCGACCGCCGCGATGGTCTCGCCGTCGATCAGGACGTCCTGGGCCTCGCCGCCGAGGACCTTCGCGCCGCGGATAAGGATCTTGCTCATGATTACTTGTTCTCCTCGGTACGGGAGGCGGGCGACGGGTGGGCCGGGGCGGCGGACTCGTAGCCACCCAGCAGCAGGTACAGGACGGCCATGCGGATCGAGACGCCGTTGGCCACCTGCTCGACGGCCGTGCACCGGTCGGAGTCCGCGACCTCGGCGGTGATCTCCATGCCGCGGACCATCGGCCCGGGGTGCATGACGATCGCGTTCCCGGGCATCTTCGCCATGCGGTCGCCGTCCAGGCCGTAGCGGCGGGAGTACTCGCGCTCGGTCGGGAAGTACGCGGCGTTCATCCGTTCGCGCTGCACACGGAGCATCATCACCGCGTCGGACTTCGGCAGCACCTCGTCGAGGCCGTAGCTGACCTCGCACGGCCACTGCTCGACTCCGACCGGGACGAGGGTCGGCGGGGCCACCAGAGTGACGTGGGCGCCGAGCGTGGTCAGCAGGTGGACGTTGGAGCGGGCCACCCGGCTGTGCAGGATGTCGCCGACGATGGTGATCCGGCGGCCTTCGAGGTCCCGGCCGAGACCGGCGTCGGCCCCGACCAGGCGGCGGCGCATGGTGAAGGCGTCCAGGAGGGCCTGGGTGGGGTGCTCGTGGGTGCCGTCACCGGCGTTGACGACGGCGCCGTCGATCCAGCCGGAGGTGGCCAGGCGGTACGGGGCACCGGATGCGCCGTGCCGGATGACGACGGCGTCGGCGCCCATCGCCTCCAGGGTCAGCGCGGTGTCCTTGAGCGACTCGCCCTTGGAGACGGAAGAGCCCTTCGCGGAGAAGTTGATGACATCGGCGGAGAGGCGCTTGGCGGCGGCCTCGAAGGAGATGCGGGTACGCGTCGAGTCCTCGAAGAAGAGGTTGACGACGGTACGGCCGCGCAGGGTCGGGAGCTTCTTGATCGGCCGGTCCGCGACCCGTGCCATCTCCTCGGCGGTGTCGAGGATCAGGACGGCGTCGTCGCGGGTGAGGTCGGCGGCCGAGATGAGGTGACGCTTCATCTGGGTGTTCTCCGGGGGCTGGAGGATTCAGGCATGCGGGCGTGCGGAAGCCGAAGCCGCCCTAAGGGCTCGGCGTCGCCCGTACGGGTGTGCTGCGGCTACTGCTCGTCCGCCGGGACGGTCCGTTGGACACCGAGCAGCACGGCGTCGCGGCCGTCCTCCTCGGCGAGCTGGACCTTGACCGTCTCCCGCAGCGACGTGGGGAGGTTCTTGCCGACGTAGTCGGCACGGATCGGAAGTTCGCGGTGACCGCGGTCGACGAGGACCGCGAGCTGTACCGCGCGGGGGCGGCCGATGTCGCCCAGCGCGTCGAGCGCGGCACGGATCGTGCGGCCCGAGAAGAGGACGTCGTCGACGAGGACGACCAGACGGCCCTCGATGCCCTCGCCGGGGATCTCGGTGCGGGCCAGGGCGCGCGCCGGGCGCAGCCGCAGGTCGTCGCGGTACATGGTGATGTCGAGGGAGCCGACCGGCATCTTCCGGCCGGTGATCTCCCGGAGTTTTTCGGCCAGCCGGCGGGCGATGAAGACACCTCGCGTCGGAATGCCGAGAAGCACCACGTCGTCGGCGCCCTTGGCGCGTTCGACGATCTCGTGGGCGATCCGGGTCAGTACCCGGGCCATGTCGGGAGCCTCCAGAACGGGGCGTGCCGCGTTGCCGGTGGCTTCATGCTGTGCGTCCATAAGAAACGGACCTCCTTCTCCGCCTCACTGGACGGACCTTAAAGGACGTCGAAATTGCGTCATCAACGTTACCAGGGCTTGCACCAGGCCCAGGTCACACCCCGGGAGGTGCCGGTCCGGACCATTCGGCTTGACGCACCAAGTAACGCTGCGTAACCTCACAGTGAGTTACCAGCCACGCGGCGGAGCCGCGCAATGTTCCAGCGTCCGGGGAGCCTTATGTCCAGCGAATACGCAAAGCAGCTCGGGGCCAAACTCCGTGCCATCCGCACCCAGCAGGGCCTCTCCCTCCACGGCGTGGAGGAGAAGTCCCAGGGCCGCTGGAAGGCCGTCGTGGTCGGTTCGTACGAGCGCGGCGACCGTGCCGTGACCGTGCAGCGCCTCGCCGAGCTCGCGGATTTCTACGGGGTCCCGGTGCAGGAGCTCCTGCCCGGTACGACGCCCGGCGGCGCCGCCGAGCCGCCGCCGAAGCTCGTCCTGGACCTGGAGCGCCTCGCCCACGTCCCGCCGGAGAAGGCCGGACCGCTGCAGCGCTATGCCGCGACGATCCAGAGCCAGCGCGGTGACTACAACGGCAAGGTGCTCTCGATCCGCCAGGACGACCTGCGCACGCTGGCCGTGATCTACGACCAGTCGCCGTCCGTGCTCACGGAACAGCTGATCAGCTGGGGCGTGCTGGACGCGGACGCGCGTCGCGCCGTCGCCCACGAAGAGGGCTGACGGCCCTCTGGAGAAACGTACCGCCGTGCCGGTGCGGGTCGCCCGTCCGGGCGCCCGCACCAGCACGGCTTTTCTGTACGCGGCGGTCGGACGCCCCATGCCGAAGGGCCCACGGTCAAGGGGTGACCGTGGGCCCTTCGTCGGCTGAACGCCACCGGCGGCTACTGCTCCCGGCGGAGATTCGGCTTGAGGTCCTTGAACCGGGCCAGCAGCCCGTTCACGAAGGACGGGGAGTCGTCGGTGGAGAACTCCTTGGCGAGCTGGACCGCCTCGTCGATCACCACCGCGTCCGGGGTCCCGTCCACCCAGATCAGCTCGTACGCACCGAGCCGCAGGATGTTCCGGTCGACGACCGGCATGCGGTCGATCTCCCAGTCCACGGCGTAGGTCACGATGAGGTCGTCGATCCGGTCAGCGTACTGCGCGTACCCCTCGACGAGCTCCATCGTGTACTCGGTGACCGGCGGCTGACGGCTGTCGGTCCGCGAGTGCCGCACCCAGTCCGCGAGGACCGTCCGCACGGACTCACCACGCTGGTCGGCCTCGAAGAGGATCTGGAAGGCACGCTTGCGGGCCGTGTTCCGAGCAGCCACGGTTAGCTGTTCACCCGGCCGAGGTAGTCGCCCGTGCGGGTGTCGACCTTGATCTTCTCGCCTGTGGTGATGAAGAGCGGGACGCCGATCTCGTAGCCGGTCTCCAGCGTGGCGGGCTTGGTGCCGCCGGTGGAGCGGTCGCCCTGGACGCCCGGGTCCGTGTGCTGGACCGTCAGCTCGACGGCGGCGGGCAGCTCGACGTAGAGCACCTCGCCCTCGTACTGGGCGACGGAGGCGGTGAAGCCCTCGATCAGGAAGTTGGCGGCGTCGCCGACAGCCTTCCGGTCGACCATGAGCTGGTCGTAGGTGTCCATGTCCATGAAGACGAAGTACTCGCCGTCCATGTATGAGAACTGCATGTCGCGACGGTCGATGGTGGCCGTTTCGACCTTCACGCCGGCGTTGAACGTCTTGTCGACGACCTTGCCGGAGAGCACGTTCTTGAGCTTGGTGCGCACGAAAGCCGGGCCCTTACCGGGCTTGACGTGCTGGAACTCGACGACGGACCAGAGCTGGCCTCCGTCGAGCTTGAGCACCAGGCCGTTCTTGAGGTCGTTCGTGGAAGCCACGGTTGCGGAATCTCCTGGACTGAAGCTGGTGGAACGACCGAGGATGCGCGCTAGAGCGCGAGCAGCTCCTTGGTCGTAATGGTGAGTAGCTCGGGTCCGCCGTCCGCCTCGGGGCGCACGACGAGCGTGTCATCGATCCGGACCCCGCCCCGGCCCGGGAGGTGGACCCCCGGTTCGACGGTGACCGGCACACAAGCGTCCAGTTTACCCATGGCCGCAGGTGCCAGCTGCGGGTCCTCGTCGATTTCGAGCCCCACCCCGTGCCCGGTCCAGGGCGCGAGGCCCCCTCCGTGACCCGCCGAGTCCAGGAGGTGGCGGGCGGCGCGGTCCACATCGCGGTACGCGGCACCGGGCACGAGGGCCTCGCGTCCGGCCCGCTGAGCGGCGAAAACCAGGTCGTAGAGCTCGATCTGCCAGTCGGCGGGCGTCGTCCCGATGACGAACGTGCGGCCGATCTCGCAGCGGTATCCACGATAGTTCGCACCGAGGCAGACGGAGAGGAAATCCCCCTCCTCCACCCGCCGGTCCGAGGGCCGGTGGCGGCCCTGGCCGGAGTTCGGCCCGGTGGCCACCGAGGTGGCGAAGGCGGGGCCGTCGGCACCGTGGTCCACCAGACGCCTCTCCAGCTCCAGGGCGAGATGCCGTTCCGTACGGCCCACCAGGATGGATTCGAGGAGTTCGCCCAGGGCCTGGTCGGTGATCTCCGCGGCGATCCGCAGGCAGGCGATCTCCTCCTCGTCCTTGACGACCCTCAGCTGTTCGACCGTGGCTCCGAGATCGGCCAGCCGGAGCCGGGGGGCGACCGAGCCCATGGCCCGGTGGCGGGCGACCGTCAGATGGTGTTCCTCGACCGCCAGGGTCTGAGCCCCCGAGGCGCCGGCCAGATCGGCGGCCGCGACCGCCGGATCGCCGTCGGTGGCGGGCAGCGACGAAACCCGCAGCTGATCGTCGGTACGTCCTTCGGCGGGGTCGCCGGTCGGCTCGCCGGGGCAGAGCAGGACGTCCTCGCCGGGGCCGAGCAGCAGCACGGCACCGGGGGGCGCTCCGCCTGCGAGGTAGCGGACGTTGGCGGGGCGGGAGACCAGAGCGGCCGCGGATCCGACGGCGGCGCACCGGTCGCGGAGCAGCCCGCGGCGGACGGCGTACACGTCTGACATGTCACGAGCCTACGAGCGCTTGCGCGGGCCTGCTCGGTCAGCGCATCCGACCGGGGGCCCCGGACGGACCCGTCACCGGGGCGGGTCCACCGTCCGTCCGGGGCTCACCAGGCCGGTGGGCTCGCTATGGAACGGGCGAGTATGTCGTCCAGGACGCGGGCGGTGGTCTCCACGTCGTAGGTGGAGTTGTCGATGATCGGCAGTCCGGAGCCGTACCAGCCGGCCATCCGGCCGTGGATCCTGGCGACCTCCTCGTCCGAGAGGCGGCGGTTGCCGCTGCGGGCCGCATTGCGCTCCAGCACGATCTCCAGGCCGGGCAGCAACACGACGGGCAGCAGTCCGGGGCCGACATGGCGCTTCCACCCGCCGAGGCCGACGACCGGCCGGTCCGGGAAGACGGCGTCGTCCAGGATGCAGGAGATGCCGTTGGCCAGGAAGTTGCGGGCGGCGAAGCCGCAGGTACGACGGGCGAGGCGGTACTGGGCCTCGGAGTGCTCGTTCCAACCGGCCTGGGGGTCGGCGAAGCCGGAGCAGACCCACTCACGGACGTCGTCGAGGCTGACGTGGGCCGTGGGGACCCGACGACGGCCGGCCCAGAGCTTGGCCACGGTGGTCTTGCCGGCGCCCGCGGGGCCGATCAGGAGGACGGCGAGGGTCGCGCTGCCGGTGCCGGGCTCGGCGGGCGGCGCGGGCAGCGGAACTGGACCGCCGGGCGGCAGCTGGACGTGCCCGGTGGTCTCCCTGGAGGGCGGGGCCGGGGCGTGCTGCGGGGCGGGACCGCTCCAGCCCCGGGGCGCCGGGGGCGCGGGAGGGGTGGTGGGCGGCGGCCCCGGTTGTCCGGGGTGCCGGGCCTGGTGCGTCCAGCCGACAGGTCCGCTTCCGGGGCCTTGGGGCGGCGGCAGCGGGGCCCCCACTGCGTGCTGCATCCGGTGCCACTCCGTCTCGTACAGGCAACTGGCGCTGGTGGAACGGCAACCGTACCGTCCCCGGCCGCCACACAGGCAACGGTCGGGGACGGCGCACAGTGCCCGGTCGGCCGGCCGGCCTTCCGGTGCGCCGGTCCGTCAGTCGGTCATCTCGTCGGCGAGAGCGCGCAGCGCGAGACGGTAGGAACCGACACCGAATCCGGCCACGGTCCCCGTGGCGACCGGCGCCACCACGGAGTTGTGGCGGAATTCCTCACGAGCGTACGGGTTCGAGATGTGCACCTCGATCAGCGGGGCGGTGCGCTGGGCCGCCGCGTCCCGCATTCCGTACGAATAGTGAGTGAAAGCCCCCGGGTTGAGAACGACCGGAACTGAACCGTCCGCTGCCTCGTGGAGCCAGCGGATCAGCTCTCCCTCGTCGTTGGTCTCCCGGACGTCGACATCGAAGCCGAGCTCCTTGCCGAGGGCCTGACAGGTTTCGACGAGTCCGGCGTACGACGTGGCGCCGTACACATCGGGCTCGCGGGAGCCGAGCCGGCCGAGGTTCGGCCCGTTGAGGACGAGAACCCGACGGGTCACGCCGACACCTCCCCGTAGGCGGCGAGCAGCACGGCCGGGTCGGGGCCCTCCAGCACGGTGGGCTTGCCGAGCCCGTCGAGGACGATGAAGCGCAGCAGGTCGCCGCGGGACTTCTTGTCGACCTTCATGTTCTCCAGCAGCTTGGGCCACTGGTCGCCGCGGTAGGTGAGCGGCAGTCCGACGGACTCCAGCACCGCGCGGTGCCGGTCGGCGGTGGCGTCGTCGAGGCGTCCGGCCAGCCGGCCCAGCTCCGCGGCGAAGACCATGCCCACCGACACGGCCGCGCCGTGCCGCCACTTGTAGCGCTCGTTCTTCTCGATGGCGTGGGCCAGGGTGTGGCCGTAGTTGAGGATCTCGCGCAGTCCGGATTCCTTGAGGTCGCCGGAGACGACCTCGGCCTTGACCCGGATGGCGCGTTCGATCAGCTCGGCGGTGTGCGGCCCGGTGGGGACACGGGCACCCTCCGGGTCGGCCTCGATCAGGTCGAGGATCACCGGGTCGGCGATGAAGCCGGCCTTGATGATCTCGGCCAGGCCGCTGACGTAGTCGTGGACGGGCAGCGAATCCAGGGCGGCGAGGTCGCAGAGAACCCCGGCGGGCGGGTGGAAGGCGCCGACGAGGTTCTTGCCCTCGGCGGTGTTGATGCCGGTCTTCCCGCCGACGGCCGCGTCGACCATGGCGAGGACGGTGGTGGGTACGGCGATCCAGCGCACCCCGCGCAGCCAGGTCGCCGCGACGAATCCGGCCACATCGGTGGTGGCTCCGCCGCCGACGCCGACGATGACGTCGGTGCGGGTGAAGCCGGTCTGCCCGAGCGCCTTCCAGCAGTACGCCGCGACCTCGACGGTCTTGGCCTCCTCGGCGTTCGGCAGCTGGATCGCGATGGCCTCGTAGCCCTGCGCGGCAAGGTCCTGGCGGACCGCCTCACCGGTCTCGGCGAGCGCCTCGGGGTGCAGAACGGCGACCCTCTTGGCGCGGTCGCCGATGAGCGTCGGCAGCTCGCCCAGCAGCTGCCGGCCGATCAGCACCTCGTACGGGTCGGTGCCCGCGCTGCCGGCGATCCGGATGCGGGTGGGGTCCTGCTCGGTCATGTGTTCTCCCGGCCGGGGGTGACGGGGTCGTCCGTGCGTTCCGGCAGTTCCAGTGCGTCGAGGACCGCCTGGGCGACCTCTTCGGGGGTGCGCTCGTCGGTGGCGACGGTCGCGCGGGCCACCTCGGTGTACAGGTGGCGGCGGGCGTCCATCAGCTCGCGCCACTGGCGGCGCGGGTTGACGGCGAGCAGCGGTCGGGCGGTGTTCAGGCCGACCCGCTTGACGGCCTCCTCCACGTCCATCGAGAGATAGACGACGGGGTGATCGGCGAGCAGTGCTCGGGTCGTGTCGTCCAGCACGGCACCGCCGCCGAGGGAGAGGACACCGGTGTGCTCGGCGACTGCGGCGTGCACGGCCTGTCGCTCCAGCTCCCGGAAGTGTTCCTCGCCCTCGTCGTAGAAGATCTCCGGGATCGGCTTGCCGGCCGTGGCGACGACGTCCGCGTCGGTGTCCCGGTAGGTGGTGCCGAGCCGGTCGGCGAGCAGTTCACCGACGGTGGACTTGCCCACGCCCATCGGGCCGACGAGGACGATCAGAGGGCCGCTCATCGGATCTGGAGGTGGTCGAGGTACGACCGCACATTGCGGCGGGTCTCGGGGACGCTGTCCCCGCCGAACTTCTCGGCGACGGCGTCGGCCAGGACCAGCGCGACCATCGCCTCGGCGACGATGCCCGCAGCCGGCACGGCGCAGACATCGGAGCGCTGGTGGTGAGCCTTGGCGGGTTCGCCGGTGACGACATCGACGGTGGCGAGCGCGCGGGGCACGGTCGCGATGGGCTTCATCGCGGCGCGCACCCGCAGCAGCTCGCCGGTGGTCAGACCGCCCTCGGTGCCGCCGGAGCGGCCGGAGGCGCGCTTGATGCCGTCCTCGGTGACCAGGATCTCGTCGTGCGCCTTGGAGCCGGGAATCCGCGCCAGGCCGAAGCCGTCGCCGACCTCGACCCCCTTGATGGCCTGGATGCCCATCAGGGCCGCGGCGAGCCGGGCGTCGAGACGGCGGTCCCAGTGCACGTGCGAGCCGAGGCCGACGGGCACTCCGTACGCCAGCACCTCGACCACACCGCCGAGGGTGTCGCCGTCCTTGTGGGCCTGGTCGATCTCGGCGACCATCGCCTTGCTCGCGTCGGCGTCCAGGCAGCGCACCGGGTCGGCGTCGAGCCGCTCGACGTCGGCGGGCGTCGGCAGGACGCCGTACGGCGCCTTGGCCGCGGCCAGCTCGACGACATGGCTGACGATCTCGATGCCCGCGGTCTCCTTGAGGTACGACCGCGCGACGGCGCCGAGCGCGACCCGGGCCGCCGTCTCACGGGCGCTGGCGCGCTCCAGGATCGGCCGGGCCTCGTCGAAGCCGTACTTCTGCATGCCCGCGAGGTCGGCGTGACCGGGACGCGGGCGCGTCAGCGGGGCGTTGCGGGCCAGCGCGGCCAGTTCCTCGGGGTCGACCGGGTCGGCCGCCATGACCTGTTCCCACTTGGGCCACTCGGTGTTGCCCACCATCACGGCGACCGGGGAGCCCATCGTGAGACCGTGGCGCACCCCGCCGAGGAAGGTGACCTCGTCCCTCTCGAACTTCATCCGCGCACCGCGGCCATATCCGAGCCGCCGCCGGGCGAGTGCGTCCGCCACCATCTCCGTGGTGATCGGGACACCGGCGGGAAGACCCTCCAGCGTCGCCACGAGTGCGGGGCCGTGCGACTCCCCCGCGGTCAGCCAGCGCAACCTGCTCAACGGTGCTCCTCATGCTCGCGCCTGGAACTGCGACGGCGCGACCGGGTGCGCGACCCTGGCCCGCCGCCTTCGATCCTCCCACGCCCAGGCGCGTGAACCGGTCGCCGGTCCAGCAGACGGACGCGTCCCCCGGGCGGGCGCGGGGGTCAGCGGGCGGCGAGCGCCGCCTCCCCGGCCCGTCGCATGGCCGCGAGCGGAGCGGGCGCACGGCCGGTCATCTGCTCGACCTGGAGAACCGCCTGGTGCACCAGAAGGTCGAGACCTCCGACGACTGCGCCGTCGCAAGCCGTCCAGGCGGCGGCCAGTCCGGTCGGCCAGGGCTCGTACAGCACATCGAAAAGGGTGCCCGGCCGATCCGGTACGGCTTCGATCAGCGCGTCAGTGGCCCCGGCCGGGGTGGTGGCGACGACCAGCGGGGCGTGCAGCGCCTGCCCGGCCTCCGCCCAGTCGGAGATCCGGACGTCGACGCCGAGGCGTTCGCCCCAGCCGCGCATCTCCTGGCCCCGCTCCTTGCTGCGGACGTACGCGGTGACCGGCCCCGTACAGATCTCGGCCAGCGCGGCAAGCGCCGAGGAAGCGGTCGCTCCGGCGCCGAGGACGGCGGCGGAGTCGGTCTTCTCCACACCGCGTTCGCGCAGCGCGGCGATCATGCCGGGGATATCGGTGTTGTCGCCGATCCGGCGGCCGTCCTTCGTGAAGACGACCGTGTTGACGGCCTCCACCGACGACGCCGTCTCGCTGATGGAGTCCAGCAGCGGGATGATCGCACGCTTGAGCGGCATGGTCAGCGAGAGCCCCGCCCAGGTGGAGTCGAGCCCCGCCATGAAGGCGGGAAGGCCCGCCTCGTCGACCTCGAACCGGTCGTACGTCCAGCGGGTCAGGCCGAGTTCGGCGTACGCGGCCCGGTGCAGGACGGGGGAGAGCGAGTGGGCGATGGGCGAGCCGAGGACGGCCGCCCGTCGCACCTCGTCACTGGAGGCCATGCTGTTCCTTGAACTTCTGGTTGAGCTTCTCGTGATCGGCGGCCGTCTTGGTGAACTGGGTCTTCTTGCCATCGAGCGAGATGAAGAACATCCAGCCGTCATGGGTCGGATTCAGCGTCGCACGGAGCGCCTCTTCACCGGGGTTGCTGATCGGCCCCGGCGGCAGACCCGCGTGGTAGTAGGTGTTGTACGGGTGGGGGTTGGTCCGGATCTCCTTCGAACTTATCTTGATCTTGCTCTGTTTGTTCAGGTAGTTGAACGCCGAGTCGAACTCAAGCTTGCGGTTGGTGGCCGTGTTGTCCGGCTTGAGGCGGTTGTAGACCACCTCGGCCATCTTCCGGAAGTCGTCGTGCGTGAGGCCTTCCGCCTGCACCAGGCTGGCCACGGTGAGCACCTGCCAGGGGTTGCTCAGCTGGTACTTCTTGGCCGCCCCCTCGAGGTCGAGCTTGTTGTACTCCTCGTTGGCCCGGGACACCATCTTCTTCAGGACGGCCTCGGGCTTCATCCCCTTGACGACCGGGTAGGCCGCCGGGTACAGGAAGCCCTCCAGCGGGTCCATGACCTTCGGATCGTTGTTCGCCCATTCCGGCAGACCGAGTTTGCCCACGTCCGTCTTGGCGACGGCCCCTGTGGCCCCGGCCTTGAGACCCAGCCTCTTGTCGATCTTTTCGTAGACCGCAACGTTGCGGGAGCCCTCGGGAATGACCAGCAGATTCTGGCTCTTCGGGTCGAGCATCAGCTTCAAGGCCTCGGCCGCGGACATCTTCTCGTGGAGCAGATACACGCCGGCCTGGATGGACTTGCCCTTGGGGTTCTCGTTCTGCGCGGCGACGAACGCGTCGACGCTCTTGACGACACCCTTCTGCTTCAGGATGTTGCCGATGTCGTATCCGAGGGCGCCCTTCGTGATCTCGACCTCGACCTCGCCGGCACCCGTCCCGGTGTAGTCGGGCGCCGGGCCGAACTTGTCCTGCCAGTACGTGTACCCCAGGTAGCCCACTCCCCCGAGGCCGCCGGCCAGGACCAGCGAGACGACCAGGCACGCGCAGCCGCTGCGGCTCTTCTTCTTGCCCTTGCCCCGGCGTTCGTTGCCGCCGCGACTGCCGCGGCGTGACTCACGCGGGTCGTCGTCGTACTCGTCGTCCTTGTCGTCCCCGTCGTCCGCGCCCGTGAAGAAGGGGTGGGTCTCCTCCGGCTTGTTCTCCGGGTCCCAGTCGGGGTTCTGCGTGGGGGCCTGCTGGGGAGCGGCCTCCCGGCGGCCCGGGGGCTGCGGCGGCGGATAGGCCTCCGGCGTGCCGTAGTGGTCGGGCGTCTCGCCGTAGCCGGCCTGGCTGCCGCCGTAGGGGTCGGCCGACGCCTGGGGGTCGTAGGGCATCCCGGCGGACTGCTGCCCGGTGTCCCAGCCGCCGTTGTCGTACTGAGGCTGCTGGGGTTGCTGGGGTTGCTGGGGTTGCTGCTGCGCATAGGGATCCTGCGGGACCCCGTACGCCGGCTGCTGCGGCTGGTAAGGCTGCTGCTGGGCGTACGGGTCCGGGAAATGCTGTTGCTGCTGCGCGTACGGATCCTGCTGCTGCGGGTGCGACTGCTGTGCGTACGGGTCCTGAGGGTGGGGCTGCTGCCCGCCGCCGTACTGGTTCTGGCCGTGGGCGGACTGCTGTCCTCCCCATCCCTGGTCCCCGTACAGGGGATCCTCGGGATGCCACGGTTCGGAGCCGGGGCCCCGGCCATACTCAGTCATCGATCCCCTAGAGCCGCGAGACGACGTTCCGTCTCTTTGCTGTGCAGTGCGTGTTCGAACACCGCCACATCGCGCGGAACGTTACCGTATCGCGATCAGCCAACCGTTTCGACGCCTTCGCCCGGGGCTTCACCTGACGCCCGTTCGGACTCCAGAGCGTTCTGGAGGATCACCACAGCGGCAGCCTGATCGATGACGGAACGGCCTTTTCTGGACTTCACGCCCGAGGCGCGCAGTCCTTGACTCGCCGTTACTGTGGTCATCCTCTCGTCCACCAAGCGCACCGGAATGGGTGCGACCGAGCGGGCCACCTCCTGGGCGAAGACCCGGACCTTGGCTGCGGCGGGCCCCTCACCGCCGCCGAGGGACCGCGGCAGGCCGATGATGATCTCGATCGGCTCGTACTCCTCGACGATCTGCCCGAGCCGCCGGTGGGCCGCCGGGACATCGCGCCCCGGAACGGTCTCCACCGGCGTGGCGAGGATCCCGTCGGGGTCACACGAGGCGACCCCGATCCGGGCGTCCCCGACATCGATCGCGAGACGACGACCGCGGCGCATCCGAGTCATCCCCGCCGTCACGCCGTCTCGGTGACGAGACGTTCGACCGCGGCCACGGCCGCGCCGATGGCCTCGGGGTCCTGGCCGCCGCCCTGGGCGACGTCCGGCTTGCCGCCGCCACCGCCGCCGAGGGTCTTGGCAGCCGTACGGACCAGGTCACCGGCCTTGAGCCCGCGTTCACGGGCGGCCGCGTTGGTGGCGATCACGGTCAGGGGACGGCCGTTGGCGGTCGTGAACAGGGCCACGACGGCCGGGCGGCCGCCCTGGATACGTCCTCGGACGTCCAGGACGAGCTTGCGCAGGTCATCGGCCGAGGTGCCGTCCGGTACCTGGCCCGTGACCAGGGCGACACCGCGTACGTCCCTGGCGGAATCGACCAGTCCGGCGGCGGCCTGGAGGACCTTCTCCGCTCGGAACTTCTCGATCTCCTTCTCGGCGTCCTTCAGCTTGCCGAGCATTCCGGCGATCTTCTCCGGCAGCTCCTCGGGACGGCCCTTGACCAGCTCCTGGAGCTGGGCGACGACCGTGTGCTCCCTGGCGAGGAAGTTGTACGCGTCAACGCCGACGAGGGCCTCGATGCGGCGCACGCCGGAACCGATGGACGATTCGCCGAGCAGCTTCACCAGGCCCAGCTGGGCGGTGTTGTGCACGTGAGTGCCGCCGCAGAGCTCCTTGGAGAAGTCGCCGATGGTGACGACCCGGACCCGCTCGCCGTACTTCTCGCCGAACTCGGCGATGGCGCCCTGCTTCTTGGCCTCGTCGATCGGCATGACCTCGGCCTGGACGTCGAGTTCGCGGGCGAGGACCTCGTTGATCTTCTGCTCGACATCCGTGAGCACCGTGCCGGGTACGGCTGCGGGCGAACCGAAGTCGAAGCGGAAGCGGCCCGGCGAGTTCTCCGAACCGGCCTGGGCGGCCGTCGGGCCCAGGGCGTCGCGCAGCGCCTGGTGCGTGAGGTGCGTGGCGCTGTGGGCGCGGGCGATGGCCCGGCGGCGGGTGTTGTCGATGGCGGCATAGGCACTGGCGCCGACGGTCACCTCGCCGACCTGCACCGAACCCTTGTGGACCGAGACGCCGGGGACGGGCTGCTGGACATCGCGGACCTGGATGACGGCGCCGCTGTCGAGCCGGATACGCCCCTGGTCGGCGAGCTGGCCACCGCCCTCGGCGTAGAACGGGGTGCGGTCCAGGACGACTTCGACCTCGTCGCCCTCGGAGGCGGCGGGCGAGGGCACGCCGTCGACGAGCAGACCGACGATCGTCGACTCGCCCTCGGTGGCGGTGTAGCCGGTGAACTCGGTGATGCCGGAGTTGTCGGCGACCTCGCGGTAGGCGGAGAGGTCGGCATGGCCGGTCTTCTTGGCCTTGGCGTCGGCCTTGGCCCGCTCCCGCTGCTCCCTCATCAGACGGCGGAAGCCGTCCTCGTCCACCGAGAGGCCCTGTTCGGCGGCCATCTCCAGGGTGAGGTCGATCGGGAAGCCCCAGGTGTCGTGGAGCAGGAACGCCTTGTCGCCGGCGAGGACCTTGCCACCGGCGGCCTTGGTCTCCGTGACGGCGGTGTCGAGGATGTTGGTGCCGCCCTTGAGTGCCTTGAGGAACGCGGCTTCCTCGGCGAGGGCGACGGTCTCGATGCGCTTGCGGTCGGTGATCAGCTCCGGGTACTGCTGCCCCATCGTGTCGATCACGACGTCGACCAGATCCTTGACCACCGGTCCGGTGGCACCCAGCAGCCGCATGTTGCGGATGGCGCGGCGCATGATGCGGCGCAGCACGTAGCCGCGGCCCTCGTTGCCGGGAGTGACGCCGTCACCGATGAGCATCACGGAGGTGCGGATGTGGTCGGCGACCACGCGCAGCGAGACGTCCGAACCGTGGTCGGCGCCGTACCGCACACCGGTCAGCGCGGTGCCCTTGTCCATGACGACGCGCAGGGTGTCGGTCTCGTACATGTTCTGTACGCCCTGCAGGATCATGGCGAGGCGTTCCAGACCCAGGCCCGTGTCGATGTTCTTCGACGGCAGGTCGCCGAGGATCGGGAAGTCCTCCTTGCCGTCACCGGCACCCCGCTCGTACTGCATGAAGACCAGGTTCCAGATCTCCACGTACCGCTCGTCGTTGACGGCCGGGCCGCCCTCGACGCCGAACTCGGGGCCGCGGTCGTAGTTGATCTCGGAGCAGGGGCCGCAGGGACCGGGGACACCCATGGACCAGAAGTTGTCCTTCTTGCCCAGGCGCTGGATGCGCTCGGCCGGTACGCCGATCTTGTCCCGCCAGATCTGCTCGGCCTCGTCGTCGTCCAGATAGACCGTGATCCACAGCCTCTCGGGGTCGAGACCGAAGCCGCCGTCCGCCACGGAGGTCGTCAGGGCCTCCCAGGCGTAGCTGATGGCGCCTTCCTTGAAGTAGTCCCCGAAGGAGAAGTTGCCGCACATCTGGAAGAACGTGCCGTGCCGGGTGGTCTTGCCGACCTCCTCGATGTCCGGCGTACGGACACACTTCTGCACGCTGGTGACCCGCGGCGCGGGCGGCTTGACCTCGCCGAGGAAGTACGGCTTGAACGGGACCATGCCCGCGGGGACCAGCAGCAGAGTCGGGTCGTCCGCGATGAGCGACGCCGAAGGGACGACGGTGTGACCGCGCTCCTCGAAGAAGCTCAGCCAGCGGCGACGAATTTCAGCCGACTCCATCAGTGGTCCTCATTCCGGTTGTACGAGTTGTAGGGGAGCTTGCGGTGGTTGCCGACTTCGAGGGGCCTGTCCGGTCCGACGGGTTCGGCCGCCTCGACGGCGAAATGACGCCGTACGGGGAGGTCCGGGTCGACCGGCGCCTCCAGGCCCAGCGCCTCGCCCAGTTCGGCCTCTCGCCGGGCCATCGACTCACGGACGTCCAGAGCGAAGTCCTTGAGCTTGTGGCCGGTCTCGATCGCCTTGTCCGCGGCCTGCGCCGCGAGACTCTCCGGGGTCAGCTGCCTGAGCTTCCGGTTGACCTTGGTGGTGGCCCAGACACCGGCGGCGGCGCCGGCGGTGAACCAGAACGTACGGCGGAGCATCGCTGCGTCAGTCCTTAGATCCGCGGGAGTTTCTGCCGCTGCGCTTCCTGCCGCGCGCGGACGGCACGGTGCGGCCGACGATCACCGTGCGACGGGACGGCCGACGGGCAGGTTCGGGTTCCGGACCGGCCTTGCGGCCGATGGCCTGCCGTACCCCGTAACCGAACGCGGCGACTTTGACGAGCGGTCCGCCGAAGGTCGAGGCGACGGTGGTGGAGAGCGCCGAAGCGTTCGAGGTGACTTCCTGGACGTCCGTCGCGATCGCGTCGACCTTGTCGAGCTGGGTCTGTGCGGAGCGCACCGTGGCTGAGGCGTCGGCAAGCAGCGGGACCGCCTGCTCGGTCACGTCCGCCACGAGCTTGGTGGTCGCCCTGAGCGTCTGGGCCAGCCTCACCAGTACGACGGCGAGGAACGAAACCAGGATCGCCCAGAAGACGGCCACCAGGATCCCGGCCACCTCTCCACCGGACACAGTGCACCGCTCTCTAGCTTGTCGCTGTCTCTGTACTGTCTGTCTCTGCTCGGTCCGGCGACCGCTGTCACAACAGCCAGTCGTCGTCTCCCGAGCCTATCGCGCCGGTGGTCGCGCCCCGTACCGCATTACCGGCGGGAGGGACCGAGCAGCCATAAGGAGATTGTACGGAGAGCTTCCGAACCAGTACTCTGCGTGTTTCATGCGACGCCCCCAGCGCTCCCGCCCGTCCCCCCATGATCCGAGCGCCTCCGTCGGCGCCCTCGGTAATCTCCCGGCGGAACTGAACAGGTTCGTGGGGCGGAAGGACGAACTGGCCGCCCTCGGTCGGCTACTGGACGAGTCGAGGCTCGTCACCGTGGTCGGGGTCGGCGGAGTGGGCAAGACCCGCTGCGCCGCCAAGATCGCCAAACTTTTGGAGAAACGGTACTGCGACGGAGTCTGGATGGCGGAACTGTCCGCCCTCCACGATCCGGAGCTGCTGGACCACGCACTGGTCGACACCCTCGGGCTCACGGATCACACCGGCAGACCACCGCGCACGACGCTCCTCGAACATCTCGCCGGTCGCCAACTGCTCCTGGTGATCGATGGCTTCGAGCACTTCGTGGACGCCTGCGCCGAGCTGGTGCGTGAACTGCTGCGCCGGGCCCCGGGACTGCGGGTGATGGCCGCCGGCCGGCTGCCTCTGGAGCTGGACGGCGAGGTCACCTTCCCGCTCGCGCCGATGACCGACGAGGACGCGATGCTCCTCTTCGAGGAGCGGGCCGCCGCGGTACAGCCGGAGTACCGGCTGACCGACCACAACCGAGCGGCCGCGCGCGAGCTGTGCCACCGGCTGGACGGAATCCCGCTCGCGCTGGAACTGGCGGCCGGACGGCTGCGCGCGCTCTCCACCGAACAGGTGCTGCAGCGCCTGGACGACCGCTTCCGGCTGCTGACCGGCTCCAGCCGCAGCGCGCTGGCGCGCCACCAGACACTCCGCACGGCCATCGGCTGGAGTCATGAACTCTGCGCTCCGGAGCAGCGGCTGCTGTGGGCGCGGCTCTCGGTGTTCGCCGGGCAGTTCGATCTGGAGGCCGTCGAGTACATCTGCAGCGGAGCCGATCTGCCGGCCGAATCGGTGCTCGACGTGCTCTCCGGGCTGCTCACGCAGTCCGTCGTCCTGCGTGAGGACTCGGCGGCCGGCACCCGCTACCGGATGTTGGACACGGTGCGCGAGTACGGCGCCGAGTGGCTGGCGGCCACGGGTGGGACGGACCGGTTGAGGCGCCGCCACCGGGACTGGTTCCTGGGGCTGGCGACCATGTGCGAGCTCGACTGGTTCAGCCCGCGGCAGGACGAGGTGGCTGCCCGGGTGGAGAGCGAACTGCCCAATCTGCGGCGGGCGATGGAGTATTCGCTGGAGAACGCGGGCGAGGCGCATCTCGCGCAGTACCTGGCGGGCACCCTCTGGTTCCTCTGGGTGGGGTGCGGGCGTCTCTCGGAGGGCCGGCACTGGCTGGACCATGTGCTGGAGGAGGAGTCACCGTACGACTCCGCGCGACTCAAGGCGTTGTGGGTGCTCGGACATGTGGCCGTGCTGCAGGGCGACCCGGTCGGTGCGGTCTCCGCGCTGCAGGAGTGCCGGGACGAAGCGGACCGGGCGGGCGACTCCACGGCGCTCGCGTACGCGGTGCACCGGATGGGGTGCCTGGCGCTCCTCACGGACGACATGGTCAGGGCACAGGAGCTGCTGGGCGACGCGCTCGGCCGCTACCGGGAACTCGGTGAGCTGAACAGCAATGTACTGATGGCCCAGATCGAACTGGCGATGGCGGTCGGATTCCACGGGGACCTGGACGGGGCGGCCGCGATCTGCGAGGAGGTCAGGGAGATCTGCGAGGACCACGGGGAACGGTGGGCCCTCTCGTACGCGCTGTACGTGCTGGCCTTCGCCGCACTGCAACGGGGCGGGCCGGACCGGGCCCGGGACCTGCTCGGCGAGTGTCTGTCGATCGGTCACACCTTCCACGATCTGCTGGGCTCGGTACTCGCGCTGGAGCTGCTGGCACTGGTCACGGCGGTCGAGGGGAACGCGGCGGAGGCAGCGGTGCTGCAGGGCGCCGCCGACCGGATCTGGCCGTCGGTGGGGCTGCCGCTGTTCGGTTCGGCCTACTACAGGCAGCCCCGGGTCCGATGCGAGGAGCTGGCCCGCCGGGAGCTGGGCGACGGCCCCTACGAGTCAGGGCTGCGCGCGGGCGGGCAGCTGGATCTGGACGCGGCGGTGGCCAGGGCGCTCGGGAGCGGGCCCGCGAACCGGGCGCAGCCGCCGGGCCGGCTGCCCGGCCCCCTGCCCGGCCCCGGGAAATCGCTCAGGCCCGCCGCCTCCCGTACATCGGGGAGGGGCGGGCCTGAGCGCTGCTGAATGCGGCTGTGCCTGGATCAGCGGGCGTAGTACTCGACGACGAGCTGCTCGTCGCAGATCACGGGGATTTCCTTGCGGTTCGGGTCCCGGTCGAGGCGGAAGGCCAGGGCCTGCAGGTTCACCTGCAGGTAGCGCGGGGTCTCGCCGTCGGGGGCGTAGCCACCGGCGCGGGCAACCTGGAAGGGGTGCTTCTCGCGGCTGCGCTCGCGGACCATCACGATGTTGTCGGGACGGACACGGAAGGACGGCTTGTCGACCTTGCGGCCGTCGACCTCGATGTGACCGTGGACAACCATCTGGCGGGCCTGGTAGATGGTCCTGGCGATGCCCGAACGCAGCACCAGGGCGTCGAGACGACGCTCCAGCTCGACGACGAGCGCCTCGCCCGTCTTGCCCTCGGCCTTCTTGGCGCGGTCGTAGGCACGCGCCATCTGACGCTCGCTGATGTCGTACTGGGCACGCAGGCGCTGCTTCTCCAGCAGACGGACCTTGTAGTCCGAGTTCTGCTTGCGACCACGGCCGTGCTCGCCCGGCGGGTAGGGGCGGGCCTCGAAGTACTTGACGGCCTTCGGCGTCAGCGCGATGCCGAGCGCGCGGCTCTTCTTGACCTTGGGACGCGACTGGTTAGGCACGTTCTCCAGACCTCCGTTGTAGGTTAGGTTAGGCTCACCTTACTTGAGGAGATCGCATGTCTCGCCCGGGGAACACCACACACATCACGGACAGCACTGACAGCGTCGACACCCCTCAGGATGCCGATACGACGGAGGACCGATCAGATCGTGGTCAGCCGCGTCCCGGCGGGCTTGAAAACACTCGGATGCCGTCAGCAGCCGAGCGCACACGAACTCTCGTACAGAGTACCTGTTCGGCGGTACTGCTCGTCCCCGGGCTGAACGCCGCAGGCCCGGATCAGCTGATGCCGCTGACCAGGGGCGTGGGCCCCGACGGGGATCTGTTCCTCGAACTCCCTACGGATTCCCCGGTCGTACGGGCGGCGACGCACGCCGAGGACGACGAGCTGACGGCTGTGCTGGAGATCACGGACGTCGCCCCGGTCTCCGTGCCCCATCGCATCCGCGGTCGCGCGTGGGTCTCCGGGTGGCTCACCACTGTCCCGGGCATGTCCGGGCCGGGCCGGACGACGCTGCGGCTGGAGACGGGCGAGGCGTACATCGACGATCTGTGGGGCGCCGAGGAGGTCGAACCCGACGCGTTCCGGGACGCGGCCCCCGACCCGCTCTTCGGATACGAGGCGGAACTGCTCCAGCATCTGCACGCGGCGCACGGCGAACAGCTGGACGCGCTGTACGGGCTGCTCGGCGAGCGTCCGGCCCCATCCCGCGCGGCCCGCCGGCCCGCCGTCGTGCCGCTCGCGCTGGACCGGTACGGGCTGCGGGTACGCCTGTGCGAGGACCGCGACCGCTGCTTCGACGCGCGCTTCGAATTCCCCGGGCCGGTGCGCGACGTCGGGGAGCTGCGCCACGCCATGCACACGCTCTTCGAGGCCGCGGTGAGCTGAGCCGGCAGACCCCGTCCGCGCTGTTTGCGTTCTCAAGGCTCTGCGCTTCTCCAGCGGCCCCGCGCGTCCTTCTCCGCCGTGCTCAGCCGGCGGACGGGCTCGCGCCGCCGTCGGAGCCCGTGCGGCCGAGCCGCTCGCGGACCCGCTCCACCACATCCGCGTAGCGCGCCTCCGCGCCGTAGCGCGTGGGCTGGTAGTACCGCTGGTCGCGGACGGCGTCCGGGGCGTACTGCTGGGCGGCGATACCTCCGGGGACATCGTGCGGATACACGTAACCCACGGCATGGCCCAGCTTGGCGGCGCCCTTGTAGTGGCCGTCGCGCAGATGCGCCGGGACGGGACCCGCGAGTCCCTTCCGCACATCCTCCTGGGCGGCGAAGATCGCCAGTGTCGCCGCATTGGACTTGGGGGCGAGCGCCAGGGCGATCGTCGCGTGGCTCAGGACGAGCGCCGCCTCCGGGAATCCGATCATGGCAACCGCCTGGGCGGCCGCGACGGCGGTGGGCAGCGCCGTGGGGTCGGCGAGACCGATGTCCTCGCTCGCCGAGATCATCAGCCGCCGGGCGATGAACCTGGGGTCCTCCCCCGCCTCGATCATCCGGGCCAGGTAGTGCAGCGCGGCATCCACGTCGGAGCCGCGGATCGATTTGATGAGCGCACTCGTCACGTCGTAGTGCTGGTCGCCGTCCCGGTCGTACGTGACGGCGGCGCGGTCGACGGTCTCCTCCAGGGTCAGGAGGGTGATCTCCTTCTCCTGCTTGGACAGCGCCGCACCGGCCGCGGCCTCCAGCGCCGTGAGCGCCCGACGGGCGTCGCCACCCGCGATGCGCAGCAGATGCGACTCGGCGTCCTTCGGCAGCGCCACCGTGCCGCCGAGTCCGCGTTCGTCGGCCAGGGCGCGCCGCAGCAGACCGCGCAGATCGTCGTCGGTGAGGGATTCCAGGGTGAGCAGCAGAGAGCGCGACAGCAGCGGCGAGATGATCGAGAAGTACGGATTCTCGGTGGTCGCGGCGATCAGCGTCACCCAGCGGTTCTCCACGGCCGGGAGCAGGGAGTCCTGCTGCGCCTTGGAGAAGCGGTGGATCTCGTCGAGAAAGAGGACCGTCTCCTTGCCGTAGCCCCCGGTGGCACGGCGGGCACCCTCGATGACGGCCCGCACCTCCTTGACGCCGGCGGTGATCGCGGACAGCTCGACGAAGCGCTTGTTGGTGGCCTTGCTGACCACGTACGCGAGAGTCGTCTTCCCGATGCCGGGCGGGCCCCAGAGGATCACGGACGACGGGCCCGCCGGCCCGCCGTTCCCCTCGCCGACGAGACGGCGCAGCGGCGAGCCCGGCTTGAGCAGATGCTGCTGGCCGACGACCTCGTCGAGGGTGCGCGGGCGCATCCGGACAGCCAGGGGGCTGCTGGACGGGTCCTTGTCCTGGCGGTCTTCGGCGGCTGCGGTAAAGAGGTCGGGCTCCACGTTTTGAACCCTATGTCACGGCACTGACATCCCTGCCGGGCCGGCTGCCCGGCAGGAGCCGGGCGGCGGGGGCCGGTCAGCTCGTCCAGAAGTCCCACCAGCGGGTCAGGATCAGCATGCCGATGATGCCGATCCACAGGACCGGTGGCACCCAGTGGAACTCCGTCAGTCCGTTGCGCAGCCAGTTCGGCGCCGGGAGGATCCGCTGCTTGATGTTGTGCGTGGTGACGTAGCAGAACATGAAGATCGTGGCGCCCCAGGCCAGGCAGCACCACAGGCAGAGCGAGTTGATGTTGTAGAGCGACTGGTACTGGAGCCAGGTGCAGAAGCCGACGCCGAACAGCGTGCCGGCGTTCATTCCGAGCCAGTACCAGCTGCGGAAGCGGGCGCCCGCGAGCAGCGCAAGGCCGATGCCGATGATCACGGAGTAGGTGACCAGACCGAGCATCGGGTTCGGGAAACCGAAGGCGGCGGCCTGCTCGCTCTTCATGATGTTGCCGCAGGCGACGACCGGGTTGAGACTGCAGCCCGGCGTGAAGTTGGGGTCCTCCAGCAACTTGAACTTGTCGATCGTGATGGCCCAGGCGGCGAGGAGTCCGGCGGCGCCCGTGATCACCAGCAGCAGTGCGAACGCCCGACTGCCGCCGATGGTCCTCTTCACGCCGTCCTCGTCCTGGTCGGAGGAGGGATGGTCAACCGCTGCAGTCGTCATATCGCCGTTCCATCAGTGAGTGGCCTGCTGGGCACGGTCATTGTGCCGCACCGCGCCGCTGGGCTTCTGTTCGATGGACATAAAGGTGGACGTGAAGCCCGATGTGCGACCGGACCTGAACACTCGGTCCGCTTATGGCCCCGAACCCGGACCTCGCCCGGGGTGGCGGGGCGTTCCGCGCGGGAGCGGCGGCGAACCGCCCGTGGTCGGCGGCTCGGACCTGGGAATCCGCCGAGGCGAGGGGCAGGGAGCGCTCGGGCCGGGCAGGGCCGGGAGGAGCGCCGCGAGGTCGTCGTGTCCCGGTGCGGAGAGGGGCCGGATATCCGGCGGGGACCCGGAATTTAGTGACCGCTGTCGGGGTACCGGTCAGGAACCGTCCGGCAGGGTGAATCCGCTGCCTCCGAGTTGACGCCGTGCCGGGCGATGACGCGCATCACCCGCCGTCTCCCGCAGCGGCCACCGAACGGGGCGACACCGGCCGGCCCTGCGCGGGGCTCGCCGGACGAGCCTTTGTTCCGGTCCGTCCGGCGAGCCCCGCGCCACTCAGGTGAGCCCGGCCCGATCCGAACGAGAGATCCTAGGCCAGTCGCTCGCGGATCGCCCCGGACACGTCCGCCAGCAGCACCGCCGTCTGCTCGCCGGACTCCATGTCCTTGAGCTGGACGAGTCCCTCGGCCAGGTCCCGCTCGCCCGCCACGATCGTCAGCCGCGCTCCCGACCGGTTCGCGCTCTTCATCGCACCCTTGAGGCCACGGTTTCCGTACGCGAAGTCCGCTGCCACGCCCTCGCGGCGCAGTTGCGTGACGATCCCGAAGAGCACCCGCCGGGCCTCCTCGCCCAGTGGCACGGCGAAGACGCTGGTGGTCGCGGGCAGTTCGAGCTCGATGCCCTCCGCCTCCAGCGCGAGCACCGTACGGTCCACGCCGAGCGCCCAGCCGACCGACGGGAGCGCCGGGCCGCCGATCATCTCGGACAGGCCGTCGTAGCGTCCGCCGCCGCCCACCGCGGACTGCGAGCCGAGCCCGTCGTGGACGAACTCGAAGGTGGTGCGGGTGTAGTAGTCGAGACCGCGGACGAGCTTCTCGTCGTCCTCGTACACCACACCGGCCGCGGAGAGCAGGTCGCGGACCTCCTCGTGGTACGCCTTGCAGGCGTCGCACAGGTAGTCGCGCAGCACCGGGGCGCCGACCAGCTGCTTCTGCACCTCGGGCCGCTTGTCGTCGAGGACCCGGAGCGGGTTGATCTCGATGCGGCGGCGCGTCTCCTCGTCCAGGTCGAGCTCGCGCAGGAAGCCCTGGAGCGCGTCCCGGTAGACAGGGCGGCACTCCTTGTCGCCCAGCGAGTTGAGCAGGATGCGGAAGTTCCGCAGGCCCAGCGTGCGGTAGGCCTGGTCGGCGAGAATGATCAGCTCGGCGTCCAGCACCGGGTCCTCTGCGCCGATCGCCTCGGCACCGACCTGCGAGAAGTGCCGGTAGCGGCCCTTCTGCGGGCGCTCGTAGCGGTAGTACGAGCCGGAATACCAGAGCTTCACGGGCAGGTTGCCGAGCTTGTGGAGGTTGGCCTCCAGAGCCGCGCGCAGCACGGACGCGGTGCCCTCGGGGCGCAGCGCCAGCTGGGAGCCGCCCTTGGTGGTGAGGGTGTACATCTCCTTGGTCACGATGTCGGTGGACTCGCCGACACCGCGCGAGAAGAGGGCGACGTCCTCGAACCCGGGCGTCTCGATGTAGCCGTAGCCGGAGTTCTTCAGGGGTGCGGCGATCGCCTCGCGCACCGCGAGGTACTTCGCGGAATCGGGCGGGGTCAGGTCGTACGTGCCCTTGGGGGCCTTGAAGGTGCTCACGGGTTTTTCTCTCGTCACATTCCTCGTCGGGGCGCGTCCATACCGTGCAGATACGGATTCGAGGCGCGCTCGCGGCCGATGGTCGTCTGGGGGCCGTGGCCGGACAGCACCACGGTCGAGTCGTCGAGCGGCAGGCACACACGGGCCAGCGACTCGAGCAGCTCGGCGTGGTCGCCGCCGGGCAGGTCGGTGCGTCCGACGGAGCCGGCGAAGAGCAGGTCGCCCGAGAAGAGGATCTGCGGAACATCCGCGGCCTCGGGCATCCTGAACGTCACCGACCCCTTGGTATGGCCGGGTGCGTGCGCGACACCGAACTCCAGACCGGCCAGCTTCAGCAGGGCCCCGTCGCTCAGTTCCCGGACATCGTCCGGCTCCCCCACTGTCAGCTCACCCATGAGCGGCATCCCGATCGAGCGGCCGAGGGCCTTCTCCGGGTCGCTCATCATGAACCGGTCCTCCGGATGGATCCAGGCGGGGACGTCGTGCGCGCCGCACACCGGGACGACCGAGGCGACGTGGTCGATGTGGCCGTGGGTCAGTACGACGGCGACGGGCTTCAGCCGATGCTTCTTCAGTGCTTCCTCGACTCCTGACGCGGCCTGATGGCCGGGGTCGATGATCACGCACTCCTCGCCTGCGGCCGGGGCGACCAGGTAACAGTTGGTCCCCCAGGCCCCGGCGGGGAACCCGGCAATGAGCACGATCGTCCTTAATGGTCGTCCGACGGCGAATCGCGACTGAGGAGGTCGCAGCACTTCAGAGACTACCGGCGCTCCTCATTCCACAGCTAACCCATATACGGTACGGGCAGCCCAGGCCCCAATCACACGACCCACAAGGAGATCACCCGGTGGTCAGCAGCGATCAGCGGCGGCGGCAGCTCGCCAGGGAGAAGTTCGAGCGGCAGCAGCAGCGCCGGGAGGAGGCCCGCCGCAGGACGCGGCGGCTGACCGTCGTCATCGCTTCCGCGGTGGCCGTGGTGGCGGTCGTCGGGGTCGGTGCGTATCTCGCCATCGACGGCGACGGCAAGAAGGACAAGAGCGACGCGGCCGCAAGCCCCTCGGACTCCCCGTCGGCGAGCGAGAGCAGCGCGCCCGAGCCCGCGATGAAGATCGACAAAAAAGCGAAGTACACGATGTCGCTCAAGACGAGCCAGGGCGACATCGCGTTCACGATGGACGGGGCGAAGACCCCGCACACCACGAACTCCTTCAAGTCGCTGGCCGACAAGGGCTTCTTCGACGGTACGAAGTGCCACCGGCTGACCACGCAGGGCATTTTCGTCCTGCAGTGCGGTGACCCCAAGGGGGACGGCACGGGCGGCCCCGGTTACACGATTCCCGACGAGAATCTGACGGCGCTGGGCAAGGCGGGCAAGGACGGCACGGTCACGTATCCGGCGGGCACGGTGGCGATGGCGAACACCGGCCAGCCGCACACCGGCGGCAGCCAGTTCTTCCTCGTGTACAAGGACAGCAAACTGCCGCCCACCTACACGCCGTTCGGCACGATGGACGACGCCTCGCTGAAGGCCGTCAAGGACGTCGGTGCGGCGGGAGTGGCCGGCGGAGCGCCGGACGGTGCGCCGAAGAAGGCCGTGGACATCTCGAAGGTCGCTGTCGACAAGTCGTGACCGGACCGGGCCGGCCGGTGACGGCGAGGCGGGCCGGATTATTTTCGGCCGCGCTGAGTGCGGACAGCCGGGCGGCCGGTCGCCTAGATTGGCGTTGTGCAGGGCGGGCGCTGCCCGCCCCAGGAAACTGTGGACGATGCCAGGGGGGCGAACCCTCTCGCGGGCATCAGGTGGAGGAGGCGCTGTGAGCAGCGACCCGTGGGGCCGCGTCGATGAGACGGGCACCGTGTACGTGCGTACAGCCGATGGCGAAAAGGTCGTCGGATCGTGGCAGGCGGGTTCCCCCGAGGAGGCTCTGGCCTACTTCGAGCGCAAGTACGAGGGCATTGTGGTCGAGATCGGCCTCCTCGAACGGCGGGTGAAGACCACCGATCTGTCGGCGAAGGACGCCACGACCGCCATCGAGCATCTGCGGCTCCAGGTGGACGAGCATCACGCCGTCGGAGACCTCGAAGCGCTGCGCAAGCGACTCGACGCGCTGGTCGCGACGGTCGACTCGCGGCGCGAGGAGCGCAAGGCCCAGAAGGCGAAGCAGACCGACGAGGCGAAGCACGCCAAGGAGGCGCTGGTCGCCGAGGCCGAGGAGCTGGCGCAGAGCGAGCAGTGGCGCTCCGCGGGCGAGCGGCTCCGTGCGCTCGTCGACACGTGGAAGGGCCTGCCGCGGCTCGACCGCAAGTCCGACGACGAGCTGTGGCACCGCTTCTCGCACGCCCGCTCGGCGTTCTCCAAGCGCCGCAAGGCCCACTTCGCCTCGCTGGATGCCCAGCGCGAGGAAGCCCGTAAGGCCAAGGAGAAGCTGGTCGCCGAGGCCGAGTCGCTCTCCGGCTCCACGGACTGGGGAGCGACGGCCGCCCGCTATCGCGACCTGATGACGGAGTGGAAGGCGGCGGGCCGCGCCCAGCGCGAGGCCGAGGACGACCTGTGGAACCGTTTCCGCGGTGCTCAGGACGTCTTCTTCGCCGCCCGCAGCGAGGTCTTCGCCGAGCGGGACGCGGAGCAGGGCGAGAACCTCAAGCTCAAGGAGGAGCTCGCGGTCGAGGCCGAGAAGCTGGTGCCGGTGAAGGACCTGAAGGCGGCCAGGGCCGCGTTCCGGGCCATCAACGAGCGCTGGGAGGCCATCGGCCATGTGCCGCGTGACGCCCGCCCGAAGGTCGAGGGGCGGATGCACGCGGTGGAGCGGGCGCTCCAGGAGGCCGAGGAATCGGAGTGGCGCCGGACGAACCCGGAGGCGCGTGCGCGTGCCGCCGGTCTGACCGGTCAGCTGCAGGCGGCCGTTGACAAGCTGCGTACGCAGATCGACACGGCCCGCGCCTCGGGCAACAACGCCCGTGCCGACAAGCTGGCCAAGGAGCTCGAAGGCCGACAGGCACTGCTGGACCAGGCGCTCAAGGGCCTGGAGGAGTTCGGCGGCTGAGCAGGCGGCACGCGCCGCCGACCGGCCTCATCCGTTGATCGGTGTGCGGCAGGGCCTCTTGTGCACGTCTCGGGACGCGTACAAGGGGCCCTTTCGTCTTCGTGTGCGGGGCCGGCACGGTCCCCGGTGCACAAGGCGGCAGCGGCCCGGACCGGTGCTCCTCTCCTCGCGGTCGAGGGGCATGGCGGAACGCCTCGCGCAGCTGACCGCAGGTCCGCTCGCAACCAGCTCCGTGCCGACCTCGTAGCCTGTGCGGCCCTCCCCCGGCAGCTTTCCCGCGCGAGCCTCCGACCGGGAGGAGCCCCGAGGAAGCCGGGCAGAGCGGCAGAGCGCCCTCTACGGCCTGCGCGCCGAGGTCACACGGTAGACGTCGTAGACGCCCTCCACGCCCCGTACTGCCTTCAGTACGTGCCCGAGGTGTTTCGGGTCCCCCATCTCGAAGGTGAAGCGCGAGGTGGCGACGCGGTCCCTGGAGGTCTGCACGGCCGCCGACAGGATGTTGACGTGCTGGTCGGACAGGACGCGGGTGACATCGGAGAGCAGCCGCGACCGGTCGAGGGCCTCGACCTGGATGGCGACCAGGAAGACCGAGGACTGGGTCGGCGCCCACTCGACGTCCAGGATCCGCTCCGGCTGCTGCGACAGGGAGTCGACGTTGACGCAGTCGGCACGGTGCACGGAGACACCGCTGCCGCGGGTGACGAAGCCGATGATCGGGTCGCCGGGTACGGGCGTGCAGCAGCGGGCGAGCTTGACCCAGACGTCCTCGACGCCCTTGACGACGACACCAGGATCGGCGTTGGAGCGGCGCTTGCCGCGGCTGCGCGAGGGCGGTGAGCTCTCTGCGATGTCCTCGTTGGCGGCGTCCTCGCCGCCGAGCGCCTGCACCAGCTTCTGCACGACACCGGCGGCGGCCACATGACCCTCGCCGATCGCCGCATACAGGGAGGAGATGTCGGGGTAGCGCATCTCATGGGCGAGGGTGACCAGGGAGTCGCCGGTCAGGATGCGCTGGATCGGCAGGTTCTGCTTGCGCATGGCACGCGCGATGGCGTCCTTGCCCTGCTCGATCGCCTCGTCACGGCGCTCCTTGGAGAACCAGGCGCGGATCTTGTTGCGGGCGCGGGGAGACTTGACGAAGCCCAGCCAGTCACGGGAGGGCCCGGCGCCGGCTGCCTTGGAGGTGAAGACCTCCACCAGGTCGCCGTTGTCGAGGGTCGATTCGAGCGGTACGAGCCGCCCGTTGACCCGCGCGCCTATGGTCCGGTGGCCGACCTCCGTGTGCACGGCGTACGCGAAGTCGACCGGTGTCGCACCCGCGGGGAGCGCTATGACGTCGCCCTTGGGTGTGAAGACGAAGACCTCGTTGCGGGAGAGATCGAAGCGCAGGGACTCCAGGAACTCGCTGGGGTCCTCGGTCTCCTTCTGCCAGTCCAGGAGCTGACGCAGCCACGCCATGTCGTTGACGGTGTCCTGGCCCCGTCCGGTGTTCTTGGGGACGTCGGTGCGCACCTTGGAGGCGCCCGCGACGGCTTCCTGCTTGTACTTCCAGTGCGCTGCGATGCCGTACTCGGCGCGGCGGTGCATGTCGAACGTGCGGATCTGCAGCTCGACGGGCTTGCCGCTGGGACCGATCACCGTGGTGTGCAGCGACTGGTACATGTTGAACTTGGGCATCGCGATGTAGTCCTTGAACCGGCCGGGGACCGGATTCCATCGCGCGTGGACGGTGCCGAGCGCCGCGTAGCAGTCGCGGACGGTGTCGACGAGGACCCGGATGCCCACCAGGTCGTAGATCTCGGCGAAGTCCCGGCCCCGCACGATCATCTTCTGGTAGACGCTGTAGTAGTGCTTCGGGCGGCCGGTGACGGTGGCCTTGATCCGGGCGGCGCGCAGGTCGGCCTGGACCTCGTCGGTCACTATGGCGAGGTACTCGTCGCGCTTGGGGGCCCGCTCGGCGACGAGGCGGACGATCTCGTCGTACATCTTGGGGTAGAGGATCGCGAAGGCGAGGTCCTCCAGCTCCCACTTGATGGTGTTCATACCCAGGCGGTGTGCCAGCGGGGCATAGATCTCAAGCGTCTCGCGGGCCTTCTTCTCCTGCTTCTCCCGCTTGAGGTAGCGCATGGTGCGCATGTTGTGCAGCCGGTCGGCGAGCTTGATGACGAGGACCCTGGGGTCCTTGGCCATGGCGACGACCATCTTGCGCACGGTCTCGGCCTGTGCCGCCTCGCCGAACTTGACCTTGTCCAGTTTGGTGACGCCGTCGACGAGCAGGGCGACCTGGTCGCCGAAGTCGCGGCGCAGGGTGTCCAGGCCGTACTCAGTGTCCTCGACGGTGTCGTGCAGCAGCCCGGCCATGAGCGTCGCCGGGTCCATGCCGAGTTCGGCGAGGATCGTGGTGACGGCGAGCGGGTGCGTGATGTACGGGTCGCCGCTCTTGCGCTTCTGGCCGCGGTGCCAGCGCTCGGCGACCTGGTAGGCGCGCTCGATCTGGCGCAGCGTGGCCGTTTCGATCTTGGTGTCGTTGCTGCGGACGATGCGCAGCAACGGCTCCAGGACCGGGTTGTACGGGCTGGAGCGCTGCACGCCCAGGCGGGCGAGCCTGGCCCTGACCCGGTTGGAGGATCCGCCCGAGCGGGTCGCGGGAGCGGCCGGGGTCACCGGCTTCGCCGGAGGCTTCGGGGCGGACGCGGCCGAGGAGGCGGGGACGACCGGCTGGGCGGGAGCAGCGGGCGCCGGGCGCAGCGTCCCGGCACCGGCCCGCTCCGGGCCCGTGCCGGGCTCGGGGGCCGGAGGCTTCGGCTTCTGTGCGGAATGCTTCTTCCCAGGCGTGACTGGGGCCGCCGCGGGCTTGTCGGGCTGCGGGGCGGCGACTGGCTGGGCCTCGTCTGGCAAGAGCGCTCCTCATGCGGATCCGGATACCCGGAAAGGCCATCGTATCGATCCTGTGGCCGGACCTCCCCCGGGGACCGTGGGACCCCTCACAACGCGGGGCGGGCACCCGGTTGTTCCCGGGTACCCGTCCTTGGTGCCTGCAGTGCAGCGAGCCCGTCACGGGCCGATGGTCCGAGCGCCGGCCCGACCCGAGGAGAAACAGCGAAACAGCGGACCCGCCATACGGCCACAGGCGCCGTTCGGAGCGTGAGGGCGGCGAGGCACACCGCCCCCTGCTCCTCTCCCGTCAGGGCCGTAGGTCACTGCGCGCAGACCTGACCGAGGTCAGGTGAAACCTCAGTTCCAGCGCAGAAGCGCTGCCCCCCTTGACCTTCATCTCCTTGTTGGCGGCGACGTTGCCCCACGGCACCGTGATCTGACCGCTCTTTCCGCAGCCGGCGTTGTACCAGGTCTTCTTGCCCTTGGCATTGAAGCCCTTGACCTGCACACATATGCTGCCGCTCTTGAAGACCTTCCAGCCGTAGACCATCAGAGACCGCCCCCGTGGCGAGCCTCCTTCTCGCTGGTTCTGATACGCACATGCGAATCGGGTGTCCAGAAGAAACCCTGAACACCCGATTCATGTACGCCGCACTCACACGTGGATGAGAGCCTCCAGCGGAGCACCCGCCAGGGCCTGCTTCATACGGGCACGTCCCTCCAGGAAGCGGAGCTCCATGAGGACCGCGACGCCTGCGACCTCGGCGCCGGCCCGCCGGATCAGCTCCAGCGACGCCTCGGCGGTGCCACCGGTGGCGAGGATGTCGTCGATGACCATGATCCTGTCGCCGGCGGACAGATCCTCCGCGTGGATCTCGATCTCGGCCGTGCCGTACTCGAGCTCGTAGGCCTGGCTGAGCGTGGCTCCGGGCAGCTTCCCCGCCTTGCGGACGGGTACGAACCCGAGACCGGCGCGCACCGCGACCGGGGCGGCCAGGATGAAGCCGCGTGCCTCAAGGCCGACGACCTTCGTGGCGCCGTGCCGTACACACATCTCCGCGAGAGTGTCGGTCAGGGCCGCGAAAGCCGCCGGGTCCGCGAGCAGCGGGGTGATGTCCTTGAACATCACGCCCGGCTTCGGGTAGTCCGGCACGTCACGGATCCGGCTGAGCAGGAGCTCACGGATGCTCTCGGTGGTGCTGGTCATCAGCGCTTCCCCGGGGTCCGGCCGCGGCCCCTGGGGGGCTGCTGGCGCTGGCCGACGACCGCGGCAGCGGGTGCCGCGCCCGCCGGAAGGCCATCCTCCGGCCGCTCGTCCTCGGCGGACTCGCCCTTGGCGGCGGCTGCCGCACGCTTGGCGAGCACCCGCTTCTTCAGCGCCTTCATCTGCGGGTCGCGTCCCTTGAGGTCGGCGACGAGCGGTGTGGCGATGAAGATCGAGGAGTACGCACCGGCCGCGAGGCCGACGAACAGCGACAGCGAGATGTCGTTCAGCATGCCGGCGCCGAGAACGCCGCCGCCGATGAAGAGCAGACCGGCGACGGGGAGCAGGGCCACGACCGTGGTGTTGATGGAGCGGACCAGGGTGCCGTTGATCGAACGGTTGGCGATCTCGCCGTACGTCCACCGGGTCTGCTTGGTGATGCCGTCCGTGCTCTCCCTGAGGCTGTCGAACACGACGACCGTGTCGTAGAGGGAGTAGCCGAGGATGGTCAGCAGACCGATCACGGTGCCCGGGGTGACCTCGAAGCCGACCAGGGCGTAGATACCGACCGTGATGGTGATGTCGTGGATCAGTGCGACCAGGGCCGCGATGGCCATCCGCCATTCGAAGGCGATGGCCAGGTAGATCACGACGAGAACCATGAAGACGCCGAGGCCGGTCCAGGCCTTGTTGGCGATCTGCTCACCCCAGCTGGGGCCGACCAGGTCCGCGGCGATCTTCTCGGTCGGGACGTCGAGGTCCTTGGAGAGCTGGGTCTTGATCTGGTCGGACTTCGCGGTGTCGACTTCGGTGATCTGAATGCGCAGACCGCCGTTGCCGAGCTTCTGGACGATCGCCTGATGGCCGGACGCCTCGGTCGCGATGTTCTCCGCTTCGTCGACGCTCACGCTCGTCTTCGGGGTGGTGAAGACGGCACCGCCCTTGAATTCGATGCCCATGTTCAGGCCACTGACCGCCAGGCCGACGATGGCCGTGATGGTGATCAGGATCGAGACGCCGTACCAGATCTTGCGCTTGCCGATGAAGTCGTAGCCGACTTCGCCGCGGTAGAGACGGGCGCCGAGAGTGCCGAGTCGCGACATCTCACGCCTCCTTCGGGTGGTCGGTGGGGGCGTTGACACGGCGCGAGCGGCGCAGTGGTGGCTTGGCGCCGAGCCGCTTCGGGTCCAGACCGGACCACGGGTGGCCGCTGGCGAAGAACTTCGTGCGGGCCAGCATCGTCATGACCGGCTTGGTGAAGAGGAACACCACGACCACGTCGAGCAAGGTGGTGAGCCCCAGCGTGAAGGCGAAGCCCTGGACCTTGCCGACGGTGACGACGAAGAGGACCGCCGCGGCAAGGAACGACACGAAGTCGGAGACCAGGATGGTGCGCCGGGCACGCGGCCACGCCCGCTCGACGGCGGGACGCAGGGTGCGGCCCTCGCGGATCTCGTCGCGGATCCTCTCGAAGTACACGATGAAGGAGTCCGCGGTGATACCGATGGCCACGATGGCACCGCAGACCGCCGGGAGGTTCAGCGCGAAGCCGATGGCCGGGCCGAGCAGCGCCATGAGGGTGTAGCTCAGGATGCCTGAGGCCAGGAGGCTCAGAAGGGCGATGAATGCCAGGCCGCGGTAGTAGCTCACCAGGTAGATGATGACCAGGGCCAGTCCGATGGCGCCGGCGATCAGACCCGCTCGCAGCTGCTCACCCCCGAGAGCGGCCGTGACGGTGGTGACGGTCTGCTCCTTGAAGCTGAGCGGCAGAGCACCGTAGGAGAGCACGTTGGCGAGGTCCTCGGCGGACTGCTGGTCGAAGCTGCCGGAGATCTCGGCGTTCGCGCTCAGCGCCGTGCGCACGTAAGGAGCCGAGACGACCTCGCCGTCGAGCACGATGGCGAACTGGTTCTGCGGCGACTGCTGCTGCGCGAGCCGGCCCGTGATCTTCTGGAACTTCTTGGCGCCGCCCTTGGTGAACTCCATCTGAACGATCCACTGACCGTTCTGCTGGTTGATCGCGCCCTTGGCGCTGTCCACGTCCGTGCCGGAGACCTCGGCCGGGCCGAGGACGTACTTGGCGTCACCCTCGGAGCTGCACGCGACGGTGGGCTCGGTGGGCTTCACATTCGCGCCTGCCGACGCCCGGCCGGCCTTCTTGGAGCAGTCCAGAGCGCTGAACTTCTTCTCCAGCGCGGCGGTGGCCGGGTCGGGGGCCGGAGGAGTCGTGGTCGCCTTCGGCGTGCCGGACGCGCTGGGGCTGGGCGTCGTGTCCTTCAGCAGGGCGCCGGTGACCGCGCGGCCCTGGGTGGTGGCAGTGGCCGAGGGTGTGGCCGTGGAGCCGGACGTCTTCCCGCCGGTGTCGGCGGACTCGCCCGGCTTCGGCGAACCGGAGGGCGAGGGGCTTGCGGTGCCGTCGGGCGTCGGCGTACCCGCGGCGACGGTCAGCACCGGCCGGAAGTAGAGCTGGGCGGTCGTACCGACCTGATCCCGGGCCTGCTGCGAGTTCGTCCCCTTGGGAATGTTGACGACGATGTTGTCCCGGCCCTGGGTCTGGACCTCGGCCTCGGAGACACCCAGACCATTGACACGGCGTTCGATGATGCTGACCGCGGTGTCCATGTTGGTCTGGTTGATCGCGTTCGGCTTACCGGGCTGGCTCTGCGCCTTGAGCGTGATGGATGTGCCGCCCGCCAAGTCGATACCAAGCCGGGGCGTGGTGTGACCGGACAAGAACATCCCGCCGGTGAGCGCGACCATGGCGATCAGGATCAGAGCCAGGGAACGCCCCGGCCTGCCCTGACCGCCGGCCGGCCCTCGGCTCTTCTTCGGTGCTGCCACCTTCTCGTTTCTCCCTGTCCAACCGCCCCGCGCCGGGTACGCGCCCAAGCGGCCACGAAGTGTAGTGGGGACCCGCCCCCGCAGAAGATCGCACGGTCCGGGGAGTGCCGGGCGCCGATGGGCTCACGACACTCCCCGGGTCGTGGGTTACTTCGCGTCGGCCTCGCCGTCGGTCTTGCCCTCGGACTTCTTGTCGGACTTGTCGGACCCGGCGTCCGTCGCCTCGGCGTCCGTCGCCTCGGCGTCGTCGGCCTCGGCGTCGTCGGCCTCGGCCTTCTTGCCCAGGTCGATCTTGGCGTCGTCCGAGGTGTCCTCGTCGTCGCCCGCCTCGGTCAGCGAGGACGCGTCGTCCGGCACGACGGTGCCGTCGAGGTCGAGGGCGTCCTCGCCGTCGCCGTGGACGATGCGGTTGTACTCGGCATCGTCGAGAACGGCGCCGATCGCGTTCTTGGCGTAAATGGCGTGGACGCCGGGCGCGATCTCAAGGAGGACCGTGTCGTCGTGAAGCTCCTTGACGGTGGCGTACATGCCCCCGATCGTCCGGACGCCGGTGCCGGGCTGCATCTCATTGCGCATCTGGGCAGCGGCCGCCTGCTTCTTCTTGGCGGACCGCGTCATCAGGAACATGGCCCCGATGAGCACGATGAAGGGGAGGAGAGTCACGGGATTCACGGGACGAGTTTCCTTCGCACGACCGCGCTGGAAGGCGGCCTGATCTACGGGGGTGGGTACACCGACCTGTAAGGGCGGCATCGGCGGAGTCTAAGCGAGTCCGCATCGATGGAACAACGCCCGACGGCGCCCGGTGGTTCCTGTCCGGGTGAACCTGTGACGCATCACGCCCCGAACAGGCCCTGTTGTCCCTTTCCGCCGTGCTGCGGAGGCACGAGACCGAGGTGGGCCCAGGCCGCGGGTGTCGCGACACGCCCGCGCGGCGTCCTGGCCAGCAGTCCTTCGCGTACCAGGAAGGGCTCCGCGACCTCCTCGACGGTTTCGCGCTCCTCGCCCACGGCGACCGCGAGGGTGGACAATCCTACGGGACCGCCGCCGAAGAGCTTGAGCAGGGCGCCGAGCACCGCACGGTCCAGCCGGTCGAGGCCGCGGGCGTCCACCTCGTACACCCCGAGCGCCGCGGCGGCGACGGCGCGGTCGATCCGCCCGTCGGCCTTGACCTGGGCGTAGTCCCGGACGCGGCGCAGCAGCCGGTTGGCGATGCGGGGAGTGCCGCGGGAGCGCCCGGCGATCTCGGCTGCTCCGTCCGTGTCTATCGCCACGTCGAGCAGGCGCGCGGAGCGGTGGATGACGCGTTCCAGCTCGGTGGGGGCGTAGAACTCCATGTGCCCGGTGAAGCCGAACCGGTCGCGCAGCGGGGGCGGCAGCAGTCCGGCCCTGGTGGTGGCGCCGACCAGGGTGAAGGGGGGCAGTTCCAGCGGGATGGCGGTGGCTCCGGGGCCCTTGCCCACGATGACGTCGACCCTGAAGTCCTCCATGGCCATGTAGAGCATCTCCTCGGCCGGCCGCGACATGCGGTGGATCTCGTCGAGGAAGAGGACTTCACCCTCCTGGAGCGAGGAGAGAATCGCGGCAAGATCGCCCGCGTGCTGGATCGCGGGCCCCGAGGTGATCCGGATCGGCGCACCCATCTCGGCCGCGATGATCATGGACAGGGTGGTCTTGCCGAGGCCGGGCGCGCCGGAGAGCAGGACGTGGTCGGCGGTGGCGCCGCGGGCCCTGGCCGCCTTGAGAACCAGGTCGAGCTGTTCGCGCACCTTCTCCTGGCCGACGAATTCGTCGAGGTCCTTCGGCCGAAGTGCCGCTTCGACCGCGGTGTCCTCGCCGTCCGCGCCGGCGGCGACGAGGCGCTCGTCGAATCGCTCGTCGGTGTCGGGTCCGGTCTCGTCCCAGTTCATTCAGTCTGTCCCGCCTCGGGTGTTTCGGTGCCGCGCGGTGCCCGGCCCTGCGTCGGGGTGTACCCCGGATGTCGCGCGCTCGGGTCAGCGCGCGCGGTTGAGGGTCTGCAGCGCGGCGCGCAGCAGTTGCGGCACGGGCGCCTGCCCGCTCTCGGCCAGCGCCGCCTCGGCCTGCGGGGCGACGGCGGCGACCGCTTCGTCGGCCTCACGGGTGGCGTAGCCGAGACCGATCAGGGCGGCCTGCAGCTGATCGCGCCAGGAGGAGGTGACCGGGGTGCCGATGCCCTGCTGACCGATGTGGGCACCGACGGGCTCGCCGAGTCTGTCCTTCAGTTCGAGGAGGAGTTTCTGCGCCCCCTTCTTGCCGATGCCGGAGACGGCGGTCAGCGCCTTCTCGTCGCCGGTGGCGACCGCGATCCGCAGGGCGTCCGGGCTGTGGGTGGCGAGCATGGCCTGGGCGAGCCGGGGGCCGACCCCGCTGGCGGTCTGGAGCAGCTCGAAGACCTGCCGCTCGTCGTCGTCGGCGAAGCCGTACAGGGTCAGTGAGTCCTCCCGCACGACGAGGGAGGTGGCCAGCCTGGCCTCCTTGCCGATCCTGAGGCCGGCGAGGGTGTCCGGCGTGCACTGGACGGCCATGCCGATGCCGCCGACCTCGATCACGGCCGTGGTCGGGGCGAGTGCGGCGACTGGGCCGCTGACGAAGGCGATCATCGGGGGACCTTCCGGTCGGGAACTGCGGGGGTACGGGGAACGCGCGGGGTGCGGGCCGCGGCGGCCGCTGACGCGTGCGCCTGCTGGAGGCGGTTGACGGCGGGGGCTCGCCAGATGTGGCAGATGGCGAGCGCCAGGGCGTCGGCCGCGTCGGCGGGTTTCGGCGGGGCGTCGAGTCTCAGCAAGCGGGTGACCATCGCGCCGACCTGCGCCTTGTCCGCACGGCCGGTGCCGGTGACGGCCGCCTTGACCTCGCTGGGGGTGTGCAGGGCGACCGGTATGCCTCGCCGGGACGCGCAGAGCATGGCGACCGCGCTGGCCTGGGCGGTGCCCATCACCGTACGGACGTTGTGCTGGCTGAACACCCGCTCCACGGCGACGAACTCGGGCCGGTGCTTGTCGAGCCATTCCTCGATGCCGCGTTCGATGGCGACCAGCCGGTGGCCGAGTTCCGCATCGGCCGGGGTCCGGACGACACCTACGCCGAGCATCGTCAGGGGCCGGCCGGCGACGCCCTCGACGACACCGACACCGCACCGGGTCAGCCCCGGGTCGACACCGAGTACCCGCATGGACGCCCCCCTCCGTACCGATCGGTCAACTGTTCCCGCAGGCTATCGGCTCGCACTGACAATGCGACGGGCCGACGGGGTGTGTCCCCGTCGGCCCGTCGGCCCGTCGGTGAAAGCTGTGCTGAGCGTGGCTCAGGCGTCGACCTTCTCCATGACCTCGTCCGAGACATCGAAGTTGGCGAAGACGTTCTGGACGTCGTCGCTGTCCTCCAGCGCGTCGATCAGCTTGAAGATCTTGCGCGCGCCTTCCTCGTCCAGCTCGACCTGCATGGTGGGCAGGAAGTTGGCCTCGGCGGAGTCGTAGTCGATGCCGGCCTTCTGGAGCGCGGTACGAACCGCGACCATGTCGGTGGCCTCGCTGACGACCTCGTAGCTCTCACCGAGGTCGTTGACCTCCTCGGCACCCGCGTCGAGCACGGCACCCAGGACGTCGTCCTCGGTCAGCTCGCCCTTGGGGACGATCACGACGCCCTTGCGGTTGAAGAGGTACGAGACCGAACCCGGGTCGGCCATCGAACCGCCGTTGCGGGTCATGGCGACACGCACGTCGGACGCGGCACGGTTGCGGTTGTCGGTGAGGCACTCGATGAGCACCGCGACACCGTTCGGGCCGTAGCCCTCGTACATGATCGTCTGGTAGTCGACGCCGCCCGCTTCGAGACCACCGCCGCGCTTGACCGCGGAGTCGATGTTCTTGTTCGGTACGGAGCTCTTCTTGGCCTTCTGGATCGCGTCCACAAGGGTCGGATTTCCATCGGGGTCCACACCGCCGGTGCGCGCCGCGACCTCGATGTTCTTGATCAGCTTCGCGAAGAGTTTGCCGCGCTTGGCATCGATCACGGCCTTCTTGTGCTTCGTCGTAGCCCATTTAGAGTGGCCGGACATCTGCCTTCTCCTTCGCGTCACCAAAATCGATTCGAACCCGAGAGATCCTACCGGGATCGAGTCAGCCGACTGCGCGCACCATGTCCACGAACAAGGCGTGAACCCGGTGGTCCCCTGTCAGTTCGGGATGGAAGGACGTCGCCAGGGCGTTCCCCTGGCGTACCGCGACGATGTGACCGCCGTGCTCCGCCACCACCTCGGCCCGGGCGCCGACCGATTCCACCCATGGGGCGCGGATGAACACGCCTTCGACCGCGTCGCCCTCGATGCCGGCGACCTCCACGGCCGCCTCGAAGGATTCGTTCTGTCGTCCGAAGGCGTTGCGGCGCACGATCATGTCGATCCCGCCGACCGTCTCCTGGCCCGAGCGCGGGTCGAGGATCTTGTCGGCGAGCAGAATCATTCCGGCACAGGTGCCGTAGACCGGCATTCCGTCCCGTACCCGCTCGCGCAGCGGTTCCAGCATGCCGAACAGGGACGCCAGCTTGGACATCGTGGTGGACTCGCCACCGGGAATGACCAGGCCGTCGACCTCGGCGAGTTCCTCGGGACGCCGGACCGGCCTGGCCAGGGCATCCGCCGAGGCCAGGGCGATCAGGTGTTCCCGTACGTCGCCCTGGAGAGCCAGGACTCCGATCACAGGGGTGTCGCTCATCAGGGCTTACCAGCCACGGTTGGCGTAGCGCTCGGCCTCGGGCAGCGTGTCGCAGTTGATGCCGACCATGGCCTCGCCCAGGTTCCGGGAGGCGTCCGCGATGATCTTCGGGTCGTCGTAGAAGGTGGTGGCCTTGACGATGGCGGCGGCGCGCTTGGCCGGGTCGCCGGACTTGAAGATGCCGGATCCGACGAAGACGCCCTCGGCGCCGAGCTGGCGCATCAGCGCCGCGTCGGCGGGAGTGGCGACGCCACCCGCGGAGAACAGCACGACCGGCAGCTTGCCGAGCTCGGCGACCTCCTTGACCAGCTCGTACGGGGCGCGGAGCTCCTTGGCGGCGGCGTACAGCTCGTTGTTGTCGTAGCCGCGCAGCCGGGCGATCTCGTTCTTGATCTGGCGCAGGTGGCGGACGGCCTCGACGACGTTCCCGGTACCGGCCTCACCCTTCGAGCGGATCATGGCCGCACCCTCGGCGATACGGCGCAGGGCCTCGCCCAGATTGGTGGCGCCGCAGACGAACGGGGTGGTGAAGGCGAACTTGTCACTGTGGTTGACCTCGTCGGCCGGGGTGAGCACCTCGGACTCGTCGATGTAGTCGACGCCGAGGGACTGCAGGACCTGGGCCTCGACGAAGTGCCCGATGCGGGACTTGGCCATCACGGGGATGGAGACGGCCTCGATGATCTCCTCGATCATGTTCGGGTCGGACATCCGGGCCACGCCGCCGTCCTTGCGGATGTCGGCCGGCACCCGCTCCAGGGCCATGACGGCCACTGCGCCCGCGTCCTCGGCGATCTTCGCCTGCTCGGCATTGACGACGTCCATGATCACGCCGCCCTTGAGCTGCTCGGCCATGCCGCGCTTGACGCGGGCGGTGCCGGTGGCCGGGGAGTCGGCGGACTGCGGGGTGGTGGGAAGCGTGGACACGGATCGACCTCACTCGGAGAAAAAGTCGCTGAAAGCGCTGATTGATGCAGTGCTGAGCAAACTCTCCGGAACCAGTCCACAGCAAGGGCCAATGGAAGGCCGGTGGATCGTTTTGAACGTGTACGGGACGGCTTGTGAGCCCGGTCACGTACGGGGTCGGTCAGGCCCCGGGTCAGCTGACGGGGCGATCCGCCAGGGCGACCGGCGGTTCGTCGTCCATCTCGAAGGCGAGCGGGAAGGGCGCGTGCCCGGCCAGCCGGAACCACCGCACCGTGCGGTGCCGCCGCAGCGCGCGTGCTGCCCGCACCGCGTCGTTGTGGAACCGCCGGGCCATCGGGACCCGGCGCACGGCGGCGGCGAGTTCAAAGGCCGCCTCCTCGCCACCGGGGATCTCCTTCACGCTCTCCACCTGGGCCGACTCGCCGAAGACCGCCCGCAGCGCGGTGCTCAACTCGCTCTCCGCGACCTCGCGGTGCTCCTCCTCCGCCTGCCGGGCGGCGTGCGCCGCCTCGTACAGCACGATCGACGCGGCCGGGTCGAGGACACCCGAGGTGGCCAGTTCCTGGGTGACCGAGGCGCGGCGCAGGAGTTGGGCGTCGAGTGCGGCACGGGCGGCGTCGATGCGGGTGTGCAGCCGGTCCAGTCGTCCGGCTGTCCAGCTGAGGTACATGCCGATCGCGACCACCGCGACGACGATCCAGATGAGGGTTTCGATCACGGGCGGCAAGGCTACCGTCGGCCCGGGGGTGGTGTGACCGTCCCACCGGCTGCGGACGCGCGGCACGGGCGGCCGGGCGTCGCCCCGCCGGGCACCCCGGCCCCGCGGCACCGGCCCACGCCGGCCCGGCGTGACCCGGACGAGAGCCCTGGGGCGTTTCGTCCGGATCGGACGGGATCAGTCCCGCGAGCCCGGCGTGATCCGGACGAGAGGCCCTAGTCCCGCGCCAGTCCGAAGCGTGCCCGCAGACCCGTGCGCTCGTCGGCCGCCACCGATGCCGCTCCGTCCGTCACCGTCTCGTACACGGCGAGGATGTCCGCGCCGACCGTCGACCAGTCGAAGCGCCGCACGTGCGCCGCGCCCCGCTCACGCAGTTCGGCACGCCGCTCCGGGTCGCCGAGCAGCCGGATCGCCGCCGCCGCCAACGCCTCGGCGTCCTCGTTGGCGAAGAGTTCGCCCGCCGAGCCCAGGTCCAGGACCTGCGCGAACGCGTCCAGATCGCTCGCGAGGACCGGTGCGCCGGCCGACATCGCCTCGACCAGGATGATGCCGAAGCTCTCTCCGCCCGTGTTGGGCGCGACGTACACATCGACGCTGCGCAGCAGCCGTGCCTTGTCCTCGTCGCTCACCATGCCGAGGAATTCGACGCGTCCTCGCATCTCCTCGGGCAGCGAGGCGACGGCCTCCTCCTCGTCGCCGCGGCCCGCCACCAGCAGCCGGGTGTCCGGGCGTGCGGTGAGGATCGCGGGCAGCGCCCGCATCAGGACGGGCAGGCCCTTGCGCGGCTCGTCGATGCGCCCGATGAAACCGATCGTGCCGCTCTCCCTGCTCCCGCCACCTCCCTCGACCGGGCCTCGCGCCCTCGCCGACTGCCACTCGGCCTTGGGTTCGGCCGTGGCGAAGAAGTCGACGTCGACCCCGTTGGGGATGACGACCGCGTCGCCGCCCAGGTGCTCGACCAGGGTCCGGCGCGCGTACTCGCTCACCGCGATCCGCGCGCTGATCTTCTCCAGCGCGGGCTGCAGGATCGGGTACGCGGCGATCATGGCCCGGGAGCGCGGGTTGGAGGTGTGGAAGGTGGCGACGATCGGCCCCTGCGCGGCCCAGCAGGCGAGCAGGCCCAGCGAAGGAGAGGTCGGCTCGTGGATGTGGATCACGTCGAAGGTGCCGTCATGCAGCCAGCGACGCACCCGGGCGGCCGAGAGGAAGCCGAAGTTCAGCCGGGCCACGGAGCCGTTGTACGGGACGGGCACGGCCCGGCCGGCCGAGACCACGTAGGGCGGCAGCGGCGTCTCGTCGTCGGCGGGTGCCAGCACCGACACCTGATGTCCCAGACGGATCAGATGTTCGGCCAGGTCCCGGATGTGGAACTGCACGCCGCCCGGGACGTCCCAGGAGTACGGGCACACGATGCCGATCTTCAAGGCCGGTCCTCCCGGTTCTCCAGGTCGGCCGACCAGAGCCGCTGCAGCATGTGCCAGTCCTCCGGATGTTCGGCGATCCCGACGGCGAAGGCATCGGCCAGCGCCTGTGTCATCGAGGACGTCGCCTCCGTACGACTGCCTGACTCCGGCACCTCGACCGGCGGATGGATGCGTGCCTTCATCACGGGGGTGTCGTCATAACTGAGTGTGACCGGCAGGAGCAGGGCCCCGGTCTGCTGGGCCAGCAGCGCCGGTCCCGCAGGCATCCGCGCGGTGTCGCCGAAGAACGTCACCTCGACGCCGGACGCCGACAGATCACGGTCGGCGACCAGACAGACCAGGCCGCCCGCGCGCAGCCGCCGTGCCAGGGTGCCGAATGCCGCGCCGCCGCTGTGCGGCAGGACCTCCATGCCGAGCCCCTCGCGGTAGGCCACGAACCGGTCGTACAGCGTCTCGGGCTTGAGCCGCTCCGCGACCGTGGTGAAGGGCACCTTGAGGTCGGTGGTGACCCAGGCTCCCGCGAGGTCCCAGTTCCCCAGGTGCGGGAGGGCGAGGATGACACCGCGGCCCGCGTCCATCCCGTCGGTCAGCCGGTAGGCGTCCGTCACGTGTATGGACGCCTTGATCCGTTCCGGACTCCAGGTGGGCAGCCGGAACGACTCCATCCAGTAGCGCATGTACGAGCGCATCCCGGCCTTGGAGAGCGCGGCGAGCCGGGCCGGGGACGCCCCGGGCACGACCCGCGCCAGATTCGACTCCAGCCGCAGCACGCCCTTGCCCCGGCGCTTCCACGCCTGGTCGGCGATGGTGCGGAAGAGAGCGCGGGCGGCCGGTTCGGGGAGCTTCTTCACGGCGGCCCAGCCGAGCCCGTACAGCCCGTCGGTCAGCCGGTCCCGCAGGCCGGTCCGTGCCTCGCCCGGTGCGCTGCTCACTGCGCGGCCCCGCTCCCCCGGTCCGCGGCTGCGGCCTTGGCCGCATCGGCCGCATCGGCCTCCGCGGACTCGCGACGTACGGTCACGACCCGCTGCACCAGCGTCACCAGACTTCCCGCGGCGACGATCCACAGCGCGATCGGCAGCAGGATCTGGATCCCCGGGACGCCGAACTTGTGCAGACCGGCGAATCCGGCGGCGACCAGCGAGATCACCAGCCGCTCGGCGCGCTCCACGAGCCCGTTGACCGCGACCGGCAGCCCGATCGACTCGCCGCGCGCCTTCGTGTACGAGACCACCTGGCCGCTCGCCAGGCAGAAGATCGCGACCGCGCACAGGACGTTGTCGTCGCCCTTGCCCGCGTACCAGAGCGCGAACCCGCCGAAGATCGCGCCGTCGGCGACCCGGTCCAGGGTCGAGTCCAGGAACGCGCCCCAACGGCTGGAGATGCCGGCCTGCCGGGCCATGTTGCCGTCGACGAGGTCGGAGAACACGAAGATCGTGATGACGATCGTGCCCCAGAAGAACTCTCCCATCGGGAAGAAGACCAGCGCACCTGCCATCACCCCGGCCGTACCGATCAGAGTGACCGCGTCAGGGCTCACGCCGAGACGGAGCAACAGTGCGGCGAACGGTGTGAGGACACGCGTGAAAAATGCACGCGCGTACTTGTTCAGCATGGCCTTCCCGAGGGTCGGTGGGCCGAGCGGCCCCTTCGGCCACCGGCTGGCCCATCGTAGTCACGCCCGCCGGACTCCACCGTCCGGGCACCCGGCCTCGCGCGGCGGGGCGCGACGTATGGACGCAATCCGGCCTGAGTGGAAAGCTCGAATTACCGCGGGCGTCGCCGCAGCCGCCGCGGCGGCTCGCCGTGCCCGAGCACCTTCTCCCCCACCGCGCCGGTTCTTCTTCCCGCTCCGCGCCACTCACTGGGAGGCACGCATCATGGGCGACAGGACACACGCACACACCGGGGCCGCCGGCAGGGCAGCGACGGCCGACCGGCCCTCATCCGTACGGAATGTGGTGCTGGTCGGCCACAGCGGCTCCGGCAAGACCACCCTCGTCGAGGCCCTCGCGCTGACCGCGGGGGCGGTCAACCGGGCCGGCCGCGTCGAGGACGGCGCCACGGTCTCCGACTTCGACGAGATCGAACATCGCCAGCAGCGTTCCGTACAGCTCTCCCTGGTGCCCGTCGAATGGGCCGGGTACAAGATCAATCTGCTGGACACCCCCGGGTACGCCGATTTCGTCGGGGAACTCAGGGCCGGTCTGCGGGCGGCGGACGCGGCCCTGTTCGTCGTGTCCGCCGCACAGGAGGCCGACGCCGTGGCGGGCGCCACCCGCGCCGTGTGGGAGGAGTGCGCCGCCGTGGGCATGCCCCGGGCGATCGTCGTCACCCACCTCGACACGGCACGCACCTCGTTCGACGAGATGACCCGGGTCTGCGGAGAGATCTTCGGCGGCGACGACCCCGACGCCGTCCTCCCGCTCTATCTGCCCGTCCTCGGCCCCGAAGGCCCTGACGGGCACGCGCCGCTCACCGGGCTCACCGGACTGCTCACCCAACGGATCTTCGACTACTCCTCGGGCGAGCGACGGGAGAACCCGCCCGCCGACGCCCAGCAGCCCCGGCTCCAGGAGGCCCGCAACCGGCTCATCGAGGGAATCATCGCGGAGAGCGAGGACGAGACCCTGATGGACCGCTACCTCGACGGGGCACAGATCGACATCGAGACACTCGTCGACGATCTGGAACGCGCCGTCGCCCGCGGCGCCTTCCACCCCGTGCTCACCGCGGCCCCCGCCGCCGAGGGCGCCCGCCAGGGCATCGGCACGGTCGAACTGCTGGACCTGATCACCGGCGGCTTCCCCACCCCGCTGGAGCGACCGCTGCCCGAGGTGACCCCCCTGCACGGGGCCCCTCGGCCCGTCCTGACCTGCGACCCGCGGGGCCCGCTGCTCGCCGAGGTCGTCAAGACCGCCTCCGACCCGTACGTCGGCCGGGTCTCCCTCGTCCGCGTCTTCTCCGGCACCCTGCGTCCCGACGAAACCGTCCACGTCTTCGGGCACGGCCTCACCGCTCCCGGTCACGAGCCCCGGCCCTTCCACGAGGCGGAGGTGCGTGTCGGCGCGCTCTCCTCGCCCTTCGGCAAACAGCAGCGTCCCCTCACGGCATGCATCGCCGGCGATCTGGCCTGCGTCGCCAAACTGGGCGACGCCGAGACCGGGGACACCCTCTCCGCCAAGGACCGGCCGCTGCTGATGGACCCGTGGACGACGCCCGACCCGCTGCTGCCGCTCGCCATCGAGGCACACAGCAAGGCCGACGAGGACAAGCTCTCCCAGGGACTCTCGCGGCTCGTCGCCGAGGACCCGACCATGCGCCTCGAACAGAACCAGGACACCCATCAGGTGGTTCTGTGGTGCCTCGGCGAGGCCCATCAGGACGTGGCCCTGGACCGGCTGCGCAGCCGCTACGGCGTCCAGGTCGACGCCGTACCCCACAAGGTGTCGCTCCGCGAAACCTTCGCAGCCCCCTCGACCGGGCGCGGCCGGCATGTGAAACAGTCCGGCGGCCACGGTCAGTACGCCATCTGCGAGATCGACGTGGAACCGCTGCCGCCGGGCTCGGGCATCGAATTCGTCGACAAGGTGGTCGGCGGGGCGGTGCCGCGCCAGTTCATCCCCTCCGTCGAGAAGGGCGTGCGCGCCCAGGCCGCCCGCGGAGTGGCGGCGGGACACCCGCTCGTCGACGTACGCGTCACCCTGCGGGACGGGAAGTCCCACTCGGTGGATTCCTCCGACGCCGCGTTCCAGACGGCGGGCGCGCTGGCCCTGCGCGAAGCGGCCGCGGACACCCGCATCCAGCTCCTCGAACCCGTCGCCGAGGTCCAGGTCCTGGTCCCGGACGACTACGTGGGGCCGGTGATGAGCGATCTGTCGGGGCGGCGCGGCAGGGTGATCGGGACCGAGCAGTCCGGCGCCGGACGCACCCTCGTGCGGGCCGAGGTGCCCGAACTGGAGATCGGCCGCTACGCGATCGACCTGCGCTCCCTGTCCCATGGCGCCGGCCGGTTCGACCGGGCGTACGCCCGGCATGAGGCCATGCCTCCACAGCTCGCGGAACGCATCCGCGAACAGCAGCAGAACAACCCGAACGACGCATAATCGACTGTGCTGTCCGCCCTTGTCCACAAGGGCGGACAGCGCATTGATCCGGACGATACGCTGTGGTCCCAGCTCAGAAGGTGTGCCGGGCACGGCAGTTGGGAAACAGCCGCAGGAGCAGATGCTCGGCGGCGAGTGGGGGCGACAGTGGCCAACGACGGATTCGATTTCTCTCCGGGAGCGCAGATCCCGATCCAGGGTTCGGGCGGACAGGCGGTGGCGACGAACGCACTCGCCTCGGCGGCGTACCGCGACAGCCCGGTGGAGCAGATCCTTGACGCCAACAGCGAGTGGCACAAGTCCGAAGTGAAGGCGGGCCGTTCCAAATTCCTGAAGTCCGACTACTTCAAGCCCAATCTCGGTGAGGCGTTCTCCCGCGCCGTCCAGGAGCGGATGCTGGGCGGCGCCCGGAAGGCTCTCGTCCAGTCCTTCGGGACCGACCCGCAGACGGTGGTCGAGCACTGTCTGTCCGCGACCCGCCTCCGCAGGGCACGCGATGCCAAACTGACCGCCATCACCGCCCTGTTCGGCTTTCTCTTCCTGCCCGGAATGCTCCTGTGGGTCATCACCTTCCGGCTGCGCGACGGGCTCAGCGGCACCAAGGACAAGGCCCTCGCCGCCCTGGGCAACGCCCTGCTCCCGGTCGTCGGCATCGTGGCCCTGTTCTTCCTGATCAAGCTGCCGCTCACCGGATTCCTGGCGATCTACGCGCGGGCGATGATCCTTGCCCCCGTCGTCGGCTGGCTCCTCGCCAAGCGGATCGCCGAGTCCTCCGCCAAGGACATGCGCGCCCGCTGGGAAGGGCTGCTCTCCGGCGGCGGCGTCATCGCCAAGATCCCCGAGGCCGTTCCCAAGAACCCGAACGAGACCGCCCGCGAGGCACTGCGCCAGGGCCTGGAGAAGCTCTCCGCCGAGCAGCAGTCCAACTCGGTCTTCTACGCGGGTCCCAAAGGAATCCTCGGCATGGGCACCCGCTGGGGCAGCTGGCAGCTCGCCGAGGAGCTCGTCTCCAAGGAGCCCGGCAAGGAATTCCACCAGTTCCGCAGCTGGGACCTGATACGGGCCATCCACGACCAGCTCAAGGTGCTGGAGCGCGGCCCGCTGAACACCGGAGGATTTCCCACTCCGTCGGTCACGCACTGGATCGTGTCACCCGTCGGCGAGAACGCCGACTCGATCTCCCGCCCCGACGGTGAGGACGTCGCCACCTTCCAGGTCAAGCCGCACGAGATACAGCGGATCTGCAACCACCAGCAGTTCGGCGGCGGGGACCGGCACTACTTGGGCGTTCAGTTCACGCTCTGGGACGGTCAGTTGGTCATCACCATGATGATCACGGTCACCGTGCTCTACGAAACCCTGCGCATCGAGGTCACCGGGCACGCGCTCGGACCGGTCCACTCGCTCTTCACCAGCAAGCCGTCGGCGAAGACGAAGACGGTCAACAAGACCGTCCGGTTCTGGGAGACCCGCGACATCACCCTCGCGCTGGTCGAACCCCGCGAGGTCGTCCGCCTGGCCCTGCGCGCCCCGTTCACCTGGTACCCGCCGCTCCTCGACTACCTAGGCGGCAAGATCGCCCTGCCCGAGCCGTTCGGTCTGCGTCACGCCTGGGCCGAGAAGCCGTGGCGCCACCGCTTCATGGCCGATGACGCGATGCGTGCCGCCACTCCCGTCCTGCGCGCCGTGCACACCGCTGCCCTGCGCGTCCTGGAGGAGAACGGCGTCGACACCGAACGCTTCGACAACCGCTCGATGATTCTGAGCGGAGCCGTGCAGGACCCGACCCCGCGCAAGGCCGACCTGTACGACGCGTAGACGCGCGTGGGCGCCCCGGCACCGGCGGGGCGCCCACGCGGGAACGACAGCTCGGATCAGGCCGCGGGCCAGACGTCGGCCAGCATCGTGCGCGTATCGGCGAGCAGCTGCGGCAGCACCTTCGTATGCCCGATCACCGGCATGAAGTTGGTGTCGCCGCCCCAGCGCGGCACCAGGTGCTGGTGCAGGTGCGCGGCGATACCCGCTCCCGCGGAAGCCCCCTGGTTCAGCCCGATGTTGAACCCGTGCGCGCCCGATGCCGCCCGCAGGGCCACCATCGCCCGCTTGGTGAAATCGGCGAGTTCCATGGTCTCCGGACCGTCCAGCTCGGTGTAGTCGGCGACGTGCCGGTACGGGACGACCATCAGATGCCCACCGTTGTACGGATACAGGTTGAGCACGGCGTACACCTTCTCGCCGCGCGCGACGACAAGCCCGTCCTCATCCGATTTCGACGGGATCGCGCAGAATGGGCAGCCGTCGCCGGCCTCCGGACCGGTCGGCTTGTTCTCGCCCTGGATGTACGCCATCCGGTGGGGCGTCCACAGGCGCTGGAACGCGTCGGGCGTCCCCACTCCGATCTGCTGCTCCGGCTCACTCGTCATGCCGATCAGCATATTGCTTCAGCCCCCGGCAGCGTGTCGCCGGGGCCGCACCCGTCGGAGCCCGGCAATGCTGAGACGATGAGCGACCAGCCCGCCGAATCCGCCCCTCTTCGTTTCAGGCGCTGGGAGCAGCGCACGGAATTGCCGCTCTTCGGCGCCTCGCTGCTCTTCCTGCTCGGATACGCGGTCCGCGTGCTGGCTCCCCACGGCGCGGAGCCCTGGCGCGGCCTCGCCCTTGCCCTGGTCTGCGCCACCTGGCTGCTCTTCGCCGCGGACTACGTCGTGCGGCTCCGCCTCAGCGGGCTCGGCCACCGCTTCCTGCGGGTGCACTGGCTGGACACGCTGGTCCTGCTGCTCCCCCTGCTGCGGCCGCTGCGCCTGATCCGGGTCTACACCGCGGTCCAGCGCCGCAGGGAACAGCCGAGGCTGAGCCTGTACGCCCGCGTGATCGCCTACGCGAGTGCGTCCGCTCTGCTGCTCGGCTTCTCCGCCGCACTCGCCGTGTACCACGAGGAACACCTGGCGGAGGGGGCCTCGATCCGTACCTTCGGTGACGCGGTGTGGTGGGCGTGCGAGACGCTCACGACGGTGGGGTACGGGGACACGGTGCCGGTCACACCGAGCGGCCGCACCGTCGCGGCGTGGCTGATGGCCTGCGGGCTGGGGCTGCTGGGCGCGGTGACCGGTTCGTTCTCGTCGTGGCTGTTGCATGTGTTCAGACGGGAGGACGAGAAGAGGCCCTCGGAGGGCCAGTAGCTCTCCGAGGGCCTCCGACTCCGTTCCCGTCGGGCCCGGACTCCGCGCCGGTCGGATCCGGGCTCGGCGGCCGTCAGACCTGGACGCGGTCCTCGACGGCCTGCTGGATCTTGGCGAGGGCGTCCTCGACGGGGATGCCGTTCTCCTGCGATCCGTCGCGGTAGCGGAAGGAGACGGCGCCGTTGGCCATGTCCTCGTCGCCCGCGATGATCATGAAGGGCACCTTGGCCTTCTGCTGGTTGCGGATCTTCTTCTGCATCCGGTCGGAGGAGGCGTCCACCTCCACCCGGAGCCCCTTCTTCCGGGCCTTGGCCGCGAAGTCCTGAAGGTACGGGATGTGCGCGTCGCCGATCGGGATGCCGACCGCCTGGACCGGGGCCAGCCAGACCGGGAACGCACCCGCGTAGTGCTCCAGGAGCACCGCGAAGAAGCGCTCGATGGAACCGAACAGGGCGCGGTGGATCATGACCGGGCGCTGCTTGGTGCCGTCCGGGCCGGTGTACTCCAGGTCGAAGCGCTCCGGCAGGTTGAAGTCGAGCTGCACGGTCGACATCTGCCAGGTGCGGCCGATGGCGTCCTTGCACTGCACCGAGATCTTCGGGCCGTAGAACGCGGCGCCGCCCGGGTCCGGGACCAGCGGCAGACCCTGCTTCTCGGCGACCTGGCGCAGTGTCTCGGTCGCCTCCTCCCACACCTCGTCCGAGCCGACGAACTTCTCCGGGTCCTTGGTGGAGAGCTCCAGGTAAAAGTCGGTCAGACCGTAGTCGCGGAGCAGGTTCAGGACGAAGGTGAGCGTCCGGTCGAGCTCCTCCGCCATCTGCTCCCTGGTGCAGTAGATGTGCGCGTCGTCCTGCGTGAAGCCGCGCGAGCGGGTGAGACCGTGCACCACGCCGGACTTCTCGTAGCGGTACACCGTGCCGAACTCGAAGAGGCGCAGCGGCAGTTCACGGTACGAGCGTCCGCGCGCGTCGAAGATCAGGTTGTGCATCGGGCAGTTCATCGGCTTGAGGTAGTAGTCCACCCCGTCGTCGAGCTGCATGGGCGGGTACATGCCGTCGGCGTACCAGTCCAGGTGACCGGACTTCTCGAAGAGCTTGCCCTTGGTGGCGTGCGGGGAGTAGACGAACTCGTAGCCCTCCTCCTCGTGACGCCGGCGCGAGTAGTCCTCCATGGCGCGGCGGATGATGCCGCCCTTGGGGTGGAAGACCGCGAGACCGGGGCCGATCTCGTCCGGGAAGGAGAAGAGGTCCAGCTCGTTGCCGAGCTTGCGGTGGTCGCGCTTGGCGGCCTCCTCCAGGAACTCCAGGTGCGCCTTGAGCTCGTCCTTGGTGGGCCACGCGGTGCCGTAGATGCGCTGCAGCATGGGGTTCTTCTCGCTGCCCCGCCAGTACGCCGCGGCGTTCCGCATCAGCTTGAACGCCGGGATGTTCCGGGTGGTCGGCAGGTGCGGACCTCGGCAGAGGTCCTTCCAGCACAGCTCGCCGCTCTTCGGGTCGAGGTTGTCGTAGATGGTCAGCTCGCCGCCGCCCACCTCGACGTCCGCGCCGTCGCCGGCGTTCTCGACGGAGTCGGAGCCCTTGATACCGATGAGTTCCAGCTTGTACGGCTCGTCGGCCAGCTCCTCGCGGGCGGCCTCGTCCGTCACGACCCGGCGGGAGAACCTCTGTCCCCGCTTCTGGATCTCCTGCATCTTCTTCTCGATGGCCTTGAGGTCCTCGGGAGTGAACGGCTTCTCGACGTCGAAGTCGTAGTAGAAGCCGTCCTTGACCGGCGGACCGATGCCCAGCTTGGCCTCGGGGAAGAGCTCCTGCACGGCCTGCGCCATGACGTGCGCGGTGGAGTGCCGGAGGATGTTCAGGCCGTCCTCGGAGGAGATCTCCACGGGCTCGACGACCTCTCCGTCGGCGACGGCGTACGCGAGGTCCTTCAGCTCGCCGGCGACCCGGGCGGCGACGACGGTGCGCTCGCCGGGGAAGAGCTCGGCAGCCGTAGTGCCCGTCGTCACCACGCGCTCTTCCCGCTCGGAATCGCGTTGGATGATCACACGGACGTCTGACACCGGTCTCTCCTGACTCAGGGGGTACGCACGCCATGCGTGGTGCGCGTGCGATACGAATCGTACCGAGCCGCGGGCCCCCTCTGCGAAACGGTCGAGCCGCGAAGGCCCCTCGCTCCCCCGCGGCACGCACCCACGTCACTGTTCGCCGGTGCAGGCCTCCTCGAAATGGTCGACGTTCTCCTGGAGCGACTTCATCAGCCGGTCCCGTTCCGCCTCGTCCACCTGCACGGGCACCACCTGCGAGGCCCTGGTCAGCCGCCGGAAGCCGCCGCGGCTCTCCAGCCTGCCCTCCACCCGGACCGGCAGCCCGACCAGGTGGGCGTGGCCGGCGATCCGGTACGCCTCCTCGTCCAGCTCCAGCCGTACGTGCGGTACCTCGGCGCCGGCCAGCACTCGCAGCCGCACGACTCCGGCGCCACGCGGTCCCGAGCGGCGCAGCCTGACGACGGCGCCGGTGATCCGTACCGTCACCGCGGGTTCCTCCCTCAGGTAGCGGGCGCCCGCCAGGCGCAGGGCGGGCAGGTCCCCCGGGGTGAATTCCACCGGCCCGGGGCGGACCGGGCAGCCCTCGGGAGTTCCGGCGACGGGTGCCCATTCCAGCGCGACGCCGGCCCCTTCCGAGCCCCGGACGAGTGTGATGAGTGCCTCGGTGAGTTCCCGGCTGACGCCCGCCCCGACGGCGGCGTCGAAGGCTTCGAGCCCCCCGGTGGCCCGCTGGTAGTCCACGGCGTCACGCGTGGCGTGCAAGGCGTGGTGGAGCCGTACGGCGACGGCGCGGCCCGGTTCCACGGGGACGAACGCGGTGAGGTCGCGCCCGTCGGACACGGGTCCGACGAGGACGCCTTCGAGGGCCGCGCGCGCCCGGCGGCGGTGGCGCGCCCCGTGGTAGCCCGTGCGTCCCCGCACGGCCAGAGCTCCGGCGAGCAGGACCTGCCGGGCGGCGGTGCGCAGTTGTTCCGCGCCCGTCCAGCTGGCCGCTGCGGCCACTCCCCCGACCGGTTCGGGGGCCTCGCGCCACCAGCGGATCTCGTCGCTGGGTACGGCGAGGGAGATCAGGACCTCGCGGGCGGAGGGGGCGGCGCTGCGGGCGAGCGCGGTCAGTGCCTCGCCGAGAAGGTCCTCGCTGTCGGGAAAGGCGGTGGTGTCGGGGAGGAGGAGGCTCGTACCCCCGCCGGGCGGGGCAGGTGGTCCCGGTGGCGTCCAGCGGCTGTAGCGCCCGGTCGCCCCGCCGCGGCGGTGCCAGCCGTGCCGGTCGAGCAGGGCGCCGAGGACCGCGGGGTCGACACGGGCGGGGTCGGGGACGTACCCGAGCGGCTGGAAGGAGCTGGGCCACGGTGCCGCGGATTCGCCGGGGTGCGGGCGGGTGGCCGACGGGATCGTTTCGTCGGCGGATTCGTCCATCGACCGGTGCATCAGGGTCTCCCTCCCGCCCCTACGCGGGTCATGATCTCGCAGAGTGCCCGGTCGTCGAATATGCGCGAGGTCGGGATCCGCACGGTGGTCCGGTGCCGGCCCGTCACCGCGTGGCCGGCCAGGTTGGTCCAGTAGCAGCAGTGCCGCAGGTCGAGCCGGTCGTGTCCGGCGCGCAGCCAGTCGTCCCGGCTGCGCGGCACGATCATCACGACCAGGATCTTGTGCACCGAGACGGGGGTGCGGGCGAGCTTCACGAGGTGTGCGTTGTCGAGCGTGAAGGCGAACGTGGGTCCCGGCGGCTGCGGCGGGATCTGGTAGGTGCTCTTCAGCTGCACCTTGATGGTCACTTCGTCGTCCACGGCATGACCGGGGGCGCCGTGGCTGACGTGCCAGTCGATGCCGTTGTCGGGGAAGGGCTGCGACAGGGAACATCCGGCCGCGGCCGCGACCGCGTGCAGGTAGCCCACCTGAAGAGTCTCCATGCAGGCGGTGGTGGCGAGTGTGCCGCGCAGCGGTGCGATCCGCTGGGGCAACAGCCCGCTCGGTTCGGGCTTCGCGAGCGCCATGGCTGCGTGTGCCTTCCGGGCTGCGCCGATCGGTTCCTCGGTGCGGGGACGACGGGCAACTTCCTTGCCCGTCACTTGTGTTGTCACCGCACGGGACGGCTCGCAAACGGCGTATCAGGCAAACAGGGCGGGTATCACCGGACCGGGCAGGGGAATCACGCCATCTGCCGTTCGGGCACGAGGAGTTCGGGGATGACTCACTGGTACGAAGGGCCACTGGCCGCTTTTGACACCGAGACAACGGGAGTGGACGTCGAGGAGGACCGGATCGTTTCGGCCGCGCTGGTCGTGCAGGACACGGCAGGCGGACGGGTGCGGGTCACCCGTTGGCTGGTGAATCCGGGGGTTCCGGTACCCGTCGGGGCGACCGAGATACACGGCCTGACCGACGATCACCTTCAGCGCAACGGCCGTTGGCCTGCGCCGGTGATGGAGGAGATGGCCCGTGCGCTGACCGAGCAGTGCGCGGCCGGCCGCCCGCTCGTCGTGATGAACGCTCCGTTCGATCTGACGCTGCTGGACCGCGAACTGAGGCGTCATCGTGCGTCGTCGCTCGCCGGCTATCTGCAGAACGCTCCGCTGTGCGTGCTGGATCCACGCGTGCTCGACAAGCATCTGGACCGCTACCGCAAGGGGCGGCGGACCCTCACCGATCTCTGCGAGCTGTACGGCGTGGTGCTGGACGGCGCACATGATGCGGCGGCCGACGCGACGGCGTCGCTGGAGCTGGTACGGGCGGTGGCCCGGCGCTTCTCGTCCCGTCTGGAGCGGCTCACGCCGCCGGAGCTGCACACCTTGCAGGCCGTCTGGCACGCGGCGCAGGCGCGGGGCCTCCAGGCGTGGTTCGCGAAGAACGGCACGGCGGAGACGGTGGATCCCGCGTGGCCGCTGCGACCGGAGCTCCCGGCCGCGGCATGACCGGACGGGCGTGCCGGTGGACACCGGCGCGGCCTGCGCGTCCGGACACGCAGAAGCCGGTCCGTCGATTCTGCTGACGGACCGGCCTCTCCCGGGTGGGCGATACTGGGTTCGAACCAGTGACCTCTTCGGTGTGAACGAAGCGCTCTCCCACTGAGCTAATCGCCCGGGAACGGGTTGAACCATACAGGGGCCGGCGGGTCCGGTTCAAACCGCTTCCAGCCTGGCCGTGAGGCCCCGGCGTCCGGCACGCATCATCAGGGCGTGGTTGGCCCGGAACACGGCGCGTCCGGGCACCGCGAGGAACCGCATCAGCCGTCTGCGGACCTCGACCTCCTGCTCGTAGGTGGCCCGGCTGCCGCCATCGCGCGTGGTGACCGTCCACCTGGCCCAGCCGTCGAGGTCCCCACCGAGGGCCGCTTCGAGTACCCGGGCCGCGGGGTCGCGGCGGCGTTCGCGGACGGTCATGACGAGGTCGTACGGGAGGAAGGAGCGGATGCGGGTGGTACCGGTGGTGTCGTCGACCGAGGTGACCTCACGGACCTGCGGCCACCAGCACGGGTAGTCGTCGGGGCGTCCGAGGATCTCGTACACGGTGTCGGGCGGTCCGGGCAGGTCCCAGACACTCACGAATCGGTAGTGACTCCAGTCCATGACCCCAGTCTGCTCGTACTCAGCCGGGGAACTGAGTATCCGAGCGCATGTCCGGTCCTGTGGCTGGCGCCACACTCCGGTCCATGGAACATGTGCCGCCACCCGCCGAGGAATTGGCGCTCCTCGATCGTGAGCTGGCCCGGCTGGACGCCCGCCGGTCCCAGTTGCTGATGCGTCGTGCCTGGCTGCTGAGTGTGCTCGGGAGCCCGGTCGCACCATCCGCCGCGCCGCCCGCGCCGCCGTTCGCGGCTCCGCCCGGACACCCTGCCGCACCGGCCGGACCGCCGCGCAGTGCGCAGAATGTGCTGCTCACTCTGGGCGGTCTGCTGCTGACCGTCGCGGCTGTCGCGTTCACTCTGGTGAGCTGGGGCGACATGGGGATCGCGGGCCGCTCGGCCGTACTCGCGGTGGTGACGGTGGCGGCGCTGGCCACTCCTGCCGTGCTGCTGCGGCGCGGTCTCTCCTCGACTGCCGAGTCGCTCGCCGCGCTGGCGGCGGTGCTGACGGTGCTGGACGCGTACGCGCTGCACCGGGTGGCCGTGCCCGAGGCCGACGGACGAGGATTCGCCGCTGTCGCCGCGGCGGTGCTCGCCGCACTGTGGACGGCCTACGGACTGCTTCTCGACCGGCTCCGGCTGCCGCTGCCGCTCGCGGTGGTGAGCGCGCAGTTGCCGCTGCTGCTGTGGGCGTGGTCGGCGGGTGCGGGCGCCACGATGTTCGGCTGGTCGCTGCTGCTGACGGCCGCGTCGGACTGTGCGATCGCGTTGTGGGGCAGGGGCGTTGCGGTACGGGTGACGGCTTGCGTCGGTGGCTGGGCGACGGGTCTGGTGGGGCTGCTGGTGGCCCTGGCGCAGTCGGTCTCCGCCGATGGGGTGCAAGCCGCTTCGGCACCGGGCGCGTTGTTGCTCGCGGGTGCGGCGGTCGCGGTGTTCGGGGCGTGGCGTGCGCCGTCGGCGCAGGCGGTGGCCGGTGGTCTGGTGGCCGGGCTGTGCGGGGTGGCGGCGGTGGGCGGTGTGCTGCGTGCCGAGGTGACCTGGGTCTGGTCGGTGCCCGTGTACCTCCTGTGCGGTGTGGTGCTGTCGGCCGCGGTGCGCACTGCGCTGCCGCGCCCGGTCGCGCAGGGCCTGACGTGGGCTTCGGCCGTGGTGACCGCGGGGGCGGTGCTGGCCGCGCTGCCACCGGTCGGCATGTCGCTGATCGGTACCGTGACGCAACTGGTCCGGGTGTGGTCGGGGGTGCCCGACGGCGGTGTCCGAGGTGCGCTGGCCGCCGAGGGGCCGGCCTGGTCCCATCTGGTCTCCGCGCCGGTGGTGCTGCTGGCGCTGGCCGGTCTGCTGGGGGCGGTGCACCGGTTCTGGGAGCGGGTACTGCGGGCTGCTGGACCGGTGCTGTCGCCGGGCCCCGGGTGGCGGGCCGCCACGGGGGCCGGGGCGGTGGCGCTCGGCTGGGCGGGGCTCACCGCCCTCCCCGCGGTACTGGGGTTGTCGTACGCCGCTGCTGTGTCGGTGCAGTTGGCGCTGGCCGCCGGGGTCTTCGCGGTCGCGGTACGCGGTCTGCGCGGCGGTCCGAGCGCGGTGGGGGCGACCGCCCTGGTGTGCGGTCTGCTCTGTGCGGCGGGCGCGGGGATGCTGTCGCTCGCCACGGAGGCGGCGACGTACGCGGCGTTCACGGTGCTGCTGGTGGTGTTCGGGGCGGCCGCGGTGGTGCTCGGCGGCGCCGCGACTTCGGCGGCGCGGGCGTTGCCGCCGCTCCCGGCCGTCCGGGCGGCGCAGGCGGTGCGGATGTCGCAGCTCGTGCAGGCGGTACCCGCGTGCGGCGCGGTGGTGTGCGCGATGGTGCTGGCCCGCGCGGTCGGGGAATCGCTGGGGCTCGCCGGGTATCGGGCAGCGCCGGTCATGCTGGTCGTCCCCGCGGTGACGGTGCTGCTCGGGGCGCGGCTGCGGGGCCGCCCGCCCGCTCTGCCGGTCGAGCTGACCGGCGGCGTCGCAGGTGTGCTGGCGGTGGGCATGGCGGTGCCGGACCTGCCGTTCCTCGCGCTGGTGCTGGCGCTGTGCGGAGTACTGGCGGCGGGCACGGCCGTGCGGCCCGAGCGGCGACCGGTGGCCGGCCCTCTGGCGATGGTGCTGTTCGTCCTGGCTGCCTGGCTTCGGCTGTCGGCTTCGGGGGTGTCGGTCCCGGAGGCGTACACCCTCCCCGTGACGGTGCCCGCCCTGGCGGTCGGCGTGCTGCGCCGGCGCCGTGATCCGCAGGCGTCGTCGTGGACGGCGTACGGGGCGGGGCTCGCCGCGACGTTGGTACCGAGTCTCTTCACGGCGTGGGCCGATCCGCACTGGTCGCGGCCGCTGCTGCTCGGCGTGGCGGCGCTGGTGATCACCCTGGCAGGCGCACGGCTGCGGCTGCAGGCGCTGCTGCTGCTCGGCGGTGCGGTGCTGGCCCTGGACGCTCTGCACGAACTCGCGCCGTACGTCGTCCAGGTCGTCGGCGTGCTGCCGCGCTGGCTGCCGCCCGCGCTGGCCGGGGTGCTGCTGCTGGTGGTCGGCGCGACGTACGAGCAGCGGCTGCGCGATGCCCGACGGCTGAAGGAGGCCCTGGGCCGGATGCGTTGACGGTGTGGCGCAGGGCCGGTCCGGGGCCTTGACGGCCTCGGGCCGGCGGGTGGGCGTCAAGGCCTCCGGCGAGGTGCGTCGGACACGGCGGAGACACGGCCGACCTGCCCCTGGCATTCACACAGCAGCGCTTTCAGCCCGCCCGAATGCGTGGAGTTCCGGAAGACGTCGGGAAACATGGCCCGGCGAGGTCCGGAGCCCGAACTCCTTCCGGTAATTCCCGTGATCCGGCGAGGCGGCCGCGGAAGTCCACTCCGATCCCGATATCCGGATGTTTCTTCTCGAAGAGTGGAATCCTGCGATGCACTCGGCCATGGCCATTGAATCGATGAAGAAATGCAGAGAGTCCGTGAGACTCTGTGGTCTCACGGACTTTCTGTCCCGGGTGGGCGATACTGGGTTCGAACCAGTGACCTCTTCGGTGTGAACGAAGCGCTCTCCCACTGAGCTAATCGCCCGGGCGCAGGCCAAACATTACCCCATGTCAGCGGTGCCCCATGACCACGCCCGCGTCACTCGTGGATCTTCCACGGCATGGTGACGCCGAACTTCCAGACGTAGATCCCCACCAGCACCACGATGATCACCAGACCGGTCACGGTGAGGAGGATGTTGCGTCGCCGGACCTTGGGATCGAGCGCCCTCTGAGCGGCCTCGGTGACCTTTCTCCGCGTCCAGCGCAGCACCAGCTGCGCCCACACGAACTCGGTCGCCCAGATCGCCATGCCGCCGAAGATCACCAGCCAGCCGGGACCGGGCAGCGGAAGCATGATGATCCCCGCCACGACCACCGCGAGGCCGACCACGAAGACGCCGACCTGCCAGCTCAGATGCAGCGTCCTGGACGCCTTGATGAAACCGGGCGCCCGGGAGCCGAGCTCCCGGCCCTCCCTGGTCACGCCCTCCGTGACGCCTTCCGTCACATCCCCCGTGGCGGCCAACGGTTTCGCCGGTACGACGCCCCCGCCCCGCTCGTCGCTCTCCGCGTTCATGGGAGCCAACTTACCGGAACGGCCTTCGTCACCGGAATGGCCGCATAACCCAAAGTTACACACCGCCGTACGAGCTACCTGAAGGGACACAAAAAGGTCAGAGGGGTTTACAACGCCACCGTAGGTGGCATGTCGATTTCGCCGACGTGCGAATCCCCGAGCGCACACTGAGCGAAAGGCCCTGGCGCTTATGAACACCACGGTCAGCTGCGAGCTGCACCTGCGCCTCGTTGTGTCGAGCGAGTCCTCACTGCCTGTACCCGCGGGCCTGCGGTATGACACGGCCGATCCTTATGCCGTGCACGCCACCTTCCACACCGGAGCGGAGGAAACGGTCGAATGGGTTTTCGCCCGTGACCTCCTTGCCGAGGGGCTGCACCGGCCCACCGGCACCGGAGACGTCCGCGTCTGGCCATCCCGTAGTCACGGCCAGGGCGTCGTCTGCATCGCACTGAGCTCCCCAGAGGGCGAAGCCCTGCTCGAAGCCCCGGCGAGGGCGCTGGAGTCGTTCCTGAAGCGGACCGACGCCGCAGTTCCGCCGGGCACCGAGCATCGACATTTCGACCTCGACACGGAGCTCTCACACATCCTGGCCGAGAGCTGAGCCAGGCCGAGAGCTGCACGGCGCCGTCCGACTCGGGGAGACGGCGCCGCGCGGACAACCTCATAGGGCTGACACCGACGCCGTCATCACGGAATCCACCGTGGTGACGGCGTCGGCGCACGTCGCCCAGTGGTCGTACGCACACACCCCACGCACCGGCGCACACCCCGAAGCTCCGGGGAGCCCCTCCGGGCCTGGACGGACGCCCTGAGGCCCCACGGCGCCACCAGGTGGCCGGTAAGCGCTCCCAGCGCCCATGACGGGCCCTCTCGGCCCCTGTGCGCCGCCGCCGAGCCAGTAGAGTCAGCCGGCATCGGCGGACACCCGCCCGCCGGAGGCCAGGGAGCGAAAGCGTGCTGATCCCCCACGACACCCGGATCGCCCTCGACACGGTGGTCGATCTGCTGAACACCGCACCGGAGAGCGAGCCGCCGGCGAGCGGGCAGCCGGAGGCCGGGCCGGCCGACGGGCTCGCCGGTATCGAAGCGCTGTACGACTTCGCGCGACGCCATCGCATCAGCGGCGTGGGCGAGCTCCACGAGAAGGACCTGCGCGCGGTACGGGACGTGCGCACGCGTTTCGCCGCGATCTTCGCGACGGACGACGCCCGGACCGCGGCCTCGCTCGTCAACGCCCTCGTGGCCGCCGCCGGCACCACACCGCAGCTCAGCAACCACGACGGCTACGACTGGCATGTGCACTATTTCGCACCGGACGCTTCGATCGCCGATCACCTCGCGGCCGACTGCGGCATGGCACTGGCCTTCATCGTGGTGGCGGGCGAGCAGGAACGGCTGCGGCGCTGCGAGGCGCCGGACTGCCGGCACGCCTTCGTCGACCTCTCGCGCAACCGCTCCCGCCGCTACTGCTCAAGCCGGACCTGCGGTAATCGTCTGCATGTGGCCGCGTACCGGGCACGCCGCAAGGAAGCGGCCGGCTGACCGTTCACAGCATGAAGAGATCATGCACCGCGGCCATCAGCAGCAAGCTGCCGATCACCGCGAGGAAGATCATCAGAGGGGGCTGGGAAAGCGCGAAGAGGCAGCCGCGCGGCTCTTCGGCAGGGGGTGCGGGGGCATCGCCCGGGGAGGTGTCGACCATCTCGAGACGATCATGACTCAGTTCGGCCCCCGTTGGCGATCAACACGCCTTTTCGTACGGGGAGTTCACCCACCCCGCACCGGGCCGAATTCGCTCCGGCGTCCGATCGGCCGTCAGGTTTTCGGTACGGCGGACGGTGAACGGCCCCGCGCGGACATGGACGTTGCCCAACAGCGCGCCGCACACGCCGAATTCGGGAACCGCGGGAAGACGGCCCGACCGGTCCCCGACGCACCACCGGAAGGGCCTGGGTCGACCGGATCGCCGAACTCCGCTCCATGGGCGCGGAGTTGGACCGGAACGGCGCGAGCGGGGGCGAAGCCGACGAGCCCCGGTCTCAGCGTGGCGCCGCGCTGGAGGCGCGCACCACGAGCTCCGGCTGGAGCACCACGCTGCGATGCTCGTGGGTTCCGTCCTCGTCGTCCGCTTCCTCCAGCAGGAGTTCCGCGGCCATCCGGCCCATCACGACCGCCGGCTGGCGGACCGAGGTGAGCGGTACGGCGGCGGCTGCGGCGAATTCGATGTCGTCGTAGCCGACGATGGCGATGTCGTGCGGCACGCGCACGCCCGCCGCGTACAGGGCCTGCAGCACGCCGAGGGCGAGCAGGTCGTTGGCACAGAACACCGCGGTCGGCCGGGGGACGAGACCGAGCAGCCGGGCCCCGGCATCGCGGCCGGCGGCCACGTCCAGGCGGTCGGAGGGGATCTCGACGAGTGCTTCGGGCGGCATTCCGGCGTCGGTCAGCGCCGACAGGGCACCCTCGCGCCGGTCCTTGATCTGATGGAGGTCACCGGGTCCGCTGACGTAGGCCACCGAGCGGTGCCCGGCCGAGACCAGATGACCGACGGCGAGAGCGCCCCCGCGTACATCGTCGACGGAGACCGCGCAGGTCCCCGTGCCCGATGCCACCCGGTCCACCAGCACGTAGGGGATGCGGTGGCGGCTGAACGTCTCCAGGTTGCGGCCGGTCGCGTCGGCCGGGGTGACCAGCACGCCGCACACCCGCTGTTCAGCGAAGAGTCCGAGGTATTCGGCCTCCTCCGCCGGACTCTGGTCGCTGTTGCAGACCATGACACCGAGGCCGGCCGCACGGGCGGCACGCTCGGCGCCACGGGCCACGTCGACGAAGAACGGGTTGCCCATGTCGAGGACGAGCAGGGCCATGATCCGACTGCGGCCCGCCCTGAGCTGCCGGGCCGACTCGCTGCGGACGTACCCGAGTTCCTCGATGGCCGCCAGCACCCTGGCGCGGGTCTCCGGCAGCACCGCCTCGGGCCGGTTGATCACGTTGGACACGGTGCCCACGGAGACTCCGGCCTGCCGGGCCACATCCTTGATCCCTGCCACACGCGCCACTTGCCCTGCCCCACCGATGCCCTCTGCCGCACGGGTCCGCGGCGTCGCACCATCCTACGGACGCCGTTGCGCGGAGCCCGGTCGTCCCGGTCCGCCGCCCGGGTGTCAGCACTGCACAATGAATTGTTTCAATCCGACCTCGGGACGCTAGCTGCACCCCCGGACGTCGTCAAGGTGATCCATGAATCGATTCACCACCAAAGGTACGCGTACCCCCGCCCCGAGAGGGCGGGGGCAGGGATCAGATGCCGTGCTTCTTCAGGATGGCCTCGATGTCGCTGAAGTCGTCGCCCGACGCGGCGGCCCGCTCCGGCTTCACCGTCGCGCCCGGCTGCGTCCGGGTCGCCGGGAGTCCGGACCCCAGGGAGGGCGCCGAAGCCGCGGGAGCGACGGCTCCGCCCTGCGCCGCGCGCGCGGCGGCCTTGCGCTCCTTGCGGGTTCCGAGGCCGCGGCGCTCGATCGCACGCGTGGTCATGAACAGCAGCCAGGCCACGGCCAGCAGCCCGAAGCCGAGCCAGACGCTGGGCTTGAAGGCGATGCCGACGACCCAGTCCACGACCCCGGTGAGCACCAGGCCGATCGGGACCAGGGAGTAGGCGGCGATCCGGGCCGCGGCGAGGAAGCGCTTCCGGTACGCGGCGACGGCGGCGATGCCCAGGCCCGCCGCGGACACCGCGGAGCAGATGGTCTCGGCAAGCATCAGGGCCTCCAGGGCGCAAGGGGAAACGTCCCTTCCATCCTGCACCGCCCACCGGTCGAGCGGCCACGGTCCCGGCCCACATCAGGGACATTTCAGGGCCGGGATCATCCCCAGGTGCCGATACGGCCGCACTGCGGTCACCCCGGGCCGGAACAGGACCGGGTGCCGATTGGGACGCGGGGAGGAGCCCTGGGAGACTGACCGCATGAGCGATTCCACCCCCGCGACCCCTGTCGTCCTCGACCTCTGGTGCGAGCTCCAGTGCCCCGACTGCCACCAGGCCCTCACCGATGTGCACGCCCTGCGGGCCACATACGGGGACCGCATCGAGGTGCGGCTGCGGCACTTCCCGCTGGAGAAGCACAAGCATGCCTACGCCGCCGCGCAGGCGGCCGAGGAGGCGGCGGAACAGGGCAAGGGCTGGCCGTACATCGAGGCGGTTCTCGCCCGCACCGCCGACCTCGGCCGCGCCGGTGAACCGCTCCTGATCGAGGTGGCACGGGAACTCGGCCTGGACGCGGAGGAGATGGACACCGCTCTGATCGACGGCCGCCACATGCTGATCGTCGATGCCGACCAGGCCGAGGGCAAGGCGATCGGGGTCACCGGCACGCCGACCTATGTGATCGGTGACGAGCGGCTGGACGGCGGCAGGAGCCAGGACGGGCTGCGCGAGCGCATCGAGGAGATCGCCGACCGGCTGCTCGCCGAGCGGGACTGAGCCGTCGGGGCCCGGGACGAACGGGGCCGCGCCCGAACGCCCTACAGCATTTTGGTCAGGTTGTACCGAGTCGTCCGGTATCCGAGCGACTCGTACAGCCGCAGGGCCGGTGTGTTGGACGCGAAGACGTGGAGCCCGAGGAGATGGGCACCCGCGTCCAGCGTGATGCGCTCGGCCTGCCGCATCAGGGCACGTCCATGGCCGCGCCCCCGGTACTCCTCGCCCACCTCGACGTCGAAGACGAAGCCAGTCATTTCGCCCGGGCTGCCTTCGTGCACCGCCACCCACACGTGGCCGACGACCGCACCCTCGACGACCAGCACATGGAAACGCATGCCCGCGGTGTCGATGCCGTTCGGCAAGTTACGGGCGTGGTCGGACCGGGACTTCTGCAGGGCCTGTTCGATGGGGACGCCCTGGTCGATCCAGGACTGCGCGTACGTGTCGACACTGGTGCGCTGCCATTGCGCGAACTCCTCGGCGCTCATCGGGCGGGCGTCGACACCGTCCGGGAGCTCCGGAGCCGTCCGGTCGAGGTGCTTGAGCAGGTTCCGGCTGCGTTCGGTGTAGCCGAGCGCGGCGACCAGCCGCCGGGCTCCCTCGTTGCCCGCCGGTGCCGAGAGGGACACCTGGTCGCATCCCCATTCACGCAGCACCTCTTCGGCGGCGAGCGCGGCGATGGTGCCACGGCCTCGCCGCCGGCTCCGCTCGTCGATGCTCAGGGAGCGGAGCTCACCGGCCTTCGCGCCGAACCTCGGATCCGTGCCGATCTCGACGGCGCCGACGGGGCGCCCGTTGTCGCACACGTCGTACGCGCGGCTCTTCGCGCCGTCGGCGCCTTGCTGGATCGGCCCGGTGGGCCGGAGGGTCGTGGTCATCGCAAACGTTCTATCCGTGGATCCCGGGCCCGTCACCCGGTTTTACCGATCCGAGGTGCACGTCCTACGGGTCGAGGTCGTTCCCGGCCTGCTCCTCGAAGATCCGCATGGCCTTGGCCGTCACCGGTCCCGGTCCGCCGGGCAGCACCCGGTCGTCCACCCGGTGGACGGCCTGCACGTCGCGCAGCGTGGAGGTCAGGAAGATCTCCTCGGCCCGTTCGAGGACATCGAACGGCAGGTCGGTCTCCTGAGCCCCTGTCCACTCCGCGGCCAGCGCGCGGGTGATCCCGGCGAGGCAGCCGGAGGCGACCGGTGGGGTGTGCAGTTGTCCGTCGAGCACGACGAAGACATTGGACCCGGTGCCTTCGCAGAGCCGCCCGACCGTGTTGGCGAAGAGGGCCTCCGACGCGCCCTGCTCATGGGCGCGGGCAAGAGCGACGACGTTCTCGGCGTACGAGGTGGTCTTCAGCCCCGCGAGCGCACTGCGTTCGTTGCGCGTCCAGGGGACGGTGATCACGGCGGTGGCGTCGGGGCGGCGCCCCGCCTCCCCCAGGGCGACGACGAGGCCGGGACCCGCGTCCCCGCGGTCGGAGCCGAGCGGGGAGAGTCCTCCCGTATAGGTGATGCGCAGCCGGCCGAGCGCCATCGGGTTGGCCTCCACGACGACGGAGCAGGCGCGGCGCACCTCGTCGAGGTCGGGCTCGGGGAGACCCAGGCCCCGGGCCGAGCGGGTCAGCCGGTCGAGATGGCGGGTGAGGGCGAAGGGCCTGCCGTCGACGGTCTTGACCGTCTCGAAGATGCCGTCCCCCACGGTGAGCCCGTGGTCGAGCACGGACACCCGGGCGTCGTCGGCGTCCCGCAGTTCGCCGTTGACCCAAATCCTCATCACGCCGTCCTTCCCATTGCTTCGTGAGTGCCCGACGCCACAGCGAGCAGCCGGGACGCCTTGAGTTCGGTCTCGTCCCATTCGCGCTCCGGATCGGAGCCCCAGGTGATGCCTGCCCCGGTGCCGAAGCGCAGTACCGGGGTGGCCCCGGTCCGGTCGATCCAGAACGTCCGTATGCCGACGGCCACGGAGGCGGTGCGGCGGTCGGCGTCGACCCAGCCGATACCGCCGCAGTAGGGCCCCCGCGGCGCGGTCTCCAGCTCTTCGATGATCCGGAGCGCGCTGGACTTCGGTGCCCCGGTGACGGAGCCCGGCGGAAACGCGGCAGCGAGGAGTTCGGGCCAGCCGACTCCCTCGGCAAGCTCTCCGCGCACGGTGGAGACGAGGTGGACGAGGCCGGGGTGCTTCTCCACCACGCAGAGGTCGGGGACCGTGACCGATCCGGTGGCGCAGACCCGACCGAGGTCGTTGCGGACCAGGTCGACGATCATCACGTTCTCGGCGTGGTCCTTCTCCAGCAGATCGCGCTCGGTCCGTCCGGTGCCCTTGATCGGTCCGGACTCGACGGTCCGGCCGTCGCGCCTCAGGAACAGTTCGGGAGACGCGGTGGCGATCTCCACGCCGTGCGCGGGCAGCCGGATCGTTCCCGCGTACGGAGCGGGGTTGCCGCGCGCGAGCAGCGAGGTCAGCGCGTCCACGTCCGCGGCGGCCGGATCGGGCAGCTCCGCGGTCATCACCCGGCAGAGGTTGGCCTGATAGACCTCGCCCGCCGCGATGTACGCGCGGATCCGCCGTACGCCCTCCGTGTACGCGGCACGGTCCAGGGACGAGTTCCAGTCACCGGCCGCGGGCCCGCGCCAGGCGCCGCGCACCGGGGCGGGCACCGCCTCGGTGCGTACGGTGCCGAAACGCGCGCAGACGAGGCGGCCCTCGAAATCGGCGGATACGACCCAGAAGCCGGACGAGTCGAGGGCTGCGGGATCACTGGTCACGTCCTGGAGATCGGAGGCGACGAGGCCGCCGAAGCGGGCCATTGGAGCGAGGTCGTGCACGCCGTTGAGTCTAGGACGGCGCCGGATGACCTGCGCCGGGGCGAACGCACCTCAGCACGCTGCACAAACGCGTTTTTGTACTGGCCCGGGAATCCGCTAGAGTTCAACACGTCGCCGGGACGCGCAAGCAGACCGGGAAAGACAAGCGGACGTAGCTCAGTTGGTAGAGCGCAACCTTGCCAAGGTTGAGGTCGCCAGTTCGAACCTGGTCGTCCGCTCGCAGAAAGTGGGGGATCTTCCCGAACCCTCACTCCTGGTGGAGTGGCCGAGAGGCGAGGCAACGGCCTGCAAAGCCGTCTACACGGGTTCAAATCCCGTCTCCACCTCCAAGGACGATTAGCTCAGCGGGAGAGCGCTTCCCTGACACGGAAGAGGTCACTGGTTCAATCCCAGTATCGTCCACTGATCCACAAGGATCCCCGCGCGATTAGCTCAGCGGGAGAGCGCTTCCCTGACACGGAAGAGGTCACTGGTTCAATCCCAGTATCGCGCACGCAGTACACGCAGGCTCACCCTGCGCGATTAGCTCAGCGGGAGAGCGCTTCCCTGACACGGAAGAGGTCACTGGTTCAATCCCAGTATCGCGCACCAGCAAAAGCCCCGGTCGTCTCGACGACCGGGGCTTCTTCGTTGCGCGGCCCGTACCGGTGAGCAACTGCGCCACGGAACGCATCTCGGGCCCGGACGAAGGACAGCCGGGCCCGAGATCGGGCGCTCACCGGTGTCGGGCCGGTCAGGACGAGAAGAGCATGTGACCGAAGCTCTTGTGCCGGTAGTGACCGCCGTGGTGGCCGCCATGGTGCTGCGGGGCACCCCAGGCCGGAGCCGGGGCGGCCGGGTACGCCTGCGGGGCGGGCGGCACAGGCGGGGCCTGCTGGGTCCACTGCGCCTCGAGACGGGTCAGGGTCTCCAGCTCGCCGTAGTCGAGGAAGATCCCCCGGCAGCCGCTGCACTGTTCGATCTGTATGCCGTTGCGGTTGTACGTGTGCATCTGCGCGTGGCACTTGGGACACTGCATGGTTCGGCTCACTCCTCGCCTTCGGTTCGCCGTCGCCGGAATGCGTGCCCGCCGACGGTCGGTTCAGCCTACGACGAGTGCTCGGCGGCCAACTCGGGCGGGAGGGCGGCGATTCGGGCACAGGCATCGATCACCGTGCGCTCCACCTCATCCGGAGCTCGCCCCTGGGCCGCGGACTTGGCGAGTGCCAGCGCCGCGGTCTGAATGGTCAGGGTCCGGGCGGGCGCGTCCAGTTCGGGCCAGACGTCGCCGTCGGCGCGCACGGCGGGCCCACCCGCCGCCCGGTAGGAGTCCAGGAAGCGGAGCCAGACGTCGGGGGGCAGCAGCCCGGCCGCGTACCAGGCGGCGGGGCGGGCGAGGTCCCAGGCGGGATCGCCGAGGCCGGCGTCGTCGACGTCGATGAGCAGCCAGGGGCCGCGTGGCGCGGGGTGACGGACGAGCTGCCCGAGGTGGAAATCACCGTGGCAGAGGAAGCGCGAGCGGTGCGGGGGCGTGTCGGCTTCGCCGCGGGCCCAGGGGGGCAGTCGGTGCCAGGCTTCGAGCACGGGAGCGGTGGCCGGGTCGCCGGGCCGGGCGGCGCGCATGCGGGCGACGGCGAGCGCGGCCTTGGCGGGGCCCCGCATGGGCGGAAGGGCGAGGGAGGGCGGGGGCGGGGTCCGGTGCAGTGCGGCCAGCAACACGGCGGCCTCCTGCCAGGGAGCGGCGTCGGGGTCGCCGGGATCGACCGGCTCGCCATGGGGCCACAGCGTGACTGCGCGGCCGTGCAGGACGGTGGAAGGCGCGGGTGGTGCGGCGGGTGCGGCGGACGGCTCCACCGCATCGGCCGGTGGGGTGGACGACGGCAGCGGGGCGAGCAGGATACCGGCGAGGAGCGGTTCGTTCGCGAGGGCGAGGCGGGCAGGCAGGTCGGCGCTGTCCGCGTCGGGGGCATGGGCCTTGGCGACGACGGCTCCGCTGCGGACCACGGTGCCGTCCGCGCGGTCGGCGAGCACCGCCGGGGGCGGGCAGTCGCAGGGGTGCTCGGGGCGTCCGTGGGCGGCCCGATGGGCGAGGGCGCCGAGCACGCGTACGACTGCGGTGGTCACGGTCTCCCTCGGTGGCGAACAGGTGCGGGCTGCGGCCCGGCTTCCGTGTCGGGCCTCCACGAGAGTACGGGCGGGCTCGATCCGCGACGGGTCCGCCCACGAGCGAACGAGGCGGAGCGCAAGCCGTGGACACCACGCAGCCCCTGGACGGCGTGGACAGTGCGGGCGCCACGCAAAGCGTGGGCGGCGTGGGATCCATGGGCTGCGGGGACGTCGGGTTTGCCGTGAAAAGAGCCCCGGACAGCGCGATGTCCGGTCAGCTCCCCAGCTGACCGGACAAACGCTGCCGTCCGCCGCACCCCCGTCCCCACGGGGTTGTTGGCCGGATGTCCCGGTCCGGACCGCTCTTCCGGACCCGGGGCGCCGCTCAGCGCCCCAGCATCACGCCCACGGACGACGCCTGCGTGACCACTGCGTCCCAGCCGCCGAAGACGACTACGAGCAGGGCCGCCAGAGGAAGAACCATCGCCGTCGCCACCAGCGGGTGCCGCGTTCCGGACGACGGGCGGTTGCCGAACGACGCCTGGAACCTGCGTCCCCGCGTGCGGATCATGGTCCGCGTTGCCGTGTCCGCCATGGTTCCTCTCCTGACTCGATGTGGGGCGGCGGGCGTGTGACCTCGGGGGACGAGTGCTGCGCCCGCCGCTTGACCTCAACATTAGGGAAGCGGGAGACGTACGACGTCATGCCCGCGTACCGATTGCCGGGCCTCCCGGAGGATGAGCCGTGGGTAGTCGACGTACTCCCCTGGGTGGAGACCGGCCGCCTCGTACCGGGGTCTTCCCGGAAGGGGCGCCCTCAGCCTCCCACCCGTCGCGGCCCGGCACCGGCTGATCCGGGCCCTGGCGGAACTGCTCGAACGGATGGGCGTCGATGTGCTGGTTTTCCGTCGTCCCCCCGTCCAGACATCCGTCCGGGCGGGGTGACGACCGCGTTCCCGCGGAGCCGCGGGCCGCCGTGACTTCACTCACTCGCCCGCGCCCCGCCTTCCCGCCCCCGGCCCCGGCTGCGCAGCCGCGATCGGCGAGGTCGCACGCCCGCCGGGCCCGCCGCCCGCGAGCGGCCAACCTCCTGCCCCCGCAACCGCTTTGGGACCGGCCGCCACGGGGTCTTGGAGAGGGGCCCGCCCCGACTCCCCGTCATGGACCGGGCCGCGCAGCGACAATCGGTCGGCGGGCGAGGGCGCGGCCTCTGAGCGCCCCGGGCGCCGGGTACGTAAGCTGTGCCTCGTCAGGCGTACCAGGCAGCGGGGATGGGCAGACATGGCGATGATGCGGCTCCGGCGCGAGGACCCGCGTGTCGTCGGCTCGTTCAGGCTGCACCGGCGGCTCGGGGCGGGCGGCATGGGTGTCGTCTATCTCGGTTCCGACCGGCGGGGCCAGCGGGTGGCCCTGAAGGTGATCCGGCCGGATCTGGCGGAGGACCAGGAGTTCCGCTCGCGGTTCGCGCGCGAGGTGTCCGCCGCGCGGCGGATCCGCGGCGGCTGCACGGCGCGTCTGGTGGCCGCGGACCTGGAGGCGGACCGCCCGTGGTTCGCCACGCAGTACGTCCCGGGGCCGTCGTTGCACGACAAGGTGGCCGAGGAGGGTCCGCTGTCGGCGGCCGAGGTGGCCTTGATCGGGGCGGCGCTCTCCGAGGGCCTGGTGGCGGTGCACGAGGCCGGTGTCGTCCACCGCGACCTCAAGCCGTCGAACATCCTCCTCTCCCCCAAGGGCCCCAGGATCATCGACTTCGGGATCGCCTGGGCGACCGGCGCCTCGACGCTCACCCATGTCGGTACGGCAGTGGGTTCGCCCGGATTCCTCGCTCCCGAGCAGGTGCGCGGCGCGGCGGTGACGCCCGCGACGGACGTGTTCTCGCTCGGTGCCACGCTGGCCTACGCGGCGATGGCCGACTCACCTTTCGGGCACGGCAGTTCCGAGGTGATGCTGTACCGAGTGGTGCACGAGGAACCGCAGTTGTACGACGTGCACGACGCGCTCGCACCGCTGGTGAGCGCCTGCCTGGCGAAGGACCCCGAGGAGCGGCCGAGCACGCTTCAACTCTCCATGCGGCTCAAGGAGATCGCCGCGAGGGAGGCGCAGGGACTGCACGAGAGGCGCCCGCCCGTCCAGCGTTCGGCACAGGAGCTGGACCGGCCGACCGACCGTCTCGACGGCCCGTACACCGAGCAGCACACCCGGCGCACGGCTCCCCCGGCACCCCGTCAGCAGAAGCAGAAGCAACCTCAGAGCGGCCGGCAGGCCACGTCGTCGCGGGCGGGGTCGCCCGGTACCGGTGGTTCACGCCCCGCGCCGCATCACACGCACCAGCCCCCGCGCAGCACCACGCGGTCCGGCACGCGCCCGCAGGGCACGAACAGGACGAACGGCCGACCGGGAACGCGGCCCGGGGCCCGCAAGACCTCGACGGGGCGTCGTCCGGCAAATCCGCGGCTGCTGCGGCAGCGGCTCGTCGTCTTCGTCGTGGTGACGCTGCTGGTGGCGCTGGGCATCGCGGCGGCACAGGGATGCCAGGGACCGGCCCGCGGTCTGGGCACGGGCCGGACGCAGCCCGTGAAGCAGCCCCAGTCACAGACGCAGGACCAGAGCGAGACGACGCGGAGCCCGCGGGTGCAGTAGCCGGCCGGCTCCGCGGTCAGCCCTGCGGGCGGCCCGATGCCACGGCGTAGAACGCGACCGCGGCGGCCGCTCCCACGTTCAGCGAGTCGACGCCGTGCGCCATCGGGATGCGGACCCATTCGTCGGCGGCGACCAGGGCCTGCGTGGAGAGCCCGTCGCCCTCGGCACCGAGCATCAGCGCCACCTTGTCCATCCGGTGCGGTGCCGCCTCGTCGATACTGCTGGCCTTTTCGTCCGGGGTCAGCGCGAGAAGCTCGAAGCCCGCTTCCCGTACCGTCTCCAGAGCCTTGGGCCAGGTGTCGAGACGGGCGTAGGGGACGGAGAAGACCGCGCCCATCGAGACCTTCACGGAACGCCGGTAGAGCGGGTCCGCGCAGTCCGGGGAGAGCAGCACGGCGTCCATGCCGAGGGCGGCGGCGCTGCGGAAGATCGCCCCGATGTTGGTGTGGTCGTTGACGGCCTCCATGACGACCACCCGGCGGGTCGTCGCCAGCAGTTCGTCGGCGGTCGGCAGCGGCTTGCGCTGCATCGAGGCGAGGGCACCGCGGTGGACGTGGTAGCCGGTGACGCGTTCGGCGAGTTCGGGGCTGACCGCGTACACCGGGGCCGGGACCTCGTCGATGACGTCGCGCATCAGATCGATCCACTTCGCCGAGAGCAGCATCGACCGCATCTCGTAACCGGCGTGCCTGGCGCGTCTGATCACCTTCTCGCCCTCGGCGATGAAGAGGCCCTCGGCGGGCTCTCTCCTGCGTCGGAGTTCGACGTCGGTCAGTCCGGTGTAGTCGCTCAGGCGGGGGTCGTCGGGATCGTCGACGGTGATGAGATCAGCCACGGTTTGATACTGCCTTGTCCGGTGTGTGGTGCCAACGGCTGGGAGGAAGATCTGTTACCGCTGGTTACTCGTCGGGGTGGGGAAAGCGCTCGTGCCGGCTATTCGGCGGGCACCGCAGCGGCGCTCGTGCCGACCGCGACGACATCGCCGATGACGATGACGGCCGGGGGACGCACGTCTTCGGCCGCGGCCCGTTCGGCGACGGTCGCGAGCGTGGCGTCGACCCTGCGCTGGGCCGCCGTGGTGCCCTCCTGGACCAGGGCGACCGGGGTCCCGGGGGCCTTGCCGTGGGCGATGAGGGTACGGGCGATGGCACCGATCTTGTCGACGGCCATCAGGAGCACGAGGGTGCCGCGCAGCTTGGCGAGGGAGGGCCAGTCGACCAGCGAGCGGTCGTCGTCGGGGGCCACATGGCCGCTCACCACGGTGAACTCATGAGCCACACCACGGTGGGTGACGGGGATTCCGGCCGCGCCCGGCACGGAGATGGAGCTGGAGATGCCGGGAACGACGGTGCAGGCGATGCCCTCCGCGGCGAGCGCCTGGGCCTCCTCCATGCCTCGGCCGAAGACGAACGGGTCGCCGCCCTTGAGCCGCACGACGGTCCTGCCCGCCTTGGCGTGCTCGATGAGCGCCCGGTTGATCGCCTCCTGGGCCATGTAGCGGCCGTACGGGATCTTCGCCGCGTCGATCACCTCGACGTGCGGCGGGAGTTCGTCGAGCAGGTCGCGCGGGCCGAGGCGGTCGGCGATGACGACGTCGGCCTCGGCGAGGAGGCGGCGCCCGCGCACCGTGATCAGGTCGGGGTCGCCGGGCCCACCGCCGACCAGGGCGACACCGGGGGTCCGGGTGCGGTGGTGGGGTGCGGCGAGGGTCCCGTCGCGCAGGCCCTCGACGATGGCGTCACGGACGGCGGCGCTGTGGCGCGGGTCGCGGCCGTGGGTGTCGGTGGTGAGGACGGCGACGGTCATGCCCTCACTGCGGCCGGTGGCCGGGGTGAGGGCGGTGGCGGCGTCGGCGTTGTCGCTGCGGACGCACCAGGTGCGGGTGCGCTCGGCCTCGGCGGAGGCGGCGTCGTTCGCCGCGGTGTCGTCGGAAGCGATGAGTGCGTACCACGTGTCGGCCAGGTCGCCTTCGGCGTACGGACGGCGTTCCCAGCGGATCTCGCCGGCGTCGGCCATCGCCTCGACGGAGGGGGTCGCGCCCGGCGATACGAGGACGATGTCGGCGCCCGCCGCGATGAGCGCGGGGAGGCGGCGCTGGGCGACCTGGCCCCCGCCGACCACGACGACACGGCGGCCGCTGAGACGCAGTCCGACGGGGTACGCAGGGTGATCGACGTGATCTGCGTGCTCGGCCATGGCGGTGCGGCTCCTCGTGAGGTGCGGGGTGCGGGCCGCTGCGGCGGTGGAGCGGCTGTGACGTGCGAGTTCGTGGGGCTGGGTCCACGATACGGGGTGGCGTGCGGAGGTAGTGGGGGCGTGTGGCGGAGCGGGGAGGGGCGGTGGCGTGCCTGTTGCCCTGCCCGCCACCGCCCCCGACCGGGACCTCGGCCGTACCCCGCGTCCCGAACGCCGTCGGAGCTTGTTCGCGACCCCGCTACTTCTCCGTGACACCCGCCGAGTCGAACGTCGCCACCTCGTGCATCGCCCGCGCCGCGCTCTGCACGATCGGCAGTGCCAGCAACGCTCCCGTGCCTTCACCGAGCCGGAGGTCGAGGTCGACCAGCGGGCGCAGGCCCAGCTTGTTGAGCGCGGCGACATGGCCGGGCTCGGCGCTGCGGTGGCCCGCGATGCAGGCGGCGAGCGCCTCGGGGGCGATGGCTCGCGCGACCAGGGCCGCGGCGCCCGCGCTCACGCCGTCGAGGATGACGGGGGTGCGGAGCGAGGCACCGCCCAGCAGGAAGCCGGCCATCGCCGCGTGTTCGAGGCCGCCGACCGCTGCCAGAACCCCGATCGGATCGGCCGGGTCGGGCTGGTGGAGTTCGAGGGCCCGGCGGACCACATCGACCTTGCGGGCGTGCATCTCGTCGTTGATGCCGGTACCGCGACCGGTCACCTCGGCCGGGTCCAGGCCCGTGTACACGCAGATCAGCGCAGCCGACGCGGTGGTGTTGGCGATGCCCATCTCACCGGTGAGCAGGCCCTTGTTGCCTGCCGCGACCAGATCGCGGGCGGTCTCGATCCCGACCTCGACGGCCGCGAGGACCTCTTCGCGGGTGAGGGCCGGACCGGTCGTGAAGTCGGCCGTCCCGGCGCGCACCTTGCGGGGGAGGAGACCGGGCGTCGCGGGCAGTTCCATGGCCACCCCGACGTCCACCACGCACACCTCGGCGCCCACCTGGGCCGCGAACGCGTTGCAGACCGCGCCGCCACCGAGGAAGTTGGCGACCATCTGGCCGGTGACCTCCTGCGGCCAGGCGGTGACGCCCTGGGCGTGCACGCCGTGGTCACCCGCGAAGATCGCGACGGCCGCGGGCTCCGGGATAGGCGGCGGGCACAGCCGGGACAGACCCGACAGCTGCGCGGAGATGATCTCCAGCATGCCGAGTGCGCCGGCGGGCTTGGTCATCCGCTTCTGGCGCTCCCACGCCTCGCCGAGTGCCTTGGCGTCCAGCGGGCGGATGTTGGAGATGGTCTCCTGCAGCAGGTCGTGCGGCTCCTCCCCGGGCAGGGCCCGGCGGCCGTACGTCTCCTCGTGGACGACCCAGGACAGCGGACGGCGCTTGGACCATCCCGCCTGCATCAGCTCGGGCTCCTCGGGGAATTCGTCGACGTAGCCGACACACAGGTACGCGACGACTTCGAGGTGTTCGGGCAGGCCGAGGGCGCGGACCATCTCGCGCTCGTCGAAGAAGCTGACCCAGCCGACGCCGAGTCCTTCCGCGCGGGCGGCGAGCCAGAGGTTCTCGACGGCGAGCGCCGAGGAGTACGGGGCCATCTGCGGCTGGGTGTGCCGGCCGAGGGTGTGGCGGCCGCCGCGAGTGGGGTCGGCGGTGACGACGATGTTGACCGGGGTGTCGAGGATGGCCTCGATCTTCAGTTCCTTGAACTGCTTGGCCCGGCCCTTGGGCAGCGACTTGGCGTAGGCGTCGCGTTGACGCTGCGCCAGTTCGTGCATGGAACGGCGGGTCTCTGCCGAGCGGATGACGACGAAGTCCCAGGGCTGCGAGTGGCCGACGCTGGGTGCCGTGTGGGCGGCTTCGAGGACGCGGAGCAGGACCTCGTGCGGGATCGGGTCGCTGCGGAAGCCGTTGCGGATGTCGCGGCGCTCGCGCATGACCCGCAGCACCGCCTCGCGTTCGGCGTCGTCGTAGCCGGGAGCGGGCGGCGGGGCGGGGGCCGTGGTCTCCTCGGACCCGGCCGCCTCGGGAGCCTCCGCTTCCTCGGCACCGGGCCGGGGCTCGGGCTGGGGCTCGGGGTGTGCCTCGGGCTGCACGGATTCCACCTGGGCGGCCTGCGCGGACTCCGCGTCGCCGACGGGGGCCGTGACGTCCGGGGTCTCGATTACCTCGGGCCCGGGTTCGGCTGCCGGCTCGGCGACCGCCGGAAGATCGGCCTGCGGGACGGGTACGGGGACGGGCGCGGGAATCGGCTCGGAGGCTTCGGCGGATGCGACGGCCTCGACGGGAGCGACGGCCTCGGGTGCGGCGGGCTGGACGGGCTCCATGACGATCGGCACGCGCTCGGGCTCTGCTTCCACGGCCTGCTCCACGGCGGGCGTCGGAGCCTGGTGCGGGGCCGTCGGCACCGAACCCTCCACGGGTTCGAACCCGCCGGTGGGAGCGGCCTGCGCGACCTCGTGCGCCGCGTCGTCCGTCAGCGCGGCGGCAGCGGCTTCGACAGGCGTCCCGGTCACGGCCTCGGCCTCGGCCTCGGTCGGCGCCTCGGCCACCACCGCTGCCACGGCTTCCACAGGCGCCTCGGCGACTGCCGGTGCCGCAAGCTCGACGGAAGCCTCGGCCTCCGTTCCGGAGGAGTCCCCCACCGGAACGTCGACAGGGCTCTCGGCCGGGGGCTCCACGACGGACGCTGCCTCATCGGCCGCCGACGGAGCGCTCACGGCCTCCGGCGCCACGGCCGGAGCGGCCTGAACGGGCTGCGCCACGGGGGCCGGCTCGACAGCCGGCTCGGCGGCGACCTGTTCCGGGGTGGCCGGTTCCGGGGCGACCTGTTCCGGGGCGGCCGGTTCCGCCTCGACCGGGGTGACGACCGGCTCCGGCGCCGGGGCCCCCCAGGGGCTCCCGCCCTGCGGCAGGATCTCACCGAGCTGCGGGCCGGGCAGTACGGTCGCCTCGTCGCCCGGCGTCCCGAAGTACTCGGGTCCGGCCGTGGGCGGGCCGGCATGCCGCACGGGGGCCTGGGGCTGGGCCTGCGCCTGAGGCGCGCCCGCGGGTCCCCGGTCGGCGAGCGAACGGACGACACCGCCGGTCGGCGCCCCTCCGTAGGACGGCCCGCCGTCGGCAGCGACCGGGCCGCGGTGCAGCGGTCGACGCGCCGGGGCCTGGGTCTGCGCCGCCGGGGCGGGAGCCGGGGTGGGAGCCGGGGTGGGCGACGGGATGCGTACGCCCCTCAGGTCGACCGAACCGGAGTCGCGGCCGCCGGACTCGTGCGTTCCCTGACCTGTCCCGGGCAGGGACTCCGCCACCGCCTGCTGCGCGGCGTACGCGTCCGCGACCTGCACCTGAACCGGTTCCTGCACCTGAACCTGCACGGGTCCCTGTGGCTGCGCGGGAGCCTCGCCGACCGGCTGGAAGTGGGCAGCCTGTGCCGGGTGCCGGACCTGATGGGCGCCCTGTTCGGGGAGCGGTGCCTGGGCGGGAGCGCCCTCGGGGTACTGGCCGGGGGCCGGTACCGCCTGCGGGTCGCTCCAGGCACCCTGGGGGCTCGGCATCAGCAGGAGATCGTCGTCCTCGGACACCTGCTCGGAGGGAGCGAGGTAGGCGTAGGCATCCGGGGCGGCGATGCCCGGCTGCTCCACCATGCCTGCGTTCTCCGGCAGTCCCTCAACCGGGATCTGGCCGGTGTCACTCATGCGTACCCCTCGCCCATCGTCAGTGCTCCTTCGGCCCTTCGCCCGGGACGCCCGACCACGGCACGCCGGCGCTCGTCAACAAGAACGAGCGGGCGCGCCGCGCGGCACGAAACGGTCGCGGACGTACTGCATTCTCGCGGCCGTTCGCCGCCGCGGCAGCTCATTTCGCCACGGCCCGTTGTGGACTGCGCCACGTCGCGCGTCCCCCGGTTCTGCCGTACCACAACGAGGGCCAAAACGGTCCCCTTTTCCGGACATTGACGAACGAAGCGACGAACGTCCAGCCGCGGTGCAACGATCGGCCAGCCTACCTCGCGCTGTATTCCGACCGGGTCACGGGGCGAGGTCGAAACGGAGCGCGGAGAGCAGGAAGACGACCGAGCGTTCACGCTCCGACCATGCGGCCGTGTCGAGTTCGACGGACTGGAGGAGCGAGCACCGGACGGTGTATCCGTTCCCTGAAAGTGCCGCGCCGAGGGCCTCGGCCTCGTCGCGCGTCGACGCATGGGTCACGATGCGCTCCGGCCGGCGTTCGGTGACGGCGGTGACGACGGGGACTCCCCCGCCCCCGATCCGCACGACGTCGGGCTCCGGCAGCCGCTCCAGCACATGCGGTGCCCGGCCCTCGACGACCTGGAGCTGGACCCCGAAGGAGCGGGCCGCCGCCGCGGTGCGGGCGCACGCGGCCGGATCGCTGTCGACCGCCAGGACCGCCGCCCCGAAGCGGGCGGCCTCCACTGCCAGGGCCCCGCTGCCGGAGCCGATGTCCCACACGAGGTCGCCGACACGGGGGCCGAGGCTCGCCAGTTGGGCGGCGCGCAGCCCCGGGGACTCGCCTTCGCCGCTCTCGTCCCCGGCGCCCGTGGCGCCGCCCAGGTAGGCCTGGGAGGGCAGTGCCCAGCCACGTGCGCCACGGGGGTAGGCGGGATGGCGGCCGGCGATCCAGGCACCGGTGGCCTGTGGTTCGGGGCCACCGCCGATGACGACGACCACGTTCGGGTCGCGCCAGACGTGGTCGGCGGCCTTGTCGGAGGTGACGACGCTGACCTGCTCGCGTGCGGTGCCGAGTTCCTCGCAGATGACGAAGGTGCGGTGGACGCCTTCGAGGAGGAGGGCCAGTTCGGCCGGGCCCGCGCCGGGCGAGGTGAGGACAGCGACCTTGTGGTGGGCGCGGCAGACGTTGACGGCGCGACGCAGCGTGCGGGGGTGGGCGACGACGACCTGGGCGTCCTCCCACGGCATTCCGGCGCGGGCGAAGGCGGTGGCGACGGAGGACACGGCGGGCACCACCTCGACTTCGAGGCCGTGCTCGGGTGCGCGGAGGTTGCGTACGACGCCGAAGAAGCCGGGGTCTCCGTCGGCGAGGACCACGGCGCTGCCGCGGTGTCCGGCGATCCGTCGGGCGGCGAGGTCGATGGAGCCCAGGCGGATCCGTTCGGCGTGCGCCGGGATTTCGGGGAGCGCGAGGTGGTGGGCGGCTCCGGCGACGAGCGTGGCGGCCGAGAGGGCGGCCGTGGCCGCTCCGGTCAGTGGCGAGCCGTCCCAGCCGATCACGGTGACCCGATCGGCCATCTGTCGTCAGTCTCCTGGAGTTGTCGCAGGTGGGGCTGCCCGTGAGGGGCGGGCAGGGTGAGAGTACCCGGTCCGCACCCGTACGGCGCCGGGACCCCTCGGGGGGTCAGTTCCAGTCGTTGTAGGCGCCGTAGCCGCCCGCGTCGGCGAGCTGCTCGGCGACCCCTTCCAGGTCCTCGGGGAGCAGGCCCCAGACGATCAGGTCGGTCCTGATGTCGGTCCAGCCCCCGTCCTCCGTCCGGGTGCGCGCTATGCGGGCGTTGCGCAGGACTCCCTCGCTGATGCAGCCGAGCTTCTGGGCGACCTGCTGGGAGGCGGTGTTGTCGGCGGCGGTGCGCAGTTCGATGCGTTCGAAGCCCTGGTCGCGGAAGAGCCACTGGGCCAGCGCGAGGACCGACTCGGTGGCGTATCCCTCTCCGCGTGCCCAGGGGGCGGTGATGTACGCGGCCTCGGTGGCCAGGGTGCGCCAGTCGGTGTTGCGCAGCCGGACCGAGCCGACGAGCCGCTGGGTGAGGAACTCGGTGACGGCGAACACGATGCCGTCACCGGTGGTGCGCTGGGCGGGAGCGATCCTGCGGACCCAGCGTTCGGCGTCGACCTGGGTGTAGGGGTGGGGGGCCTCGGTCCAGGCGGTGACGAGTTCGTCGTTCATCATCTCGATGTACGCGGGAACGTCCGCCATGTCGAAGGGGCGCAGCACCAACCGATCCGTGCTGATGGAGATGTCCGGAAAGGTGGAAGTCATGCGCAGCTCCATGCCGAAGACCGTGTAAAGGCACAGCATGCAACATGGGACCCGTGTCGTGCATGGGCGGGTCCGTACGGCGGAGCCCCGCGCCCCCTGGTGGGGTGCGCGGGGCTCTTCGGACAAGTGCCGCGCGGGTGTCAGGACTTGGCGGTACCGAAGGCCGGGATGACGGAGCCCTGGTAGGTGTCCTCGATGAACTTCTTGACCTCGTCGGAGTGGAGGAGCTTCACGAGCTTCTCGACACGGGCGTCCTTCTCGTTGCCCTGCTTCACGGCGATGATGTTGGCATACGGGTTGCCGTCGGCCTTCTCCAGCGCCAGGGCGTCCTTGGAGGGCTTGAGCTTGGCCTCGATGGCGTAGTTTCCGTTGATGACGGCGGCATCCACGTCGTTCAGGGCGCGCGGCACGGTCGCGGCCTCCAGCTCCTTGAACTGCAGGCCCTTCTTGTCGGTGATGTCGCTGAGCTTGGCGTCGGTGCCGACACCGGCCTTGAGGGTGATCAGCCCCTTCTCGGCGAGCAGCTGGAGGGCGCGGCCCTCGTTGGTGGTGTCGTTGGGCACCGCGATGGTCTGGCCGGACTTGATGTCGCCGACGGCCTTGAGCTTCTTGGAGTAGAGGCCGAGGGGCTCCAGGTGGACCGTGCCGACGGAGACGAGGTGGGTGTTGTTCTTCTTGTTGAAGTCGTCGAGGTAGGGCTGGTGCTGGAAGAAGTTGGCGTCGACCTGGCCGGTCTCGGTGGCCGTGTTCGGCAGGACGTAGTCCGTGAACTCCTTGATCTCCAGCTTGAGGCCCGCCTTCGCCGCCAGGTTCTTCTTGACGAAGATCAGGATGTCGGCGTGCGGCGTCGGGGACGCCGCGACGACGAGCGCCTTGGAGGTGTCGGCCTTGGCGCCGGCGTCGCTCTTGGAGGCCGGGTCGGACGACGTGCCGCAGGCGGTGAGGCCGAAGGCCAGTGCGGCGGTGGCGGCGGCAGCTGCGGTGATCTTGATGTTCTTACGCACGAAAAGTGCCTCTTTCGGTGGTGGTGCGCCCGGACAAGGAGTGCGGGCTCGGGCGGAGCGAAGGTCTCAGGTGGTGGTGCGGCCCCGACGGGCCAGCAGCCGTACGGCTGCGTCGCCGATCAGCTGGATCACGGTCACGATGACGATCAGCAGCACGACGGTGACGAGCATGAACCGGTTGTCGAAGCGCTGGTATCCGTAGGTGACGGCCTTGGAGCCGAGCCCTTCACCACCGACCGCGCCGGCCATCGCGGAGTAGCCGATGAGCACGATGACGGTCGTGGTGACGCCGGAGACGAGCGAGGGCAGCGCCTGCGGCAGCAGCACCTTGCGGACGATCGTCGGGATGGATCCGCCCATCGACTGGACGGCCTCGACGAGTCCGTGGTCCACCTCGCGGACGGCGGTCTCGACGAGCCGTGCGAAGAACGGGATGGCGCCGACGGCAAGCGGCACGATCATCGCCGTGGGTCCGATGAATGTGCCGACGACCCAGGTGGTGAAGGGGATCAGGGCGATCAGCAGGATGATGAACGGCAGCGAGCGGCCGATGTTCACGATCACGCCGATGACCTTGTTCACCGGGGCGTTCCGGAGCAGTCCGCCCTTGTCGGTGAGGACCAGCAGAACACCGAGCGGCAGCCCCACGAGGACAGTGACGACGGCGGACCAGAGCACCATGTAGAGGGTGTCGATGGTCCCCTGGGTGAGCAGCGGCTGCATGTCGGACCAGGTCACTTCGCCACCTCCTTGGTGAGCGGGACGGGGGTCTGTACGGGGATACCGGCGGCGTCGTGCTCCACGACCTCGGCCTGCAGGCCCTGCTCGCGCAGGAAGCCGATGGGGACGACGTTCTCCTCGAAACGGCCGGGCAGCTCGATGCGCATCCGGCCGATCTGCTTGCCGCCGACGGTGTCCATCGCGGCGCCCAGGATCGAGATGTCGATGTTGTAGGTACGGGAGAGCTGCGAGATCACCGGCTGGGTGGCGGCCTCGCCGTGGAAGGTGACGTCGACGACGGTGCGGTCGGGGCCGGAGGGCGTACCGCCGACGGGGAACAGCTCGTGGGCCAGTTCTGAGCCCGGGGTGGCGAGCAGTTCGCCGACGGTGCCCGACTCGATGACGCGCCCCTTCCGCATCAGCGCGGCGGAGTCGCAGATCGTCTTGACGACGTCCATCTCGTGCGTGATGAGCAGGACGGTCAGGCCGAGCTGCTGGTTGAGGTCGCGCAGCAGCTGGAGGATGGAGCGGGTGGTCTCGGGGTCGAGGGCGGAGGTCGCCTCGTCGGAGAGCAGCACCTTGGGATCTCCGGCCAGGGCGCGGGCGATGCCGACGCGCTGCTTCTGACCGCCGGAGAGCTGACCCGGGTAGGACTTGGCCTTGTCGGCGAGTCCGACCAGGTCGAGGAGTTCGAGGGCCTTGCGGGCCCGGTCCCTGCCGGAGACGCCGAGGATCTCCAGCGGGAGTTCGATGTTGTGCTGGACGCTGCGGGAGTCCAGCAGGTTGAAGTGCTGGAAGACCATGCCGATGCGGCTGCGCGCCTCGCGCAGCTCCTTGCCGGCCCGGTGGCCCCGCCCGGCGAGGGCGGTGAGGTCCTGGCCGGCCACGGTCACGGTGCCCGAGGTGGGGCGTTCCAGGAGGTTGACGCAGCGGATGAGGGAAGATTTTCCGGCGCCGCTCTGTCCTATGACGCCGTACACCTCGCCCTCGCGGACATGCAGGTCGACGCCGTCGAGGGCGGTGACCTCACGGCCGTGCGACTGGTAGACCTTCGTGAGGCCCGTAGTGGTGATCACAGGGTTTCCGTCACTGTCGAGTGCGCGGCGCGGTGGCCGCCGGGCACGGGGCATTCGGCCGATGAGACCGCTCTGGGCGTTTCGATCGGACGTTCCGAGCGGGATCCCGGCACGGCTGAAGGCGGCATGTGGCCGGGGCAGCGGCGCTCGGGCAGGCTCGTTCCGCTGGGTGCGGACGGCTCGTGCTCGGTCTCGCTTCGGGGCGCGAGGAGCGGGCGGGGGCCCTCAGAAGGTGCGCATTCGACACATACAACGAGCACCGGGCGTCGTGATCGCCTCGGTCGCAAGGGTGCGGCTGCTCGTCGTGGTCATGCCCCAAGTAAAACAGACGTAACGTTCCGCCCGATCCTCCTGTCCGAATAGCGGACAGCCGTGGATGGTGCTGCGAGCCGGCTCAGCCGATCGCCCCGATTTCCACTCCCTGGGCTGTGACCTGCACCGATATGGCTGAGAGGTCATCAACGACTACATCCGCGACCAGTTCTGAGCGGTCGTGCGTTGTGGCCAAGGCCACGGTCTTCATGCCCGCCGCCCTTCCGGCCCGCAGTCCGGCCGGGGCGTCCTCGAAGACCACGCAACGGGCCGGATCGACGCCGAGGCGCTCGGCGGCCAGCAGGTAGGGCTCGGGATCCGGCTTGCCCCGGGTGACGTCCTCGGCGGCGATCATCAGGGGGAAGTCGATGCCCACTTCGCGCAGCCGTGCCCGGCCGAGCGACCGGGTGGCGGAGGTGACGACGGCCCAGCGGTGTGCCGGCAGCGCACCGAGCAGTTCCTTGGTGCCGGGCAGGATCGCGACTCCACCGGGGGCGTCCTCGACCTCCAGCTGTTCGATACGCGCCAGGGCCTCCTCGACCCGGTCCGCCGGGAGCAGTTCGGCGACGATCTCGCCGGCGGTCCGGCCGTGCAGTTCGAGACCCTCGAAGTCCTCCGCCGTGATCCCGTACTCCTGGGCCCAACGGGTCCAGCAGCGGTACACCGACTCGATCGAGGAGAGCAGCGTTCCGTCGTTGTCGAACAGCAGGGCCTGGGCGTGGATCTTCATGTGCATCGACACTACTGGTGCGGCCGGAAGGGTCTGGCGGGCGGTGACCCCTTTCCGGTCAAGCGCCGGAGCCTCGCCCGCACTCCGTGTCCCCCGGGAACGGGGGCGCACGCAGAGGACGCTCTGGTCCGTAATACCCTCGCCTCATGCTTGACGCACTGACGGTCGCGGTCGCCGTGACCGCGCTCGCCCTCGCCGCGTGGTGCGGATTCGCCGCGTACCGGGACCAGTCGACCAAGGACTGGCACTTCATCGCCATGGCCGTGGTGTCGCTGCTGGCGCTGGCCCAGCTGGTGGTGGGCATCGTGCGGCTGTCCGGGGGCGCGCGGCCCGACCAGGGCATGACGATCTTCATCGCGTATCTGATCGGGGCCTTCCTCGCCGTACCCGCGGCCGGTTTCCTGTCGCTCACCGAGCGGACCCGGTGGGGTTCGGTGACGGTGGCGGCGGGCGCGGTCGTACTGGCCGTCCTCGAAGTACGGCTCTACGACATCTGGGGAAACTGACCGTGACCGACACCGATCGCGCCCTCGCGGCGGCCACCGGCGAGAAGCGGCCCTTCGACCTCGGGACCGGCCCCGGCCGGGTACTGGTCTGGTTCTACGGGGTGTTCACCGTCGCCGCGGCCTCGCGCTCGATCGTCCAGATGATCCTGGACTTCGGCAGGGCGCCGCTCGCCTATGCGCTGTCGGCCGTCGCCGCTCTCGTGTACGGATTCATCACGTACTCGCTGGTGCGCGGCGGTGAGAAGGCGCGCAGGTCGGCGCTGGTGTGCTGCGCCGCCGAACTCCTGGGCGTGCTGGTCGTGGGGACCTGGACGATGGTGGAGCCGTCGGCGTTCACGGACGCCACCGTCTGGTCCGACTTCGGCATGGGCTACCTGTTCATCCCGGTGATCCTGCCGATCACCGGGATGATGTGGCTGCGCAGCGCGAAGAAGGCGTGACTCCCGCCCGACGGGCCTTCGGTGAGATCGACCGTCGGCCGGGACCGGCCCGCGGCCGCGCCCCTGTTCACCGGGCGGGCCCGTTTCACGCGCTGGCCACGTAGTCGGGTGCCGTCGCGTCCTTCTCCAGCAGGATCATCCGGACGCCGTCCCGACCGGTCTCGTTGCCCACCTGGGCATAGCCCGCCCGCCGGTAGAGCCGCAGATTGCTCTCGCTGCGATGCCCGGTCTGCAGCCGGAAGCGGGTGGCCGACCGCTCGTCGGCGAGCCCCGATTCGGCGGCCCTCAGCAACCGGGCACCGAGACCGTGCCCCTGGAGCCGCGGGTGGACGCAGAGCCTGCCGATCTGCCCGGTGCCGTCCTGATCGGTGGAGCCACGGACCGAACCGACCACTTCGTCGCCCAGTCGCGCCACGAACACCAGGTGCGTGGCGATCTCGGCGCGCAGCGAATCGAGGCTCTGGACCAGCGGGTCGATGCGGTAGTTCCCGTACAGCTCGGCCTCGCTCTGGAAGCAGAGGTACTGAAGTTTCAAGACCTCTTCGGCGTCCTGTGCCGTCGCCGCCGAGATGATCACGCTCATGCCCATCTGCGCATGCCTCCACCCACCTGATCCACCGGTTGTCTAACGCTCCTTTCCCCGTGGTTCAGGAGCGACAACCTCCGCCGCGAGCATTCTGCGCAGACATCCAAGGCATCGGGAACGGATCGGGCCCAAGCTGCCCTGTGACATACCCAACTTCCCTGCGATTTCTCGGTACGTGGGATCACCGGGGGCGAGCATCGCCGACAGCAGCCGGGCGCACCGTCCGGGCAGCCGGTCCACCGCGGCACGCAGCGCCCGGCGTTCGTCGGCTCCGACGGCGATCCGCTCGGGGCAGCCGGCCGGATCGGCGGACGTCTCGTCACGGTAGGGGCGTTCGTGCCGGGCGGTACGGCGGGCCCGGCGGGCCTCCGCCCGTACGGCGTTCCGTACCCAGCGTGCCGTGTCCACCGGCGGCCCGCCCCGGGCGAGCCGCTCCAGCAGGCGCAGCCAGACGGCCTGTTCGAGATCGGCGGGTTCGATCGCCGGGCCCGTCGCCGAGGCGGCCGCCTCGGCCGTGGCCTCGGCGCTCACCAGCGGATACAGGGTACGGACGATGGTCGCGGAGGCGGCGGTGTCCGCGGGGGCGAGATCGAGAAGCGTCATGCCCGGGCCGACGCGCCCGCGCCGACGGCCGGTTGCCGTCCGGGGCGGCCACCACCCGACCGGGGCACGCCCCGGCCGGGTGCTGACGCCGGTCTCACTGGGCGGCGAAGTCCGCCGCGGCAAGAAGGGCGGTGTCCGGGTTGTCGGAGAAGATCCCGTCAATCCCGGTCGCGAAGTACGTCCGGAACGCACCGAAGGCGTCACCGTACGCGGTGGGGTCCGTGCCGCGCCGGAAGTCGGCGGGCAGGAAGGTGTTCTCGTTGCGCATGGTGTACGGGTGAAGCACCAGGCCCTGCGCGTGCGCGTCCCTCACCAGGGTGGTCGGCGAGGTGAGCCGCCCCGAGGCGTCCTTGGGAATGATCAGGTCCAGGGTGGGCCCGATCCCCTGCGCGAAGGACGCCATCCACTTCAGGCCCTCGGGCTTCACCAGGTCGGCGACGGTGCGCGGATCGCCGGACGTCACGAAGTCCCAGGGGCGCTCCCCCGCGCCGGACAGCAGTACGACGCGCGGCGTGGCGACGAGTCCGGCCAGCCGCTGGATGCTGCTGGGCTCGAAGGACTGAAGGATGAGCGGCGACTGCTTGCGGTGGCGGTTGTAACGGCGCAGCAGCTTGGCGAGGGGCTCTTCGAGCCCGAGGCCGAGTCCCCGGAAGTAGGTGGGGTGCTTGGTCTCGACGTACAGCCAGACCGGCTTCCCGCGCCTGCGGCCCTCGCGGTCGGCCCAGCGCAGCACCTCCTCGAAGGTGGGGACCTCCCAGCGGCCGTCGTAGAGCGTGTTCTTCTGACGGGTGCCGGGGATGCGCTCCGTGGCCCGCAGCGTCTTCAGTTCGGCGAGGGTGAAGTCCTCGGTGAACCAGCCGGTGAGGGAGACGCCGTCGACCTTCTTCGTGGTCCTGCGGCCGGCGAACTCGGGGTGGGCGGAGACATCGGTGGTGGCTGTGATGTCGTTCTCGTGACGGCAGACGAGATGGCCGTCCTTGGTGGGCACCAGGTCCTGCTCGACGATGTGCGCGCCCATGTCGAGGGCCAGCTGGTAGGAGCCGAGGGTGTGCTCGGGCCGGTAACCGCTGGTGCCGCGGTGTCCGATGACGGTGGGCACCGGCAGGTCGAGGCGGAAGCCGTGTCCGCCCGGCCGTTCGGAGGGGCTCCGGACGGTGCCGTCCGCGGCGTCGGCCGGGCCGCCGGCCAGTCCGAGGGCGGCGGAGCCCAGTACGGCGGCCCCCGCCCCCAGCAGGGTTCTGCGGCCGGGGCCTGCCTGCGCGCGCTCAGTCATGAATGCTCCTCACGTGTGATGTCTCGCACCTGTCGGGCGAGGCCCGAGCGTAGGGAGTCGTACCGTCGTAGGAGCAGCTCCTGGACGAACTTGGCGGAAACACACGTCAACACTGCGTATCCGATCGATGAACCCGATGTGCGAACAGCGAGAACCCGCGAGTATCGTCCTCACCTGCATGGACCGTCATGATCCCGCGCCCGGCCGGCCCGGCCACTACACCGGAGGAACCGTTGTCCCGACACGCACTCATCAAGGCAGTGCTCGGACCGATCTTGCGCCTGATGTTCCGTCCCCAGGTGGAGGGCGTGGAGAACATCCCCGGAGACGGTCCGGTGATCCTCGCGGGCAACCATCTGACGTTCATCGACTCGATGATCATGCCCATCTGCTGCGACCGGCCGGTCTACTACATCGGCAAGGACGAGTACGTGACGGGCAAGGGGCTCAAGGGCCGGGCGATGGCCTGGTTCTTCACGGGCTGCGGCATGATCCCCGTGGACCGGGACGGCGGTCGCGGCGGTGTCGCGGCGCTGATGACGGGCCGTCGGGTGCTGGAAGAGGGCAAGGCGTTCGCCATCTACCCGGAGGGCACCCGCTCCCCCGACGGCCGGCTCTACCGGGGCCGCACGGGGATCGCCCGGCTGACGCTGATGACGGGTGCACCGGTGGTGCCGTTCGCGATGATCGGCACGGACAAGCTGCAGCCCGGTGGTGCCGGTCTGCCCCGTCCCGGCAAGGTGACGGTGCGTTTCGGTGAGCCGATGGAGTTCTCCCGCTACGAGGGCATGGACCGCGACCGCTATGTGCTGCGGGCGGTGACCGACTCCGTGATGGCCGAGGTGATGCGGCTGTCGGGTCAGGAGTACGTCGACATGTATGCGACGAAGGCCAAGGCCGCGTGAGCTGACGCGCGAGCAGGGCATGCGGACGGGCCCGTACCACCGATCGGTGGTACGGGCCCGTTCGCATGCCCCCGGTGCTCGTACGGTCCAGGGCTACTGGTGGACGATGCCGTCCTCCAGCTTCTGACCGCGCAACAGGAACCAGGCCGCGACGGCCGTTGCCAGCAGGACCGCCGCACCGACCCCGGCGGCGAGTCGCAACCCCTCGACGAACGACTCCTGCGCCGCGGAGATCAGCGCGCCCGCCTGCTGCGCCGGAAGGCCGTGGGCCGCCTCGACGGCGCCGCCCAGCGATTCATGGGCCGCCGAGGCCTTGGCGGAGGGGACGCCCTGCGGAGTGGCGAAGTCCTGGTAGACGCCGGTGACGATGGAGCCGAGCAGGGCGATGCCGAGGGCCGCGCCGAGTTCGTACGCCGTCTCGGAGACCGCGCCCGCGGAACCCGCCTGCTCCTTCGGAACGCTGGAGAGGATCACGTCGGAGGTGACGGTGAAGGCGAAGCCCGCGCCGACTCCGACGATCAGCAGCACCACGCCGATCAGCGGATAGGCGGTCTCCCGCTGGAACAGGGTGACCGCGGCGAGCGCCAGGCCGATCGCCCCGAGCCCGCCGGAGACCACCGACCGCACCGAGTAGCGGCGGGCCGCCACGCCTGCGATCAGACCCGCGGTGACCGCGCCGACGGCCGCGGGCAGTTCGGCGAGCCCGGCCTCCAGCGGTCCTCGTCCCTGTACCAGCTGCAGGAACTGGGAGAGGAAGAAGACCAGCCCGGACAGGCCGAGGATGGTCAGCAGATCGGCGAGAACCGCACCCGAGAAGCCCCGGTGGTGGAAGAGCCGCATGTCCAGCAGGGGTGCGGGAAGCGTGAGTTGTCTGCGTACGAACCAGCAGAGCGCGGCCAGGCCGCCGAGGCCCGCGCCGGCGACCCCCCAGCTCGTACCGTGTGCGGCCAGCTCCTTGACCGCGTACACGACACCGATCATGCCGATGAAGGAGAGCGCCACACTGACCAGGTCCCAGGGGCCCGGTGCCGGATTCTTCGACTCGGGGATCATCTTGACGCCGACGACCACCAGCACGGCCATGACCGGCAGGTTGATCAGGAAGACCGAGCCCCACCAGAAGTGCTCCAGGAGGAAGCCGCCGACGACGGGGCCGACGGCCGCGCCCGCGGAGGCCATGGCTCCCCAGATGCCGATGGCGAGGCTGCGCTCGCGCGGATCCTGGAAGAGGTTGCGGATCAGGGCGAGCGTGGACGGCATCAGGGTGGCACCCGCGACACCGAGCAGCGCCCGCGCCAGGATCATCATCTCGGGGCTGCTCGCGTACGCGTTGAGCACGGAGACCGCACCGAAGGCCATGGCACCGGTCAGCAGCAGTTTCTTGCGGCCGATGCGGTCGCCGAGGCTGCCCATGGAGACCAGGAGCCCGGCGATCACGAAGGAGTAGACGTCGCCGATCCAGAGCAGCTGCGTGCCGGACGGCTTGAGGTCCTCGGTGAGGAAGGGGGTGGCGAGACCGAGGACCGTGGCATCCACGGCCACGAGCAGCACCGCGAGGACGAGCACGGCCAGCGCGATCCACCGCCCGGGACGACGCAGCTCATGGATGGTTTCCGCGTGCTGCTCGAGACGGCTCATTGCTCTGCGCTCCGGCGTGCGCCGCCGAGCAGCAACTCGACGATCATGTACTGGAAGTCCTGCCCGGCCACCCGGCCCGCCTGGACGGCCCAGGCTCCGGTGGAGACGAGCCCGTAGAGGGCCTCGGTCAGCCACGCGGGGGTGAGGTCGATGCGGAGCTCGCCGCGTTCCTGGCCCCGCCGGAAGAAGGCGGCGACCCGGGCATCGAGGCGGTCCCAGCCCTCGTTCACCTCGTCGCCCTCGAAGAGCTGGTTCTCGGTGACGAGGAAGGAGAAGAGCCCGGCGCTCGGCTCGATGGCCGCGACCAGTCGGCGCAGGGCCTCCTCGCAGCTGCCCTCATCGAGCGCGGCGGCGTCCAGAGCCGCTTCGAACTCCTGGATGCCCAGGTCCTCCAACGCCTTGACCAGGGCATCCCGACCGGCGAAGTGCCGGTGCAGGGTGGCGCGCCCGATGCCTGCGGCTCTGGCGACCTCGTCCATGGTGGCGGTCGATTTGCGGGTCAGCAGGGCGGCGGCGCTGCGCAGCACCTGCTCACGGTCGAGACTCATGAGACAACCATAAACCATATGAGACATGAATGTCTCACCGAAAAGCCATCGCCTCCCGCGGAAGGGAGGGAGGACCATGTCGTCATGAAGCCGCTGCTGCTGATCGACATCGACGGCCCGCTCAACCCGTACGCGGCATTCGTGCGCCGCCGGATCCCGGACGGTTATGCGCGGCATCTGATGCGGCCGACGGGATGGGATTACGGACCGCCGCTGCCCGTCCTGCTCAACCCGGACCACGGGCGGGCTCTGTTGGCCCTCGCCGACCGTTTCGAACTGGTCTGGGCGACGACCTGGAAGGACGAGGCCAATGAGTGGATCGGGCCGCATCTCGGCCTGCCCCCGCTGCCGTACATCGACTGGCCGTCGATGCACGGCAGCGCGCCGGACGGCACGTGCTGGAAGACGCAGTACGTCGTGGAGTACGCGGCCGGCCGGCCGTTCGCCTGGGTCGACGACGAGATCGCCGAGCAGGACCGGCAGTGGGTCTCGGGGCAGGGCGCGGCCGAGTCGCTGCTGCTGTGGATCGATCCGCGGATCGGACTGCTGCCGGCCGATTTCGAGGCGCTCGCCGCGTGGGCGGACGGTCGCCTGGGCGGCGACGGGCGCTGAGCCCGCCCCGCCCCGGGTCAGTCGTCGAGGACGACGAGATCGAGGCCGGGAAGGTGGGCCGGGTCGTTGATCGCGGACATCTCGACGACCTTCCCCCGCGCGATCGTGAAGACCATGACCGAGAACCGCCGGTCCTCCCGCGTCGAGATGACGGCCGGTGCTCCGTCGACCAGGGCCGGCTGCGACGACCGCGCGAACGGCGCGAACATGATCGCCTGACGGGCCACTGCCTCGGCACCCCGCACCAGGGCCGACGCACCGACGCCACCGGCGCCGATGTCGGAACGCAGCACCACGTCCGGGTCGAGCACGGCGACGAGCGCCTCGAAGTCGCCGCCGCGGGCGGCGGCCAGGAAGGCGTCGACGACCTCGCGCTTGCGGGCGAGATCGGGATCCTGATCCGGGTCCGCTCCCTGCACCCTGCGGCGGGCCCGGCTGGCGAGCTGCCGCGCCGCGGCCGGGGTGCGGTCCACGATGCGGGCGATCTCGTCGAAGGGCACGGCGAACATGTCGTGCAGGACGAAGGCGAGCCGCTCGGCGGGGTCCAGCGTTTCGAGCACCACCAGCAGCGCGAGACCGACCGAATCGGCCATCAGCGCCTGCTGCTCGGGGTCGGCCTCCGGCCCGGCGCCGAGGGCCGGGTCCGGGACGTGGGTCTCGGAGACCCCCGTGTCGAGGGGCTCCTCACGCCGGGAGCGGCGCGAGCGGAGCATGTCCAGACACACCCGCCCGACGACCGTCGTCAGCCAGCCGCCCAGGTTCTCGATCGCCCGGTCGTCGGAACGGCTGAGCCGGAGCCAGGCCTCCTGGACGGCGTCCTCCGCCTCACTCGCCGAGCCCAGCATCCGATTGGCCACGGCCTTCAGCTTCGTCCGGTTCTCCTCGAAGCGTCGGGCCAGGATCTCGTGTCCGTCCACAGTCACATTCCTCCGTAGTGTGCCGTCCCTGCGATGACGAACAGGACGGCATCGATGTGACAGAGGTTCGGCGCCTCTTCGCCGCCGTCGGCGCGGCGCACCGGCCGCGGGTCCCGGCGGGCCCGCTCAGCTCCAGGGCAGCGCGGCGCGGTGCCGCCAGTACGCCTCCGGCTCCTCCACCAGCGCGTCGAGCCGGGCGCGCCGCTCCTCGTCGAGGTCGACGACGGCCGCGTGCAGGTTGCCGGCGAGCTGCTCGACGGTCGCCGCGCCGGAGAGCACCACACCGGCCCACGGCTGGTGCAGCACGAACGCCAGCGCGACCGCGTCGCTGCCGACGCCGGCCTCGGTCGCGGTCTCCCGGACCACGGCCGGGGCATCCGTTCCGGCGAGCCGGCCGTTGGCCATGGCTTCCTTCACGATCACGGTGAGCCCGGCGTCATGGGCCTCGGCGAGCGCGGCGCCGGCCGAGGTCTCCAGGGCGTTGTAGGTGGCCTGCACCGTACGGAAGAGCGGCTCCCCGTCGACCGTGACGGCGAGGGCTGCCCGGATGGCTTCGGCCTGGGCGGGTCCGCTGGTGGACAGGCCCACGCTGACCCCCTCCGCGGCGAGTCCGGCGAGCCGCGCGTGCAGTTCCTTGTCGGTGAGGGCCGGGCTGTCGGTGGTGACCGAGTGGATCTGGTAGAGGTCGAGGCGGTCGCCGAGCAGCGCGTCGGTCTCGTCGCGCTGACGCAGAAACGTGGCGAGGCCGTGGTCCTTGACCTCGTGCGCCTCGGCCTCGACGCTCCAGTCGGCGGTGTAGGTGTAGCCCCATTTGCTGCCGATGACGACGTCGTCCACCTCCGGACGCGCCGTCAGCCAGTCGGCCAGGAATTCCTCCGAACGGCCGTAGGAACGGGCCACGTCGAAGTAACGGACACCCTGCGCGTAGGCGGCGTCCAACAGCTCGTGGGTGCGCTCGCGCAGCGCTTCGACACTGCGGTCCGCGGGCAGATCGCGGTCACGGTGGAGGTTGATGTAGCCGGGCCTGCCGACCGCCGCCAGGCCGAGCCCGATATGGGCGGTCGGAGTCGTCGCTGTGGCCAGCCTGGCGAAAGGCATCGTGGGCTCCTCGTGGGTCGGATGCGCTGCCCCGCCAACGTAACCCGGCTCGGGGAAACCGGAAGGCGGGGAGCGTACCGCCGCTCCCCGCCCGGATCCCGTCCTCGCCGCTGTCAGTTCTTCGCGGTCGCCCACGCCTGCTGGACGGCGAGGTCGGCCTTCACCTCGGCGAGCTGGACGGCGACGGCCGACGGGGCCGTCCCGCCGCGGCCGCTGCGGGACGCGAGAGCACCGGCCACATTGAGCACCGAGCGGACCTCGGGGGTGAGGTGCTCGGAGATCTTCGCGAACTGCTCGTCGGTCAGCTCGTCGAGCTCGATGCCCTGCTGCTCGCACTCCTTGACGCACGCGCCCGCGACCTCGTGCGCGACACGGAACGGCACGCCCTGCTTGACCAGCCACTCGGCGACGTCGGTGGCGAGCGAGAAGCCGGCCGGGGCCAGCTCCTCCATGCGCTCGCGATTGACGGTGAGCGTGGCCATCATTCCGGTGAAGGCGGGCAGCAGGACTTCGAGCTGGTCGCAGGAGTCGAAGACCGGTTCCTTGTCCTCCTGGAGGTCGCGGTTGTACGCGAGCGGGAGGGCCTTCAGCGTGGCCATCAGGCCGGTCAGATTGCCGATCAGCCGGCCGGACTTGCCGCGGGCCAGTTCGGCGATGTCCGGGTTCTTCTTCTGCGGCATGATCGAGGAACCGGTCGAGAAGGCGTCGTGCAGGGTGACGAAGGAGAACTCCTTCGTGTTCCAGATGATGACCTCCTCCGCGATCCGGGAGAGGTTCACCCCGATCATCGCGGTGATGAAGGCGAACTCGGCGACGAAGTCACGGGAGGCGGTGCCGTCGATCGAGTTGCCGACGGAGCCGCGCTCGAAGCCGAGATCGGCAGCGACCGCCTGCGGGTCCAGCCCGAGGGACGATCCGGCCAGCGCACCGGAGCCGTACGGGGAGACGGCGGTCCGCTCGTCCCACTGGCGCAGCCGCTCGGCGTCGCGGGAGAGGGACTGGGCATGGGCCAGGACGTGGTGGGCGAAGAGCACCGGCTGGGCGTGCTGCAGATGTGTGCGGCCGGGCATCGCGACGTCCGGATGCGTCTCGGCGAGGCCGACCAGGGCGCCCTGGAGCTCGGCGATCAGGCCGCCGATGACGCGGGCGTGGTCGCGCAGGTACATCCGGAAGAGGGTGGCGATCTGGTCGTTGCGGGACCGGCCGGCCCGCAGCTTGCCGCCGAGGTCCGGGCCCAGACGCTCCAGCAGGCCGCGCTCCAGCGCGGTGTGCACGTCCTCGTCGGCGACGGTGCCGGTGAACGAGCCGTCGGCGACATCGGCTTCGAGCTGGTCGAGACCGGCGGTCATCCGGTTCAGCTCGTCCTCGGTGAGCAGGCCCGCTTTGTGCAGGACGCGCGCGTGGGCGCGGGAGCCGGCGATGTCGTACGGCGCGAGCCGCCAGTCGAAGTGGACGGAGGCGGAAAGCCTGGCCAGCGCCTCGGCCGGACCGTCGGCGAAGCGGGCGCCCCAGAGGCGTACGTCGCTGTTGCCGTTGCCGTTGCTCACTGCGTGCTCCTCGGGAGAACAAAGGGGTGGATGTGCGACCGCCTCCCCGCCCGGAGGGCCGGAGAGGCGGTGACGTAACGGATGGAGGTCAGGACAGGTCACGCTTCGCGGCGATCCTCGACGAGAGGCCGAAAATCTCGATGAAGCCCTGTGCCTTGGACTGGTCGAACGTGTCGCCCGAGTCGTAGGTGGCGAGGTTGAAGTCGTAGAGCGACTGCTCGGACCTCCGGCCGGTGACGACGGCGCGGCCCGCGTGCAGGGTCATGCGGATGTCACCGGTGACGTGCCGATCGGCCTCGTCGATGAAACCGTCCAGGGCACGCTTGAGCGGCGAGAACCACAGGCCGTCGTAGACCAGCTCGCCCCAGCGCTGTTCGACCTGTCGCTTGTAGCGGGCCAGCTCGCGCTCGACGGTGACGTTCTCCAGCTCCTGGTGGGCGGTGATCAGCGCGATCGCGCCCGGGGCCTCGTACACCTCGCGGGACTTGATGCCGACGAGCCGGTCCTCGACCATGTCGATCCGGCCGATGCCCTGGGCGCCGGCCCGCCGGTTGAGCTGCTGGATCGCCTGGAGAACGGTGACGGGCTCGCCGTCGAGGGCCACGGGCACGCCCTCCTTGAAGGAGATGACGACCTCGTCGGCCTCGCGCGGGGTGGCGGGGTTCTCGGTGTACTCGTAGATGTCCTCGATCGGCGCGTTCCAGATGTCCTCCAGGAAGCCCGTCTCGACGGCGCGCCCGAAAACGTTCTGGTCGATGGAGTACGGGGACTTCTTGGTGGTCGCGATCGGGAGGTTCTTCTCCTCGCAGAAGGCGATCGCCTTGTCCCGGGTCATCGCGTAGTCGCGGACCGGGGCGATGCACTTCAGGCCGGGGCCGAGCGCGGAGATGCCGGCCTCGAAGCGGACCTGGTCGTTGCCCTTGCCGGTGCAGCCGTGGGCGACGGTGCCGGCGTGGTGCTTGCCGGCGGCGGCGACGAGGTGCTTGACGATGGCCGGCCGGGAGAGGGCGGAGACCAGCGGGTAGCGGTCCATGTAGAGGGCATTGGCCTTGATCGCGGGGAGGCAGTACTCCTCGGCGAACTCGTCCTTGGCGTCCGCGACCTCGGCCTCGACGGCACCGCAGGCGAGCGCGCGCTCGCGGATGACTTCCAGGTCCTCGCCGCCCTGGCCGACGTCCACGGCGACGGCGATGACTTCGGCACCCGTCTCCTCGGCGATCCAGCCGATGGCGACGGAGGTGTCCAGGCCGCCCGAGTAGGCGAGTACGACACGCTCAGTCACGGGTTCCTCCTCACGGTGGCAATCGCTGTTAGGCATAACTATGCAGTGCTCCGTATTTTTTGTCAAAGCACGGGTGGTCAGCACCGGCGCGCACCGGCCGAAGCGGTGAGGGGCTGCCGCGAGCGGTACACGCGGCTTCTCGGCGGCCACCACGGCGACAAGCCCCCGCCGGCGTTCCATCAGCCGAAACGGACCAGCCGCCAACGGAGTTGGCGGCGATAATGACCGCCATGGGAAAAACGTACGAGCGCATCGACGGGCGGATCAGGACCTTCATCGAAGAACAGCACATCTTCTTCGCGGCGACCGCACCCCTGGACGCAGAGGGCACGGTCAACCTCTCCCCCAAGGGAGTCAGCGGCTCCTTCGCCGTGATCGACGAGCTGACCGTGGCCTATCTGGACTTCGCGGGCAGCAATGCCGAGACCGTCGCCCACCTCCGCGAGAACGGCCGCATCACGCTGATGTGGTGCGCCTTCCAGGGGCCGCCCAACATCGTGCGGGTGCACGGCCGCGGCGAGCCCGTCTTCCGTGACGATCCCCGCTTCGGCCCGCTGCTCACCCACTTCCCCGGGGTGGACCCCGGCCCGCACGGACTGCGCGCCGTCATCGTGGTCCGGGCCGAGCTGATCCGGGACACCTGCGGGTTCGCCGTGCCCTTCATGTCCTACGACGAGGACCGGCCACTGCACGCCCAGCGCTTCGCCCGCGAGGACGACGCGTCGCTCAGTGCCTACTTCGAGAAGAAGGATCACGTCGCGACGAGTATCGACGGGCTGCCCGGTCTGCCGCTCCCGCTGCCGGTCATGCCGCGCGGTACAGGGGATTGAGCCGTACGGCGCAGGTCCGGGGGTGACGTCCCGCCGGAAGGTCTAGCGTCCGGTGCATGCGCAGACTTCTGGTGGCGGGTTCGGTACTTCTCGCGCTCGCGGGCTCGGTCGCGGCCCGGCCCGCCGCGGCGCCGACACTTCCGTCACGGCTCGCCGACACCGGCGGCGGCACCCAGTTGATCACGGCACAGGCCGCGGCCGCCGGCTCCACCACGGGCAGCGTCACCTGGTGGAATCTGCGCCGGGGAACCTGGGTCGAAGGCGGGTCGGCACCGGCACGGTTCGGCGCGAAGGGCCTCGCCGAGGGGGCATCGCGCAAGCAGGACACCGACACCACGCCCACCGGCCTGTACGACCTGCCGTACGCCTTCGGGGTCGAGGCCGCACGGCCCGGCACCGTCCACCCGTACCGCCGGGTCGACAACCGGTCCTGGTGGTGCGAGGACAACGCGTCGCGGTCCTACAACCGCTGGGTGGAGCCCCGTCCCGCCGATTGCCGGGCGGCCGAGGCGGAGCATCTGATCGCCTATCCGACGCAGTACGCCCGCGCGCTCGTCATCGGCTTCAACTACGAGCGCCCGGTGCGCGGGCGCGGCGCCGGGATCTTCCTCCACGTCAACGGGCGTGGTGCGACCGCCGGTTGCGTCTCCGTACCGGCGGCCGCGATGGACCGGATCCTCGACTGGGTGGACCCTGCCCGCCGTCCGCACATCGCGATCGGGACCCGGTCGGGCCCGACCGCGATCACCCGCTACTGACGGCGCCGAACAGCCCGGCCGGCTCAGCGCTCGTTCTGGGCCAGTCGCAGCAGATGGTCGGCGAGCGCCTGTCCGCCCGCCGGGTCACGGCTGATCAGCATCAGTGTGTCGTCGCCCGCGATGGTGCCGAGGATGTCGTGCAGTTCGGCCTGGTCGATGGCCGAGGCGAGGAACTGGGCCGCGCCCGGAGGCGTACGCAGCACCACGAGGTTGGCCGAGGCCTCCGCCGAGATGAGCAGTTCGGCGGAGAGGCGCCGCATGCGCTCCTCCTTCGCGGATCCGCCCAGCGGTGCCTGCGGGGTACGGAAACCGCCCTCGCTCGGCACCGCGTAGATCAGCTCGCCGCCGGTGTTGCGGATCTTCACCGCGCCCAGCTCGTCCAGGTCGCGGGAGAGCGTCGCCTGTGTGACGCTCAGCCCGTCGTCGGCCAGTAGCTTGGCCAGCTGACTCTGCGAGCGCACCGGCTGCCGGTTCAGGATGTCCACGATCCGGCGGTGGCGTGCGGTGCGGGTCTGCGGCACGGACGGCCCGCCGTGCTCGGTTTCCTGCGCCTCGGTCATCGTCGTCGCCTCATTCTCCGGATCGTCCGTCCCCTTTTGCCGCGTCGAGGGCGCCGGGCAGGGCCTGGAGGAACGCGTCCACCTCGGTGTCACCGATGATCAGCGGCGGCATGAGCCGCAGGACATCGGGGGCGGGCGTGTTCACCAGGATTCCGGCTCCCTGAGCCGCCTGTTGCACCTGAGGCGCGAGGGGCTCGGTGAGCACGATACCCAGCAGCAGCCCGGAGCCTCTGACGTGGGAGACCAGAGGGTGCCCCAGCCCCTCCACTGCGTCCCGGATCTTCTCACCTAGCCGCTTCACCCGGTCCAGGGCGCCATCGGCCGCCAGGGTGTCCAGGACGGCGAGTCCGGCGGCGCAGGCGATCGGGTTGCCGCCGAACGTCGTGCCGTGCTGGCCCGGCTTCAGCAGCTCGGCCGCCGGGCCGAACGCGACGGTCGCGCCGAGCGGCAACCCGCCGCCGAGCCCCTTGGCGAGGGTGACGATGTCGGGCTCCACGCCCTGGTGGGCCTGGTGCTCGAACCAGTGGCCGCAGCGGCCGATCCCGGTCTGCACCTCGTCGAGGACGAGCAGGGTGCCGGTGGCCCGGGTGATCTCCCGGGCGGTCTCCAGGTATCCCGCGGGGGGCACGACCACGCCGTTCTCGCCCTGGATGGGCTCGATGATCACCAGCGCGGTGTCGGTGGTCACGGCCGCCCGCAGCGCTTCGGCGTCGCCGTACGGGACATGCGTGACGTCGCCGGGCAGCGGCAGGAACGGCTCGCGCTTCTTGGGCTGGCCGGTCAGGGCGAGCGCGCCCACGGTCCGGCCGTGGAAGCCGCCGTCGGTGGCGACCATGTGGGTCCGTCCGGTCAGCCGGCCGATCTTGAAGGCGGCCTCGTTGGCCTCGGCGCCCGAGTTGGCGAAGAAGACCCGGCCCTCGCGGCCGAAGAGCTGGAGCAGCCGTTCGGCGAGGGCGACGGGCGGCGGCGCGATGTAGAGGTTGGAGACATGGCCGAGGGAGGCGATCTGGGTGGAGACGGCCTCGACGACGGCGGGGTGGGCATGGCCCAGCGCGTTCACCGCGATACCGCCGACGAAGTCGAGGTACTCGGTGCCGTCGGCGTCCCACACATGCGCCCCCTCGCCGCGGACGAGGGACAACTGGGGGGTGCCGTAGTTGTCCATCAGCGCGTGGCTCCAGCGCTGCGAGAGCTCCTGGTTGCTCATGACTCCCCCTGTGTGTCGGGCACGACCATCGTGCCGATTCCTTCGTCGGTGAAGATCTCCAGCAGGATCGAGTGCTGGACCCGGCCGTCGATGACCCGCGCGGTCTCGACGCCGTTGCGCACGGCGTGCAGGCAGCCCTGCATCTTCGGGACCATGCCGCTGGACAGCTCGGGAAGCAGCTTCTCCAGCTCGCCGGCGGTGAGGCGGCTGATCACGTCGTCGCTGTTGGGCCAGTCCTCGTAGAGACCCTCCACGTCGGTGAGGACCATCAGCGTCTCGGCGCCGAGCGCGGCGGCGAGCGCCGCGGCCGCGGTGTCGGCGTTGACGTTGTAGACGTGGTTGTCGTCGGCGGAGCGTGCGATGGAGGAGACGACCGGGATCCGGCCGTCGTCCAGCAGTGCCTGGACGGCTCCGGTGTCGATGGCGGTGATCTCGCCCACCCGACCGATGTCCACGAGTTCGCCGTCGATGGTCGGCCGGTGCCGGGTGGCGGTGATCGTGTGGGCGTCCTCGCCGGTCAGGCCGACGGCGAGCGGGCCGTGCTGGTTGAGCAGGCCGACGAGCTCGCGCTGGACCTGTCCGGCCAGCACCATCCGTACGACGTCCATCGCCTCGGGCGTGGTGACGCGCAGACCGGCCTTGAACTCGCTGACCAGGCCCTGCTTGTCGAGCTGGGCACTGATCTGCGGGCCGCCGCCGTGCACGACGACCGGCTTGAGTCCGGCCTGTCGCAGGAAGACGACGTCCTGGGCGAACGCTGCCTTCAGCTCCTCGTCGATCATGGCGTTGCCACCGAACTTGATGACCACGGTCTTGCCGTTGTGCCGGGTCAGCCAGGGCAGCGCCTCGATCAGGATCTGCGCCTTCGGGAGTGCGGTGTGCTTCCGCGCCGCGGTCATGAGCTGTACGCGCTGTTCTCGTGGACGTAGTCCGCGGTGAGGTCGTTGGCCCAGATGACGGCCGACTCGGCGCCCGCGGCGAGGTCGGCGGTGATCGTGACTTCCCGGTAGCGCATGTCGACCAGGTCGCGGTCCTCGCCGACGCCGCCGTTCTTGCAGACCCACACGCCGTTGATGGCGACGTTCAGCTGGTCCGGTTCGAAGGCGGCCTTCGTCGTACCGATCGCGGACAGGACCCGGCCCCAGTTGGGGTCCTCGCCGTGGATGGCGCACTTGAGCAGGTTGTTACGGGCGATGGACCGGCCCACCTCGACGGCGTCGTCCTCGGTGGCGGCGTTGATCACCTCGATCCGGATGTCCTTGGAGGCGCCCTCGGCGTCACCGATCAGCTGCCGCGCGAGGTCGGCGCAGACGGTCCGTACGGCCTCGGCGAACGCGTCCTGCTCCGGGGTGATCCCGCTCGCTCCGGAGGCCAGCAGCAGCACGGTGTCGTTGGTCGACATGCAGCCGTCGGAGTCGACCCGGTCGAAGGTGGTGCGGGTGGCGGCGCGCAGCGCGGCATCCAGCGCCGGGGCCTCCACGTCGGCGTCGGTGGTGAGGACGACGAGCATGGTGGCGAGGCCCGGGGCGAGCATGCCCGCGCCCTTGGCCATGCCGCCGACGGTCCAGCCCTCGCCACCCGCGACGGCGGTCTTGTGGACGGTGTCGGTGGTCTTGATCGCGATGGCGGCCTTCTCGCCGCCGTACTCGCTCAGCGCGGCGGCGGCGGTCTCGATGCCGGGCAGCAGCTTGTCCATCGGGAGCAGGGTTCCGATCAGCCCGGTCGAGGCGACCGCGATCTCGCCCGCGCTGTGACCGGGGAGGACCTCGGCGGCCTTCTCGGCGGTGGCGTGGGTGTCCTGGAAGCCCTGGGGGCCCGTACAGGCGTTGGCGCCGCCGGAGTTGAGGACGACGGCACCGACCTCGCCGCCCTTGAGGACCTGCTCCGACCAGAGGACGGGGGCGGCCTTGACGCGGTTGGAGGTGAAGACGCCCGCAGCCGCGCGACGCGGACCGTTGTTGACCACGAGGGCGAGGTCCGGGTTACCGCTCTCCTTGATTCCCGCGGCGATGCCCGCCGCCGAGAACCCCTGTGCTGCCGTGACACTCACGGTGCGACTCCGATCGTGGAAAGACCTGTGTCCTCGGGAAGTCCGAGGGCGATGTTCATGCTCTGCAGGGCGCCGCCGGCGGTGCCCTTGGCGAGGTTGTCGATGGCGCTGACGACGACGATCCGGCCTGCCGCCGCGTCGTGCGCGACCTGGATCTGCACGGCGTTGGAACCGACGACGGCGGCGGTGGCGGGCCACTGCCCCTCCGGGAGCAGGTCGACGAACGGCTCGTCGGCGAACGCCTTCTCGTACGCGTCACGGACGGACTCGGCGCTCACGCCCGGCTTCGCCTTCGCGCTGCACGTGGCGAGGATGCCGCGGGGCATCGGCGCCAGGGTCGGAGTGAAGGAGACCGTGACCGGTTCACCGGCGGCGGCGCTGAGGTTCTGGATCATCTCGGGGGTGTGCCGGTGGGCCCCGCCGACGCCGTACGGGGTCATGTTGCCCATCACCTCGGAACCGAGCAGATGCGGCTTGGCCGCCTTGCCCGCACCCGAGGTGCCCGAAGCGGCGACGATCACGGCCTCGGGCTCGGCCAGCTGGGCCGCGTAGGCCGGGAAGAGCGCGAGCGAGACGGCGGTCGGATAGCAGCCGGGCACCGCGATGCGCCTGGACCCGGCCAGCGCCGAGCGCCCGCCCGGCAGCTCGGGCAGGCCGTAGGGCCAGGTCCCGGCGTGCGGCGAACCGTAGAACTTCTCCCAGTCCGCGGCGTCCTTGAGCCGGAAGTCGGCCCCCATGTCGACGACGAGCACCTGGTCGCCGAGCTGCTCGGCGACGGCGGCGGACTGCCCGTGCGGAAGAGCGAGGAAGACGACGTCGTGCCCGGCGAGGACCTCGGGCGTGGTCGGCTGAAGCACCCGGTCGGCGAGCGGCCGCAGGTGCGGCTGCAGCGCACCGAGCTTCTGTCCCGCGTTGGAGTTGGCGGTGAGGGACCCGATCTCGACCTCCGGGTGGACCAGCAGGAGACGGAGCAGCTCCCCACCGGCGTATCCGCTCGCCCCTGCCACCGCTGCACGTACCACCATCGAAATCCTCCTCGTCGATGGCATGACTATACGCATCACCGAACTTTTATGCAAAGACGCCGGGTCACCGTGCCGATACCGTGCCCGCCCGTCGGCTCCGAGCGCGTCGATGTCAGGATGGTTGCATGACGAGCAAGGTTTACTTCGATATCACCATCAATGACGAGCCCGCCGGGCGGATCACGTTCAAGCTGTTCGACGACGTCGTTCCCAAGACCGCGGAGAACTTCCGCGCGCTGGCGACCGGCGAGAAGGGCTTCGGCTACAAGGGGTCGTCCTTCCACCGCATCATCCCCGACTTCATGCTGCAGGGCGGCGACTTCACCCGGGGCGACGGCACCGGCGGCCAGAGCATCTACGGGGCGAAGTTCGCGGACGAGAACTTCAAGCTCGCGCACACCAAGCCGGGCCTGCTGTCCATGGCCAACAGCGGCCCCAACTCCAACGGCTCCCAGTTCTTCATCACGACCATCGTGACGTCGTGGCTGGACGGCAAGCACGTGGTGTTCGGTGAGGTCGACAACCAGGAGAGCATGGACCTGGTCAAGAAGATCGAGGCCCTCGGCTCGCAGAGCGGCCGGCCCTCGGCGAAGATCACCATCGCCGACAGCGGCACCCTCTGACCCGTACGCGGAATCACTGACACGAGCGCGGGGCCCCCCCGCCCCCCCCGGGGGGGGGGGGGCCGGGGGCCCCCCCCCCAAAAAGGCCCCCCCCCCCCCCCCCCACCCCCGAAACCGGGGGGGGGGGGGGGCCGGGTGGAAGGGGGGGGGC
>NZ_JBIBYR010000018.1:0-146973 GCF_043083485.1 Streptomyces sp. NPDC014727 | reverse complement strand
TCCGTCTCTCGCGGGGGGGGCGCGGGGGGGGCCCCCACCCCCACCCCCCCGGGGGCGGGGGGCCCCCCCCTTTTCCTTGGGGTTTTTTTCGAGGGGGGGGGGGGGGGGGGGGGCCCCCGGCCCCCCCCCACCCCGCATCCCGCTGCGATGGCGTACCCTCCGACGACCTGGAGCCGCACATGCCGAACCAGCCCGTATGGCCGCGCCGTACCCTGCTCACCCTCTCGGCCGCCACCGCCGTGGCGCTCTCCCTGCCCGGATCCGGGACGGCCGCCACCGCCGCCGAGGCCGACGAGTTCGACGTCCTGCGCCGACGCTGGGCCGACATCGCGCTCGGCTCGGGCTACGACGCGGCCGCCGAACCCTTCGCCTCCCGCCTCACCGAGACCGGCACGCTCGCCCGGGGATTCCGGACGACGATGAGCCCGGCCACCGGCTCGCTGTGGCCCGGCATCCCGTACGACCCGCCGTCCGGCATCACCCAGAGCTACGGCCGCCTGTGGACGATGACCCAGGCGTACGCCCAGCCCGGCACCGGATCGACCGGCGACGCCGACCTCCTCGCCGACATCGTCCGCGGCTACGACCACCTGGCGCAGACCGCCTACCACGCCTCCGTCACGCCCTACGGCAACTGGTGGGAGTGGCAGATCGGCAGCCCGCGCATCCTCATGGACATCACGTCCGTCCTGTACGAGCAGCTCGGCACGGCCCGCGTCGAGGCCGCCTGCGCCGCCGTCGACCACTTCATCCCCGACTCCGTGCTCCACGACTACAGCGGCACCTCCACCGGCGCCAACCGCGTCGACCTGTGCCGCTCCGTCGCCCTGCGCGGCGTCCTCGGCAGGGCCCCCGTCAAGATCGCACTGGCCCGGGACGCGCTGTCACCCGTCTTCCCGTACGTCACCGGGGGAGACGGCCTGTACGCGGACGGATCGTTCATCCAGCACACCACCATCGCCTACTCGGGCACCTACGGCCAGGTCATGCTCGACGGCCTCGGCCGCCTGTTCGCGCTGCTCGCCGGATCGAGCTGGGCCGTCATCGACCCGGCCCGGCAGGTCGTCCTCGACAGCGTCGAGCGGGCGTACGCGCCGCTGATCTACAACGGCCTGGTCATGGACAGCGTCAACGGCCGTGCCATCAGCCGCGGACTCCTGAAGAGCGACGAACTTCGGGTGATGCGCGGCGACCACTTCCACGGGCAGGGGATCATCGCCGGGATCGCGCTCCTCGCCGCGGGCGCATCGGCCGCCGAGCGTGACCGGTGGCACGGGCTGATCAAGGGCTGGATCGCCCGCGACCGGACCAGCCCCGTCCTCACGGCCCGCCAGTTCGGCATCGCGGACCTGGCCCGGCTGCACGCCGTCCAGGCCACCGCCGTACCGGCCGCGCCCGAACGGGTGGGCCACCACCTCTTCGCCGGCATGGCCCGCGCCGTGCACCGGCGCCCGCACTGGGCCGCGGGCATCTCCATGGCCTCGGAGCGGATCTCGCACTACGAGTGCGGCAACGGCGAGAATCCGCGCGGCTGGCACACCGGCGCCGGAATGCTCTACTGGTGGCCGGGCGAGAACGAGAACGACCAGTACACCGACTGGTTCTGGCCGACCGTCGACTTCTACCGGCTGCCCGGAACGACCGTGTCCACCAAGCGGCTCGCCGACCGGGCGGGCGGCGAATGGGGCGCGCCCAAGCCCGCGGTGACCTGGGTCGGCGGTGCCACGGACGGCGAATTCGGCGCGGTGGGCCAGCATCTCAAGGGCCTCGGCTCGACCCTGGAGGCCCGCAAGTCGTGGTTCTGCGCCGCCGATACGGTCATCTGCCTCGGCGCCGGCATCACCGCCACCGACCAGGTCCCCGTCGAGACGATCGTCGACAACCGCATGCTCGGCGAGGGCGGCACGCAACGGCTCACCGCGGACGCCTCCACCACTCCCCGCTGGGCCCATCTGGAGGGCCACGGCGGCTGGGTCCTGCCCGGCGGCGCCGAGCTGCGCACCCTGCGCGAGGACCGCACCGGAGCCTGGTCCGACATCAACACCACCAGCTCCACCGAGCGCCGCACCCGCCGCTACCAGACGCTCTGGCTCGACCACGGCACCGACCCCGTCGACGCCGACTACGTCTACCTGCTGATGCCCGGTGCCTCCCGGCGCGCCGTCACCGCCCGCGCGGCCGACCGGAAGTGGCTGACGGTGCACGCCAACACCGCCGCCGCGCAGGCGGTCGCCGTCCCCTCGCTGGGGCTGACCGCCGCCAACTTCTGGCAGCCGGGCGCGGCCGGTCCGCTCTGCGTCACGGCCGCGGCGAGCGTGCTCGTGCGGGAGGGGCGGCGCACCACCACGGTGTGCGTCAGCGGGCCGGACCGTACCGGTGCGCCGGTGGACGTGGTCTGGGACCGGCCGGTGCACGAGGTCGTCACGGCGGACCCGGGTATCGAGGTGCGCGCCACCGGCCGGCGGCTGGTGCTGAGGGTCCGCCCGGGGGCCGAGGGAGGCACCCTGCGGTGTGACGTCCGGTAGACACCGGGCGACCGGAGTGTCCGGGGGCTGGGAGCGGTGCCCTGTTCGGCCGGTCCGCACAGGCCCGCGACCTGCTCAAGCGGCTCGCCTCCCGCGGGGCCCAGGAGAAATGGGGCCGCACGGGCCGGGGTATTCTCGCCGGATTGCGCCGTGCACGCCAAGGACGGGGCGGTCGAGAGGCGGATCAACAGCAGGCTCACCGATCAGCGGATGCCGCTCTGCCCGGACGCCTCCGACGTCATGCCGGCCGCTGTCCGGGACGCCTTCTGCGAGGCGGTGCTGCTGACCGTCGCTCACCCCGGCGACCCGGTGCGGGACCGGCTCGAAGGCATCCGGAAGGTCCAGGACGCCCAACCGGCCGACACCCCGAGGCTGACAGGAGTGTGCAGCAGACCACACTGAGCCTTTGTCGGACCCGGACAAAGACGGACCCGCAGAGGCTGGTACTTCGCGTGCATGTCGCCATCATTCTGTCCGGCTCCACCAGGAAACGGGTCAGGAGACTGTACGGAGTCGACGGCAGGATTTGCTTGCCGGGCTTCGTAGGGTCGGTACATGACCGTTGTGGACGAAACCCCGGGCGAGCCGAGTGACACCCGTGGCCGTGTGGCCGAACTGCTGGCCCTGCGCGAGCAGGCCCGCCGCGGACCGAGTGACCGCGCGACCGAGGCGCAGCACGCCAAGGGCAAGCTGACGGCGCGTGAGCGCATCGAGCTGCTTCTCGACCCGGGTTCGTTCAAGGAGGTCGAGCAGCTCCGCCGGCACCGGGCGACCGGCTTCGGCCTGGAGGCGAAGAAGCCGCACACCGATGGTGTCATCACCGGCTGGGGCACGGTCGACGGCCGTACGGTCTTCGTCTACGCGCACGACTTCCGGATCTTCGGCGGCGCCCTGGGCGAGGCCCACGCCACCAAGATCCACAAGATCATGGACATGGCCATCTCGGCCGGTGCCCCGCTGGTCTCGCTGAACGACGGCGCGGGCGCCCGTATCCAGGAGGGCGTGTCCGCGCTCGCCGGATACGGCGGGATCTTCCAGCGCAACACCCGGGCCTCCGGCGTCATCCCGCAGATCAGCGTGATGCTCGGCCCGTGCGCGGGCGGCGCGGCCTACTCCCCGGCGCTCACCGACTTCGTGTTCATGGTCCGTGAGACCTCCCAGATGTTCATCACCGGACCGGACGTCGTGAAGGCGGTCACCGGCGAGGAGATCACCCAGAACGGCCTCGGCGGCGCCGATGTGCACGCCGAGACCTCGGGCGTCGCGCACTTCGCGTACGACGACGAGGAGACCTGCATCGCCGAGGTCCGCTACCTGATCGGGATGCTTCCCTCCAACAACCGGGAGAACCCGCCCACCGTGGCGAGCGACGACCCGGCCGACCGGCGCGGCGACGTCCTGCTGGACCTGGTGCCGGCCGACGGCAACCGCCCCTACGACATGCACAAGGTCATCGAGGAGCTCGTCGACGACGGCGACTACCTGGAGATCCACGAGCGCTGGGCCCGCAACATCGTCTGTGCCCTGGCCCGGCTGGACGGCCAGGTCGTCGGCATCGTCGCCAACCAGCCGCAGACCCTCGCCGGCGTCCTGGACATCGAGGCCTCCGAGAAGGCCGCCCGCTTCGTCCAGATGTGTGATGCATTCAACATCCCGATCGTCACTCTTTTGGACGTACCCGGCTTTCTGCCCGGGGTCGATCAGGAGCACGGTGGAATCATCAGGCACGGTGCGAAGCTGCTCTACGCCTACTGCAACGCCACCGTGCCGAGGATCTCGCTGATCCTGCGCAAGGCGTACGGCGGTGCGTACATCGTGATGGACAGCCAGTCCATCGGTGCCGACCTGACCTACGCCTGGCCGACCAACGAGATCGCGGTGATGGGCGCCGAAGGTGCTGCCAACGTCATCTTCCGTCGGCAGATCGCCGACGCCGAGGACCCGGAAGCCATGCGGACGCGCATGGTCAAGGAGTACAAGGCCGAACTGATGCACCCGTACTACGCCGCCGAGCGCGGCCTGGTCGACGACGTCATCGACCCCGCCGAGACGCGCGAGGTGCTGATCGCCTCGCTCGCCATGCTCCGCTCCAAGCACGCCGACCTGCCGTCCCGCAAGCACGGCAACCCGCCGCAGTAGTCCGCCGCCCCCGCAGCAACCCTGCCGAGCCCGCGAAGACCTGCCGAGAAGACGGAGAGACCACCCATGAGCACTGCCAGTGAGTCCGTGCTGCGCGTCGAGAAGGGTCTTGCCGACCCCGAGGAGCTGGCCGCGATAACCGCGGTCCTGCTCGCCCGCGCCGCTGCCAAGCCCGCCGCACCCCCCGCCCACCGCGGTCGCAGCACCGCCGGATGGCGCCGCCTGGAGCGCACCCCGGGCTTCCGCGCCCCGCACTCCTGGCAGGGCTGAGCCCGCTCCGGCCCCAGGACGCAGCGCAACCGAAAGGCCCCGCACTCCGAAGGAGCGCGGGGCCTTCCGCATGTCCGCCGGGCCCTACCGCAGCCGCGCCATCAGCGCGTGCTCCACGAGCGTGATCAGCGCGCTCTTGGCGTCCGCCCGGTGCCGCGCGTCCGTGGTCAGAATCGGGGTGTCGGGTCCGATCTGGAGGGCTTCGCGGACTTCGTCGGGGGTGTAGGGCTGGTGTCCGTCGAAGCCGTTGAGGGCGATGACGAAGGGGAGTCCGCTGTTCTCGAAGTAGTCGACCGCGGGGAAGCAGTCGGCGAGGCGGCGGGTGTCGACGAGGACGACGGCGCCGATGGCGCCGCGGACCAGGTCGTCCCACATGAACCAGAAGCGGTCCTGTCCGGGCGTACCGAAGAGGTACAGGATCAGGTCCTGGTCCAGGGTGATGCGGCCGAAGTCCATCGCCACCGTCGTGGTGGTCTTGTCCCCGGTGTGCGTCAGGTCGTCGATGCCCGCGGACGCGGACGTCATCACGGCTTCGGTGCGCAGCGGATTGATCTCCGAAACGGCACCGACGAACGTGGTCTTACCCACGCCGAAGCCCCCTGCCACCACGATCTTCGCGGAGGTAGTGGAGCGGGCTGCTCCGCCGCTAGAGCTTGCGAAGTCCACTGAGCACCCTTTCGAGCAGTGTCACATCTGGCTGGCCGCCGGCGGACTCGTCGCCGCCGGGCTGATGGATAGCGACGAGTCCGGCCTCTGCCAGGTCGGCTACGAGGATTCGGGCAACGCCGAGCGGGATCGAGAGCAGTGCCGAAATCTCGGCGACCGACTTGATCTCGAAGCACAGCTGGCAGATCCGCTGGTGCTCGGGCAACTGCCCTTGCAACCGGGACGGATCGGCCGTGGTACTGACCAACGCCTCAATGGCGAGTTGGTAGCGCGGTCGGGTCCGGCCGCCGGTCATGGCGTACGGACGGACCAGCGGATTGTGCGCGGCCGGAGCGGTCGGCTCGGGGGCCTGCCGCGGCTGCACGGGCTGAATGCGGGGCGCCGGGGGCGAGTCGTAGTGGTGCGGCCGCTGCGGAGGCCATCCGGGGCCCTGGGGGAAGCCCGGCTGCTGCTGCGGCTGCTGATAGGACTGGTACGGCTGCTGGGCGCCCTGTCCGCTGGGTGCGGAGGGGAAGTTGAAACGGTTGTCCCCGTGCTCACCCGTTACGTTCCGGTCACCGTCGTACCGGTGTCCGCCTGGGGGTGTTGTCACGATTCCTCCTCCGCCTGCCGGTCCCGATTCCAGTAGGTCCGCGCCACCGCACCTTATGGCGCGGTGGCGTGAAACGCACTGTCTGTCTACTAGTTAAGAAGACTTCCCTGAAGTTCGGCACGGAGGTCCGGGGTGAGGACGCTGCCCGCGCGGTCGACGAGAAGGGCCATTTCGTACCCGACCAGACCGATATCGGCGTCCGGGTGGGCGAGAACGGCCAGCGAGGATCCGTCGGAGATGGACATGATGAAGAGGAATCCGCGTTCCATCTCCACAACCGTCTGATTGACGGCGCCGCCCTCGAAGATCCGCGAGGCGCCCGCGGTCAGCGAGGTCAGGCCGGAGGCGACGGCGGCCAGCTGGTCGGCGCGGTCGCGCGGAAATCCTTCGGACATGGCCAGCAGGAGTCCGTCGGCGGAGACCACCACCGTGTGCGACACCCCGGGGGTGTTGTCCACGAAGTTGGTGATCAACCAGTTGAGATTCTGCGCCGCCTGGCTCATCGGGCTCACACTAACGCTCCTGGTTGTAGGTATTACTTGCGTCCGAACCCGCGTTACGTCCCCGCAGCACGCCCCGTCGCAGGTTGCTCAACCTGCCGCGGACGTCCTCGGGGGCGCGGGAGACCTGAGGGCCGTCCTGCAGGGTCTGCTCCGCCGTACCCTCGACCAGATTGGCCTTGGGCACCCGCCGGGGAAGCCCGGACGGGGTGATCCCGCCCGCCTTCGGCTCCCGGAGCTTCTCGGCCCGCTCCCAGCGCTCGTCGTTCGTCGAGCGCCAGTCGTCGGAGCCGTTTCCGTCCTGCTGCGCGGGCGACTGCTGCTGCGGCAGTTCCTCCTGCTGCGGCTGCTGCGCGGCGACGGGCCGGTTGTTGCCACGGCCGGTGGGCTGCCAGTGCTGCTGACCGCCCCGACGCGGCAGACCGGCTTCGGTCAGCTCGTGGCCGGAGTTCGGGGTGGGTCCCGGACGGTCGAAGCCTACGCGCTCCTGCGGCTCGGCGGGGGCGCTCGGGACAGATTCCGCTTCGACCTGTGCCGAGGGCTCGTACACACCCTGGTAGGTGTCCTGATTCGGCCACTCGTCCTGGTGGGACTGGGAAGCGAACTGCTCCTCGTGCAACGGCTGCGCGGTCTCGCGGACGCCGTATGCCGCCTCCGCATAGCCACCCTGCGGGGCGTGGCCGGCCGGCTCGGCGAAGCCCTCGTCACCGCGGTAGGCGTCGTAGCCGCCCCCGTACGGCGCCTGCCCGTACGGCTGCTGCCCCGGGCCCTGCCCCGGCTCCTGGGCGTATCCGGCCCCGGCGTACGGACCGTCGGCGGCCTGGTTCCCGGCGTACGGGCCCTGCGGGAACTGCGGGCGCTCGCCGGCCGTCTGGGCCTCCAGCGCCGCCCGGCGCTCCTCACGGACCAGCGAGCGCCCCACCGGGTCCAGCTGCGCGGCGTCCACCGACCGCTGCTCGTAGCGCGAGTCGTCGAAGCCCAGCTCTGCCGCCGTGCGCATGCTGGGCTGGGGCGCCGGCTGTTCGAAGGTCTGCTGCTGCGGAATGATCGAGGAGACGGTGAAGTCGTCCTGCGCGGAGGCCGGTTCGCCACCGCCACCGTGGGTGATGGCGTCCGGCAGCATGACCAGCGAGGTGGTTCCGGCCTGCTCGCCCGAGGGGCGCAGCTGGACCCGGATGCCGTGCCGGTCGGAGAGGCGGCCGACCACGAACAGACCCATCCGCTGCGAGACCGCGGCGTCCACGGTCGGCGGGTTGGCCAGCTTGTGGTTGATGTCGGCGAAGTCCTCCGCGGTGAGACCGATGCCCTTGTCGTGGATCTCGATCATCACGCGGTGGTCGGGCAGCCGGGTCGCCGTGACCCGCACCTTGGTCTGCGGCGAGGAGAACGTGGTGGCGTTCTCCAGCAACTCGGCCAGCAGATGCACGAGGTCGGTGACGGACTGGCCGTGGATCTCGGTCTCCGGTACCCCGGAGAGCTCGATGCGCTCGTACGACTCCACCTCGGAGGCGGCGGCGCGGAGCACGTCGACCAGCGGGACCGGCTGGTTCCAGCGGCGGCCCGGCTCCTCGCCCGCGAGGACGAGGAGGTTCTCGCCGTTGCGGCGCATCCGGGTGGCCAGGTGGTCGAGCTTGAAGAGGCTGTCCAGCTGGTCCGGGTCGGCCTCGTTGTTCTCCAGGTCGGTGATGAGGGTCAGCTGGCCCTCGATCAGCGACTGGTTGCGGCGCGACAGGTTGGTGAAGATCGCGTTGACGTTGCCCCGCAGCATGGCCTGCTCGGCCGCCAGCCGGACCGCCTCGCGGTGCACCTGGTCGAAGGCACGGGCGACCTCGCCGATCTCGTCCCGGCTGGTGATCGGGAGCGGCTGGACGCGGGTGTCGACCCGTCCCGGATCGGTCCGGGACAGCTGGTCGACCAGCATCGGCAGGCGCTGCTCGGCTATCTGGAAGGCGGCGGTGCGCAGCCGGCGCATCGAGCGGCTCATCTGCCGGGCCATCAGCCCGGCCAGGACAAAGGCGGCCAGCAACGCGACGATCACGACGGCGGCGTTGACGACGGCGTCCTTCTTGGCACCGGAGGAGATGTTCGCGGCGTCGGTCACCGCCTTGTCGACCAGCTCGTTCTCGACCGTGGTGTAGCCGTCGAACTTGGCGGTGGCGGCCGCCATCCAGGTCTCGGGGGTGATGCCCTTCGCGGCCAGCTTCTCGGGGGACTGCCCCTGCCCGATCTGCTGGGCCATGCCGTCGAAGACCGAGCCGTCGACACTGGGCGGCTCGACGAACAGGACGCCCGCTGCGTCGGCCTGCTCCTTGGCCTCCTTCAGCTTCTTCGACCCCTCGGCCGCCTTGGCGGTCAGGACCTCCTTCAGCCGGGCCGCGTCGGCGTCCGTGCCACCGGAGATGAACTCGCCGAGTGCGATCTGCTCCAGGTAGTTGTACGAGCCGAAGGCCTTGACCTGGGCGTCGAACTTGGCGCTCTGCCGGCTCGGACGCACCAGCAGATGCATGCCGATGGAGCGCTGAAGCGATTCTGCAGCCTTCGCGAGCTCGATCGCGTAGACCGTACGGCCGTAACTGGTGATGTTGCCGGTGCCCAGACCGAGCTCGTTGCAGAACTCCATCAGGGAGTGCTGCACCTGGACGTAGCCCTCTTCCGTCTTCACGGGGTCCATGCCCTCGGCGAATGCGGCCTTGCGCAGCTCGGGGAGTTTGGGCTCCTCCAGCCGGAACAGCCGGAGCCGCCGCTCCAGACCCTGCTTCTCGGGCAGGTCCTTCACGGCCGTGTCGAACTTCTCCGCGGCGGCGTCGGTGGTGGCCCGGACCCGGTCGACGACGGCGGCGTCGCGCTTGTTCGAGAGGATGGGCTGAGCGGAGAGGTCGCGCTCGTTGAGGAGGGCCTGTCCGTACTCGGAGGCCGCGCGTACGATCAGCGCGGTCTTCTCGGCGTCCTGCGCCTCTCCCCAGGTGTCGATCGACCCCTTCACCTGGAAGCCGCCCATGACCAGGCCGACCAGCACGGGGATCAGGAGGATCGCGTTCAGGCGAGTGGGTACGCGCCAGTTGCGCGGCGCCAGCCGGCTGGCGCTGCCGACGGACGCCACCTCGCCGGGCGCATCGGCAGGCGACCCCGCGGCGCGCGGCGGCGGGGTGAAGTTGCCCCGCTCCAGCCGCGCCGCGGAGCCCTCGTTGTTTCGCCTCACTCGACCAACAACCTCTCGGCGTCGGCACCTACGTTGTGCCGTGTTTCGTTCAGGGCCGTACTACTCGGGAGTTCGTCGAATTCCAGCACGTGGACCGGCCGCGTTCCAAACAGTCGGAACCAGCCATTCCGAGTGGTCCAAGCCTCAGATAAAACGGGCATAAAGAGCGAGCCCCGTCAAAAGGCGGGGCTCATGTGAGCGCAGTGGCACCGATCGAACGCATCGGGTGTTGAACGCGGGACAATTCTCTGTCGAAACGTTATGAACACGGGGGCGGATCGTGTCAAAGGACACAGTCCACCCCCGTTTGAATACGGTAACTGCCGTATGTCAATACAGACTTGTGGCTACTTCAGCCGCGCCATCAGCGCGTGCTCCACGAGCGTGATGAGGCCGCTCTTGGCGTCCGCCCGGTGCCGCGCGTCCGTCGTGATGATCGGAGTGTCGGGTCCGATCTGGAGGGCTTCGCGGACTTCGTCGGGGGTGTAGGGCTGGTGTCCGTCGAAGCCGTTGAGGGCGATGACGAAGGGGAGTCCGCTGTTCTCGAAGTAGTCGACCGCGGGGAAGCAGTCGGCGAGGCGGCGGGTGTCGACGAGGACGACGGCGCCGATGGCGCCGCGGACCAGGTCGTCCCACATGAACCAGAAGCGGTCCTGTCCGGGCGTACCGAAGAGGTACAGGATCAGGTCCTGGTCCAGGGTGATGCGGCCGAAGTCCATCGCCACCGTCGTGGTGGTCTTGCCGCCGGTGTGCGTCAGGTCGTCGATGCCCGCGGACGCGGACGTCATCACGGCTTCCGTACGCAACGGGTTGATCTCCGAAACGGCACCGACGAACGTGGTCTTACCCACGCCGAAGCCCCCTGCCACCACGATCTTCGCCGAGGTGGTGGCCCGGGCCGCACCGCCGCTAGAGCTTGCGAAGTCCACTGAGCACCCTTTCGAGCAGTGTCACATCCGGCGCGCCGCCGGCCTCTCCATTGCCCGGCTGGTGAATGGCCACCATGCCGGCTTCCGCCAGGTCCGCGACAAGAATCCGGGCCACGCCGAGCGGCATCGACAGCAGCGCCGAGACCTCGGCCACTGACTTGACCTCACGGCAGAGGTGGCAGATCCGCTGGTGCTCGGGGAGCAGCGTCGCCAGATGCGCGGGGTCGGCCGTGGTGGAGACCAGCGCCTCTATGGCGAGCTGGTAGCGGGGCCGGGTCCGGCCGCCGGTCATGGCATACGGGCGGACCAGCGGCTGGTCGCCTTCACCGTCGTACGACGCGTGGTGCAGTGCGCCGTACGGATCGGGTGAGGCGGGTGGCGGGGTCATTGAATCCTCCGGGCGTGACGGCAGGTTGTCTGCTTGCCGTCGGAAGGAGCCGGTGGGGGCTCTGAACGGCCTGTCGGGCGAGGGATGAGGGCGTTGCCTGGGTCAATCGAGTCTGTCATCGATCCATGGCCGCCTAATGGAGCAGGCTGCCTTGGAGCTCGGCACGGAGGTCCGGGGTGAGGACGGTGCCCGCGCGGTCGACCAGGAGGGCCATCTCGTACCCGACCAGACCGATGTCGGCGTCCGGGTGGGCGAGAACGGCCAGCGAGGATCCGTCGGAGATGGACATCAGGAAGAGGAACCCGCGTTCCATCTCCACCACGGTCTGGCTGACCGCGCCGCCCTCGAAGATCCGCGAGGCGCCCGCGGTCAGCGAGGTCAGGCCGGAGGCGACGGCGGCCAGCTGGTCGGCGCGGTCGCGCGGAAAACCTTCGGACATGGCCAGCAGGAGTCCGTCGGCGGAGACCACCACCGTGTGCGACACCCCGGGGGTGTTGTCCACGAAGTTGGTGATCAACCAGTTCAGATTCTGCGCGGCCTGACTCATCGGGCTCAACTAACGCTCCTGTTGGTGAGTGGGGCCGAGTGGAAAACTGCCGGTCGACTGGCCATTGGCCTGCCGCCCCTGCTGGATGCCCCGGCGGAGATTGGTCAACCGCCCGCGCACATCGTCGGGCGCACGCGACACCTGAGGACCGGACTGGTGGTTCTGCTGCTGCGCGGTACCCGGTACCAGATTGGCGCGCGGTACCCGGCGAGGCAGTCCGGAAGTGGTGACTCCGCCTGCCGCGGGCTTCTTGACCCGCTCCGCCTGCCGTACGAGTTCGTCGTTCGGCGAGGCGCGCCAGGTGCTTGTGGTGCCGCCCGGGTCGCCTCCGCCGCGGCGCGCCCCGTCGGGAGCGGGACGCTCCTGGGCCGGCTGCTGCGGGAAGGCGGGCGACTGCGGCTCGGCCGCGGGCGGCTGCTGGCCACCCTGCTGCGGGCCGTGGAACCAGTTCGTCTCCAGGGTGTCGTACAGCGGCGTACGACCGTCCCCGGGACCGGCCGCGGGCGGCAGCGCCTCGGGCTGCGGCTGCGGCGGCAGAACCGGACGGTACTGCGCGTCACCGTCGGGAACGGCGGGCGGACGCGGGGCATCGAAGTCCCCGTTGTCCCGGCCGAGCTGTCGCGGAGCGGGCAGCGCCTGGTCCCGCGCCTGGGCGGGCTGCGGCTGTCCGAAGTCGGGGCGGGAGAACTGCGCGGTGCTCGCCGGGTCCTGCGCCGGTCCGTCCTGCGGGAACTGGGCCTGTGGTGCCGGAGCCGAGAAGTCGGGACGGGCGAACTCGGCGGTGGAACCGGGTCCCTGCCGGTCGTCCACGGGCGGCCGCGGAGTGAGCGGCGGGCTCATCGGCCGCTGGAAGCGACCGGTGGTCTCGGGCTCCTCGTGACCGCGCGGGGCGTCCAGCGGGGCGTGCCGCGACGCGGACGGGTCCTCGGCACCCCAACTGGTGGTCTGCGGTCGCTGCGGCACGGGGTTGCCACCGGGCAGCTCCGCACGCGGACCACCGACCGGGGGCAGCCGGCGGCCGGGCTCGGCCGGACCGCCGGGCCGCTGGAAGCCGCCCTGACCGGGCTGGTTCTGCCGGTCCTGCTGCGGCTGCCACGGGGCGGGGCCGTTGGACCGGTCCTGCTGGTCGTTGCGGTCCTGGCGGTTGCGTCCCGGGCTGAACAGGTCCGGCCGACCCGAGTCCGTACGTCCCGTTCCGTCGCCCTGGCCGCGAGCACCGAGCCTGGCACCGTTGCCGAACGCACCGGCGAGGCCGCCGCCCTGACCCTGCGTGTCCTGGCGCCCGAAGTCCTGCGCACCGGTGCCGGCCGGCCCGGAGGGCGGGAAGCCGGGGGTCTGCTGACCGGGCTGCCCCGGCTGTCCGGGCTGGTTCTGCGACTGGCGGGGACCGCCGTCGCGCGAGGGCAGCGCGGCGCGCGGACCCGATCCCGTGCCGACCTGACCACGCGCGGGGCCCGACCCCGCGGCGAGCCGGCCGGCCGGGGCCGACGGGGCGCCGCCGAGGCCCGGACGGGCGTTGCCCGGGGCCGTACCGCTGCCACCACCGAGCAGACCACCGGGGGCGGAGGACTGCTGACCCGGTGCCTGCTTGGCGGGCGGCTGCTTGCCGCCGTGCGCGACGTCGACCGGCAGCATGACCAGCGCGGTCGTACCGCCGGAGTCGGAGGGCCGCAGCTGGATGCGGATGCCGTGACGCAGGGACAGCCGGCCGACCACGAACAGACCCATGCGGCGGGAGACCGAGACGTCCACGGTGGGCGGCGAGGCGAGCCGCTCGTTGATCGCCGCGAGGTCCTCGGGGGAGAGACCGATACCGGTGTCGTGGATCTCGACGAGCACCCGCCCGTCGGGCAGGGCATGACCGGTGACCCGGACCTTCGTCTGGGGCGAGGAGAACGACGTGGCGTTCTCCAGCAGCTCGGCGAGCAGGTGTACGAGGTCGTTGACGACCCGGCCGGCGACCTCGGTGGCGGGCACCGCGGCCAGCTCGATGCGCTCGTACTGCTCCACCTCGGAGGCGGCGGCACGGAGCACGTCGACCAGCGGCACGGGGCGGGTCCACCGGCGGCCCGGCTCCTCGCCCGCGAGGACGAGGAGGTTCTCGCCGTTACGGCGCATACGGGTCGCGAGGTGGTCGAGCTTGAAGAGCGAGGACAGCTGGTCCGGATCGGCCTCGCGCGACTCCAGTTCGGAGATGAGCGAGAGCTGACGCTGGATGAGGCCCTGGCTGCGGCGCGAGAGGTTGGTGAACATCGCGTTGACGTTGCCCCGGAGGAGGGCCTGTTCGGCGGCGAGACGGACGGCCTCGCGGTGCACGTCGTCGAAGGCCGCGGCCACCTGGCCGATCTCGTCCCGGGAGTGCACACCGACGGACTCGACCGAGGTGTCGACGTCCTGCGGGTCGGCCTCGGAGAGCTGCTTGACGAGCTCCGGCAGCCGGTCCTGGGCGACGCGCGTAGCAGTGTCCTGCAGCCGGCGCAGCGAGCGGATCATCGACCTGGCGACGACGAAGGCGCCGACCAGCGAGACGCCCAGCACCAGCAGGATGAGCGCACCGCTGATGATCGCTTCGCGCTTCGACTCGTCGCGGAGCTCGCGGGCCTTGCCCTCCATGTCGCTGAGGAGGGTCTCCTCGATGGTCTTCATCGCCTGGATCTTGGTGGAGCTCTGGTCGTACCAGTCCATGTACGAGCGCCGCGCCGTGCCCGTCATGCCCGAGGGACTGTCCAGCACCTTCTTCGCGTAGGTGTTGGCGGCCTTGATCTCCGGGTTGCCGTCGTCCAGCGTGGCGGTCAGCTCTTCGGCGTTGTTGCCGGTGGCCTCGTAGACCGCGGCGAAGGAGCGGCGAGCCGTGTTCTCCTTGCGCAGCGCGGCGCGGCCGAACTGCTGGTCGTTGTCGCTGAGGTGCGGCTGCTTGTCGTTGCCGCCGGGCAGCGCCGCGGCGATGATCGCCCGCTGGACCGAGGCGTACTCCTTGGCGGAGGAGAAGGCCGCCAGGGCCCGGGTCCGCTTGATCATCTCCGAGTTGCTGGTCGCCTGCGCCATGTCCTGGGAGAGGCTCAGCAGCGAGGTGATCAGCTGGCTGTACTGGTCGACGGTCTGGAGGCTCGGGGTGCCGTGCGCGTACGCCGTCTTGCGGATCTCGCGGATCCCGGTCAGCTGGCTGGCGATCTGCTGGACGCTCGCATAGATGCCCTCAAGGGCCTCGTCGCCGGAGGGGTCGCCGATCGAGTTCGTCGCGTCCAGGAAGGCCGTCTTCGCCCGGTCGGTCTTCTTGCGGGGCTCGGTGACCTTGAAGTCGTCGGCCTTCACGCCGTTGGACAGCGGACCGGCCGAGCGGTCGCGCTCCTCCTGGAGCGCCTGGGCGAGCGTGGTCGCCTGCTTGGTCATCTTGGTCAGCAGCTGCATGTGGTCCAGCTGCTGCATGTCGTTCATCGAGTCGTTGATCCGCAGGCCGCCCAGCGTGGTCGCGGCGACCACGGGAAGGGCGAGCAGGGAGACCAGACGCGTGCTGATGCGCCAGTTGCGAAGAGCCATGCGCGAGCCCGTGCTGACGGTGCCCCGGGGCTTGAGCGACGAGATCGGATCGGTGCCGCTGCTCGCCGTGGCACCGGGGCGCCGGTCGCGGTCGCCGCTGTCACCGGCCGCGGCCGGTCCGGGGTTCTGGGCGTGCGGGGCCGAGGAGCCGCGGTCGGTCCCGCCGTGCGGCTCCTGCTCCGCCGCAGCGCTGCCATCCCTCTTGAAACGTCCCTGCACTAGCGTCGCAACCTCTGGACCAGGCGTCCCTCCGTGCGAGACGGGTGGGACGGTGTCGGCGTCGTGGGGCCTCGTATCCGCCCCATGGTGGTCGTGAGTGACCGGCGCTCTTCCCCTTCCCGCCGTCACTCGGCGCTGCGTTGCGCCCCCTGCGCGCCGGCCTGAAACCCGGCGGCGGTGCGTGGAATTCCAGCACAGTGCCGGATCTCCAACAAGGGCCCCGCGCCGGGCCATGACCTGGGTGACGCGTTGTGATGACTGAGTAACAAGCCGTGGATCGCGTTCACGGGCAAATTGGATCAATCGGTGTCAATCGGCGAAGGGTGAAGGGTGTCCCAGTCGACATGATCAGGAGCGGAATAGCTGATTCAGTGACGCAATGTCCGTTTCTTCTGGGGGGATCGGGTGCCTGAAATGAGGCAATTGTCGATGCATTCGTGAGCAAACTCACATGATGATCGCCGTCTCATCCGGGCTTCCGAAGGGAATCGGATGTTTAGCCTGGCGCTTTACAGGGATGGCAAATCCGACAACCGGCGCCCCTCCGGGCGGCGCCCGAAACCGACAGGGTCCGAACGGCAGATGAAGACGACGATGATGTTCCGCAACATTGCCAACCCCCGGCGCACCACGCTGGCGCACCTCAAGGACGCCGACGAGCTGCTGACGCCGGAAGCTCCGGAACACGCGATCGACCTGCCCACCCAGACGGCCAACCCCCGCCGCACCATCCTCATGGAAGCCCCGGTCCCCGCCGCGGCCGCAGCCGCGGAGTGAGGAGTGCGGGCGGCGTCCCGCCCGCCCTCGAAGGTCGGCGGGCACCTTGTGGGCGCACGCGCCGGACGGCGTTCCTTTCGGGCAAATCCCGCAGAGCGAGGCGTTAGCCTGGAGCGTCAGTCTTCAGCCAGCCAGCAAGTGAGGGGCGACAGCAACCCGTGCGCATCGCCAGGTTCTCCATCGACGGCAATGTCGCCTTCGGCGCTGTCGAGGGCGACGGGCCCGATGGTCTCGTCCTCGACATCATCAAGGGCATTCCGTACGCCGAGTTCGAACTCTCCGGCACCAAGGTCCCGCTGAGCAAGGTCCGCCTCCTGCCGCCCGTGCTTCCCAACAAGGTGGTGGCCATCGGCCGCAACTACGCGGAGCACGCCGCGGAACTCGGCAACGAGGTACCGGACGTCCCCGTCGCCTTCTTCAAGCCCACCACCTCGGTGATCGGCTCCGGCGACGCCATCGAGTACCCCTCCTTCTCCAACGAGCTCCACTACGAGGCCGAACTGGCCGTGGTCATCGGCCGGATGTGCCGTGAAGTGCCGCGTGAGCGCGTGAAGGACGTCATCTTCGGCTACACCTGCGCCAATGACGTCACCGCCCGCGATGCCCAGAAGCGCGAGAAGCAGTGGGCCAGGGCCAAAGGCTTCGACACGTCGTGCCCGCTCGGCCCCTGGGTGGAGACCGACCTCGACCCCGGCGACCTGACCATTCAGGCCACGGTCAACGGCGAGCAACGCCAACTGGGCCGTACGAGCGACATGATCCACTCGATCGAGGATCTGGTCGTCCACATCACGGAAGCCATGACGCTGCTCCCGGGCGATGTGATCCTCACCGGCACTCCCGCAGGGGTCGGACCCCTCCATGTCGGCGACGAGGTCGCCGTCACCATCGAAGGCATCGGCACTCTCACCAACAAGGTGATCAAGCGTGGTTAACGCACCCTCCCCCAAGCTCTCGGCTCCGCTCGGCCAGGGGGTACCCCCCCGCGTACGTTTCTGTCCCTCCCCGACCGGCAACCCCCATGTGGGCCTGGTCCGCACCGCCCTCTTCAACTGGGCCTTCGCCCGCCACCACGGCGGCACCCTGGTCTTCCGCATCGAGGACACGGACGCGGCCCGCGACTCCGAGGAGTCGTACAACCAGCTGCTCGACTCGATGCGCTGGCTCGGCTTCGACTGGGACGAGGGCCCCGAGGTCGGCGGCCCGCACACCCCGTACCGCCAGTCGCAGCGCATGGACATCTACAAGGATGTCGCCGAGAAGCTGCTGACGGGCGGGTACGCCTACCACTGCTACTGCACCACCGAGGAGCTCGACACCCGCCGCGACGCCGCCCGCGCCGCCGGCAGGCCGTCCGGCTACGACGGCCACTGCCGCGAGCTGAGCGCCGAGCAGATCGCCGCGTACGAGGCCGAGGGCCGCACCTCCATCGTCCGCTTCCGGATGCCCGACGAGGCGCTCACCTTCACCGACCTGGTCCGCGGCGAGCTGACCTTCCAGCCGGAGAACGTGCCGGACTACGGCATCGTCCGTGCCAACGGCGCCCCGCTCTACACGCTGGTCAACCCGGTCGACGACGCGCTGATGGAGATCACCCACGTCCTGCGCGGCGAGGACCTGCTCTCCTCCACCCCGCGTCAGCTCGCCCTCTACAAGGCGCTCATCGAGCTGGGTATCGCCAAGGGCACCCCCGCCTTCGGTCACCTGCCGTACGTCATGGGCGAGGGCAACAAGAAGCTCTCCAAGCGCGACCCGCAGGCCTCGCTCAACCTCTACCGCGAGCGCGGCTTCCTGCCCGAGGGCCTGCTCAACTACCTCTCCCTGCTCGGCTGGTCCATCGCCGAGGACCGCGACATCTTCTCCGTCGAGGAGATGGTTGCCGCGTTCGACATCAAGGACGTCAACGCCAACCCGGCGCGCTTCGACCTGAAGAAGTGCGAGCACATCAACGCCGAGCACATCCGCAAGCTGGATGTGAAGACGTTCACCGAGGCGTGCGGCCCCTGGCTGAAGGCCCCGTTCGCACCGTGGGCCCCGGAGTCCTTCGACGCGGACCGGTTCGCGGCGATCGCCCCGTACGCCCAGACGCGTGTCACGGTCCTCTCGGACATCACCGCCAACGTCGACTTCCTCTTCCTCGACGAGCCGGCGACGGACGAGGCGTCCTGGACCAAGGCGATGAAGGAGGGCTCCGACGCCCTGCTCATCACGGCCCGCGCCAATCTGGCCGCCGCCGAGTGGAACGCGGACGCCCTGAAGAACGCCATCCTCACCGCCGGCGAGGAGCACGGCCTGAAGCTCGGCAAGGCCCAGGCCCCGGTCCGCGTCGCGGTCACCGGCCGCACGATCGGCCTGCCGCTCTTCGAGTCCCTGGAGATCCTGGGCCGGGAGAAGACGATCGCCCGCATCGACGCGGCGCTGGCGAAGCTGGCAGCTGCGTAGCGGCCGTCCGTACGCCGGAGGCCGGGGCTCCGACGGAGAAACCCCGGCCTCCGGCCGTTCACGGCGCCTGCGGCACCCTGCGCGGGCCGGCCTGCTGCCCGGGGATGACGGCCCCGGCTCCCACACGCTTCCCGTCGCCGGACATCAGGCCGGAGGACTGCGCGGTGCGCCGGTCCGAGACCACGATGCCGCCGCGCCACTTCCCGCTCGGATCCTGGTGGCGGAACTGGAGCTTCTTCAGACGCCGCGACCTGAGCGCCGATCAGAAGGCCGCGTACGAGGCCGGGGGGCGTACGTCGGTATTCGGTTGCGTCTTCGTTCCACGGACCGGACCCCGCCTCTGCCCGCGTACTACCGGTCTGCCTGCGCACTACCGGTGCTTGGCCACCCGGAGCAGATGAAGGGCCGGCTCCGGTAGTTCGCGGCCCTTGGGCCAGACCGCGTGCAGGACGCGGTCCAGCCGGACAGCGGGGCTGACCTCGACCTCTACCAGGCGGCCTGATGCCACGTCCTCGCGCACGGCGAGCGCGGAGAGCACCGCGGGGGCCAGACCTCGGGCCGCCGCGCTGCGCAGGGGGGCGGTGGAACCGAGTTCAAGGACCGGGACGGCGATTCCGTCGTACGGACGCAGCGCCCGCTCCAGCGTCTCCCGGGTACCGGAGCCCGCCTCGCGCAGCAGCAGCGGGGTGTCGGCCAGCTCACGTCCAGTCAGGGCGCTGCGACGGCGGGTCCAGGGGTGGTCGGGGGGCACCACGACCGCGAGCCGGTCACGCCCCACCGCTGAGCGGTGCAGATCGTCGGGGACCTGCGGGCCCTCGATAAAACCCAGATCGCAGCCCCCGCGGCGTAGTGCCTCGACCACGCCCCAGCTGTTGGTCACGGTCAGCCCGACGTGGGCGTCGGGGGCGCTGTCCCGCAAGGTGACGAGCCAGCCGGGCATCAGCTCTTCCGCGATGGTGAGACTGGCGGCGACATGCAGTCGGCTGTCCTGCCGCGACCGCAGCGCGGCGGCCCCTTCGACCAGCGCTGCGGCCTGTTCGAGCACCGCCCGCGCCCAGTCGGTCACCACCGCTCCGGCCGGGGTGAGCCGGGATCCCGCGGTGGATCGGTCCAGGAGCTGCAGCCCGAGACGGCGCTCCAGCGTGCGCATCCGTGCGCTGGCCGACGGCTGGCTGATGAGCAGCCGCGTCGCCGCCCTGCCCAGGCTGCCGGTCTCCGCCACGCTGACAAGCAGCTGCAATGACTGCAGGTCGGGCAGCGGGCGCTGCCCGCTGCCCGGGTTCTCGCCGCGCTCGCTCATAGGAAACCATTCATAGGGCAACCCTATGACCTGGGCTCCGATTCGTGTCTACCGGGCGGCGTGGATCCCCCACACGCTGATGATCATGACTCTGGACACGGAACACCCCCAGTCACCATCCCCTGGGCGACAGTCGGCGAAGCCGTCACGCGGAGGCAGCGCGTCCGCACCGGGCCCGGTGCGCCGCAACGCTCCCGGCCTCGCGCTCGCCGTCGTCGGGCTCGGGCTGGCCGAGGGGGTGCACGCCCTGCTGCCCGCCGTGCCGATGCTGACCGCCGCCGTCGTGCTCGGGGTCGTCGCGGCGCATCTTCCCGGGGTGCATCCGTTCGTACGCGGCCGGGGCCGTGCAGGGCTCTCGACGGCGGGCAAGCGGCTGATGCGCGCCGGCATCGTGCTGCTCGGGCTGAAACTCAGCATCGGCGATGTCCTCGGGCTCGGCTGGGCGACGGTGACCATGGTCCTCGGCGTGGTCCTCGTGACCTTCTTCGGGACCTGGTGGCTGGGCCGGAAGCTGGGACTGCCCGGCGACCAGCCGCTGCTGATAGCCACCGGCTACTCGATCTGCGGCGCCTCGGCCATCGGCGCGGTCAGCAGTGCGCTCGGCAAGGAGGACGACGACGAACAGCTCGCGGCCGACGTGGCGACCTCGGTCGCCCTGGTCACCCTGTGCGGGACCCTCGCCATCGCGGTGCTGCCGCTGCTGCACCATCCGCTGGGCCTGGACGCTGTTCAGTTCGGCCGCTGGGCGGGCGCCGGCGTCCACGACGTCGGCCAGGTCGTGGCCACCGCCCAGACGGCCGGACCGACCGCGCTCGGCGAGGCCGTGATGGTCAAGCTGATCCGGGTGGCGATGCTCGCACCGCTGGTCGCCGTGGTCGCTGTGGCCTACCGGCGGCGGGCTCACGAACCGGCCGGCGGCCGGCAGACGGTGGGCACCCGCCGACCGCCCCTGATACCGCTGTTCGTGATCGGCTTCCTGGCGATGACGGCCCTGCGCAGCACGGGTCTGCTGCCCGCCGGAGTGCTCGGTGCCGCCGACACCGCGCAGGAACTTCTGCTGGCCGCGGCACTGTTCGGTCTCGGCAGCGCCGTACATCTGCCGTCTCTCGCCCGCTCCGGAGCCAGAACGGCCATGCTCGGCCTCGCCTCCTGGGTGGTTATCGCGTCGGTGAGTTACGCGGGCGTCCTGCTCACCACCTGAGCGAGCCGCACCGGGTCCCAGCACCGTCACGCGTGGCTGCCGTGCGGGAGTGTTGTGGACAAGCAGGAAACGCGGGGTCCGGGGTCACGGTGATCGGGACGGACGAGCCCGGTCAGCGTGAGTGGAGAAGGTCGTGTCGGCGGCTGTCGACTGGCGCCATGCTCACGCGGTGTACGCGGCGGTGTCGGGAGGGGCGGAGAGCGTGCTGCTGACCGCGGCCCCCGAGGCGTATATCGGTACGGGCGTGTGGGCGATCGACATCAACAAGCCCTGAGCGTGTGGACTGCTTGTACGGGGGTAGCCAGCGAGCTGCCGCCCCCTCTCGCGTTCCGGCCGGAGGGTGCGGTTTCGGCCGCGCTCAGGAGTGACATCCGGTCGCTTGTTGATGTTCGCTTGCGGGAACTCATGCTGCGACTAACATCGGTAGACATTGCCCGGAGGGGGTCCGCTGTATCAGCACGGAGGGTAGATGAAAGACGATCTCAACGTTTCCGCAGCCGAGTTATACGCTTCGGCGGGTGCCGCGAACAATCTCGTATCGGATTTGCAAGGGCCTTTGCGGAAGGCGATCGATGACACCGCTGCGGCAGCTTCCGCATTCCGCGCGTGGGACGAAAGAGGCCGTATCGAGGCCGTCAGCACGGGCTGGGGCGACGCCTTGACGACCCTCAAGGATCGCCTCGCGGAACACGCGAACGGCCTGCGACTGGTGGCCGACGGTCACAGCATCAACGACGCGGACGTCGGCGACTGCTTCAAGGGCTGGTGAGCCCGGAATGCCGCAGTTCTTCGCGCAACTCTTCCGCCAGGACTTCTCGGATCTGGAGGCCGCCACCGGCTCGTGGCAGAAGCTGGCCAAGACCTTGGACGACACCCGGATCGGCAGCGGCAAGCGCGTCTCGGGACCGCTGCACAAGGCGAGCTGGTCGGGCGTCGCCGCTCACTACGGCTTCGGCGCGCTCGAAGCCACCGAGAGCAAGCTGAAGACCGCGCAGACGAACGCGCTGCTCATTCGAACGGTCCTGGACACGCTCAGCACCCGCATGCAAGCTGCCCAGCGCAAACTGCGCCATGCGGTGGCGGATGCCGAGACGGCCGGTCATACCGTCACCGAGGACGGCTGGGTCGAAGCGAAGCAGGTCGTCGACCCGAAGTATCACAACGACCCGGACTACCAGGGCGTACAGCAGCAGGCGAACTCCGGACTCGGCGGCTATCGGGCCCGTATCGACGAGGCATTGGAAGAAGCGGAACGAGTCAGCAACGAAGCGACCGAACTCCTTTACCAGATCGATCCGTTCGACCTCGACAAGCAGTACGGCGGTGCCAACGCCGCCGAGGACGCCTTACAGGTTGCCGCCTTCGCCGGGCTCGACAGGAAGAACATCCCGGACGGGAAGGATCCACAACGCACCGCCGACTGGTGGGCACACCTCACCTCAGACCAGCGTGACTTCTACCTGGCGGCCTTCCCCGAGCGGATCGGCGCACTGGACGGTCTTCCGACCATCACCCGCGACTCGGCGAACCGAGCGGCCCTGGACATGCGGCTCAACGACTACGCGCAGCGCGAGGGCGACCTGGGCTACCACGACCGTTACAGCTACCGCTCGCTCAGCGCCCTCAAAGAACGTCTGGACGTGGCGGACGCGGCACCCGCGCACAAACAGCTGTACCTGCTCGGATTCGACACCTCGAAGGACGGCCGTGCGATCGTCGCCGTGGGCAACCCGGACACGGCCCGGCACACCGCTGTTCAGGTCCCGGGGACGGGCAACCAGCTGGACAACGTGAGGGACCAGATCAACAGAGTCAGCAAGTTACAGGGAGCCGCCGGCCGATGGAGCACGAACGGGGCGGAAGACGTAGCGGTCGTCTCGTGGCTCGACTACAACGCTCCCGAGGCGAACTTCGACTCACTGAAGGAAGTGGACTTGAACCTGGGGATTGCCACGCAAGGCCGGGCCCAGAACGGCGCAGAGGATCTGCGTGACTTCACCCACGGCCTGAGAGCGGCCCACCAGGGTGAACGGAGTCACCTCACGGTCCTGGCCCACAGCTACGGCTCCACCGTCGCCGGTGCGGCCGACGCCGGCGGGCAGGGGCTGGACGCCGATGACATGGTGGTGGTCGGCAGCCCCGGGTTGACGGTCGACCGCGCCGACCAACTGCATGTCGACCCCAAACACTTGTACGTGGGCGCTGCGGACAACGACCCGGTCTCCAACTATTTCTCCGACGCCACTCTCGGTGCGGATCCCAAGAAATCGGAATTCGGAGCTCAGCACATGTACGTGGACACCCGGGACCACGGCGGCTATTGGAACGACGGCAGCAAGAGCCTGGAGAACCAGGGGCGCATCATTGCGGGGCAGGCACCGCAGGGTGAAGGAGCACATTGATGGCTCTCGGCATGACCGTATCCGCCACCGTGTGGCACCGGAGCGCTGCCGCGCTGGCCCTGACGCTGCTGCTGGGAGGCTGCATGTCCGACGAAGGTGTGAACGACCCGCTACCGCGTATGAGCAGGGAAAAGGCCGAGAAATGGGCCAAGCACTGGACCGACTCCATGGTGAGTACGGCACATGCCCGGATCGACCCCAAAACGGCCCGCCCCACCGCGGACTTCACCGACTGCATCGGCAAGCACGACGAGTCGGCCGACGACGGCAGGTTCACGCTGAGCTACTCGGTACGCGGAACCCTTCCGCGCTCCGAGCACCCCCGAGCAGTCACGGACATCAAGAACACCCTCAAGGACAAGGGCTTCGAGATCCAGAGCTTCGGGACCAACCAGGACCGCGAACCGGCAAACGTACTGGACGCCAAGCACCCCGAGGACCAGCAGTTCATCTCCGTCGGGTCCGTGGACAAGGACCTTCTGGTCTTCATCGTCAGCACCCCCTGCCTCCTGCCGCCGGGAGTCGACCAGCAGCAGTTCTGAGCCCTGTCTTTTGAGGAGCCGCGACGCCCGCCGCGCGAGCGGTAGCGTGGCCGTATGCCGATCCGAGCCGTGCTCTGGGACATCGATGACACGATCTTCGACTACACGGGTGCCGACCGTATCGGCATGAGCAAGCATCTCGAACAGGAGGGCCTGCCCGATGGATACGGCTCCGTCGAGCAGGCCCTGTTCGCGTGGCGGGCGATCACCGATGTGCACTGGGCACGGTTCGCCGCGGGGGAGACGGACTTCCAGGGGCAGCGCCGGGACCGTGTGCGGGAGTTCCTCTCGCGGGCGCTGGAGGACGAGGAGGCCGACGCCTGGTTTGCCCGGCACGTGACCCACTACGAGGCCGCCTGGTCGCTCTTTCCCGATGCGCTGCCCGCTCTGGACGGTCTGGCGAACGGATTCCGGCACGGCGTGCTGTCGAACTCCAGCATCCACAACCAGGACCGGAAGCTGCGCACGCTCGGTGTACGGGACCGGTTCGAGGCCGTGGTGTGCGCCGTGGAGCTGGGCGTCTCCAAGCCCGAGACCGGCGCCTTCCATGCGGCCTGCGAGGCGCTGGCGCTGGAACCGGGGGAGGTCGCGTACGTGGGGGACGAGCCGGACATCGACGCCGCCGGCGCGGTCGCCGCGGGGCTGACGGGGATCTGGCTGGACCGGCGCGGGCGCGGCGGGCGGCCCGAGCTCGTCCGCATCGGCGGGCTCGATCAGCTGCCCGGCCTGCTGGTCCCGGCCCGACCCTGATCCGAGGCGTGGACCCTGGCGGGCAATACCCGTTTTGGAGCGCCGGACACCTTCGGGTAATGTTCTTCCTGCGCCGCCCGAGCGGGCCGAAAGATCCGGCCGGGAAGCGCAGACAGAAATGAAACCTCCTCCAGGGGTTGCGTTTCAGTGGGCTATGGTGTAATTGGCAACACTACGGTTTCTGGTACCGTCATTCTAGGTTCGAGTCCTGGTAGCCCAGCGCAGAGCTTCATCTGTAAAACACGCCCCCGTTGTGTAGCGGCCTAGCACGCTGCCCTCTCACGGCAGTAGCGCCGGTTCGAATCCGGTCGGGGGTACAGATCCTTCCCGCGAGATCATCTGGGTCGCACCCACGATCTCGATGCAGGATCGCTAGGGCCCCCGTTGTGTAGCGGCCTAGCACGCTGCCCTCTCACGGCAGTAGCGCCGGTTCGAATCCGGTCGGGGGTACTTTCACTGTGGGCTATGGTGTAATTGGCAACACTACGGTTTCTGGTACCGTCATTCTAGGTTCGAGTCCTGGTAGCCCAGCGCAGAGCTTCATCTGTAAAACACGCCCCCGTTGTGTAGCGGCCTAGCACGCTGCCCTCTCACGGCAGTAGCGCCGGTTCGAATCCGGTCGGGGGTACAGATCCACGGCAGGCAAGGGCCCTTCACTCCGGTGAGGGGCTCTTCTGCTTTGTCCTCGACGTATGTCGCCCCGTCAAGTGCCGGTTCTCTACCGGGACTTGACGGAGGCCGCCACGACGCTGGGGCGGCCAGGAGGTGTACGGGGACGTCAGCCGTTGCGGCGCAGGGCCTCGCTCAGCCTTGCCGCCGAGTCGATGACCGCCTGGGCGTGCATCCGGCCCGGGTGCCGGGTCAGCCGCTCGATCGGTCCGGAGACCGAGACGGCGGCGACCACCCGGTTCGAGGGGCCGCGCACCGGCGCCGAGACCGAGGCCACACCCGGCTCGCGCTCGCCGATCGACTGGGCCCAGCCCCGGCGCCGTACGCCCGAGAGTGCCGTCGCCGTGAAGCGGGCGCCCTGGAGGCCGCGGTGCAGCCGCTCGGGCTCCTCCCAGGCCATCAGGATCTGGGCCGAGGAGCCGGCCTTCATCGTGAGCGTGGAGCCGACCGGCACGGTGTCCCGCAGGCCGGACAGCCGCTCCGCCGCCGCCACGCAGATCCGCATGTCGCCCTGGCGCCGGTAGAGCTGCGCGCTCTCGCCCGTGATGTCGCGCAGGTGCGTGAGCACCGGTCCCGCCGTGGCCAGCAGGCGGTCCTCGCCCGCCGCCGCCGCGAGTTCCGCCAGCCGGGGGCCGAGAATGAAACGGCCCTGCATGTCCCTCGCCACCATGCGGTGGTGTTCCAGTGCCACGGCCAGCCGATGGGCCGTGGGTCGTGCGAGCCCGGTCGCCGCGACCAGCCCGGCGAGGGTGGCCGGACCGGACTCCAGGGCGCTCAATACCAGAGCCGCCTTGTCGAGAACGCCGACGCCGCTAGAGTTGTCCATACGACGATACTCGCGTCTCACTCTGTGAAACGCAAGTTCAATTTTCGGCGGAAGTTGCGAACCTGTAGGGGCGGCCACACAACGGCCCGTAGCCACCGCCCCGCACGGGGGTCCGGACGGCGGCGCACCGAATCTCTAGTTGGGCCGGCGAAGACGCCGGCCGGAGGGAAAGCGATGGGTAGGACACTCGCGGAGAAGGTCTGGGACGACCATGTCGTCCGGCGCGCCGAAGGTGAGCCCGACCTCCTCTTCATCGATCTGCACCTGCTGCACGAGGTGACCAGCCCCCAGGCCTTCGACGGCCTCCGGCAGGCCGGACGCCGGGTCCGGCGCCTCGACCTCACCATCGCCACCGAGGATCACAACACCCCGACCCTCGACATCGACAAGCCGATCGCCGACCCGGTCTCCCGCGCCCAGTTGGAGACCCTGCGCAAGAACTGCGCGGAGTTCGGCGTACGGCTGCACCCGCTGGGCGACGTCGAGCAGGGCGTCGTGCACGTGGTCGGCCCGCAGTTGGGTCTGACCCAGCCCGGCACCACGGTGGTCTGCGGCGACTCCCACACCTCCACGCACGGTGCCTTCGGTGCCCTGGCGTTCGGCATCGGCACCAGCCAGGTCGAGCACGTCCTGGCCACCCAGACCCTGCCGATGGCCCGCCCGAAGACCATGGCGATCACCATCGACGGCGAACTGCCCGACGGCGTCACGGCCAAGGACCTGATCCTGGCGATCATCGCCCGCATCGGTACCGGCGGCGGCCAGGGCTACATCCTCGAATACCGCGGCTCGGCCATCGAGAAGCTCTCGATGGAAGCCCGGATGACCATCTGCAACATGTCGATCGAGGCCGGCGCCCGAGCGGGCATGATCGCCCCGGACGAGACCACCTTCGACTACCTCGAGGGCCGCGACCACGCCCCGCAGGGCGAGGACTGGGACGCCGCCGTCGCGTACTGGAAGACGCTGCGCACCGACGACGACGCGGTCTTCGACGCCGAGGTCGTCATCGACGCCGCCGAGCTCGCGCCGTTCGTCACCTGGGGCACCAACCCCGGCCAGGGCGCACCGCTGTCGGCGAACGTCCCCGACCCGGCTTCGTACGAGGACGCCTCGGAGCGCAACGCCGCCGAAAAGGCCCTGGAATACATGGGGTTGACCGCCGGACAGCCGCTGCGCGAGATCAACGTGGACACCGTCTTCGTAGGCTCCTGCACCAACGGCCGCATCGAGGACCTGCGTAACGCGGCCGCGATCCTGGAAGGCCGCAAAGTCGCGAGAGGCGTACGGATGCTGGTCGTCCCGGGCTCCGTCCGGGTCGCTCTGCAGGCCGTCGAGGAGGGCCTGGACAAGGTCTTCACCGCCGCGGGCGCCGAATGGCGGCACGCGGGCTGCTCGATGTGTCTCGGCATGAACCCCGACCAGCTGGCCCCCGGCGAGCGCTCCGCCTCCACCTCGAACCGCAACTTCGAGGGCCGGCAGGGCAAGGGCGGCCGTACGCACCTGGTCTCCCCGCAGGTCGCCGCCGCCACCGCCGTGCTGGGCCACCTGGCCTCGCCGGCCGACCTGTCCGACGTCCGTACGCCCGCCGGAGTCTGAGAATCATGGAAGCTTTCACCACACACACCGGCCGGGCCGTCCCGCTGCGCCGCAGCAACGTCGACACCGACCAGATCATCCCCGCCCACTGGCTGAAGAAGGTCACCCGCGACGGCTTCGAGGACGGCCTCTTCGAGGCCTGGCGCAAGGACGGGGACTTCGTCCTCAACCGTCCTGAGCGCAGCGGCGCCACGGTGCTGGTGGCCGGCCCCGACTTCGGCACGGGCTCGTCCCGCGAACACGCCGTGTGGGCGCTGCAGAACTACGGTTTCAAGGCCGTCATCTCCTCCCGGTTCGCCGACATCTTCCGCGGCAACTCGCTGAAGAACGGGCTGTTGACCGTCGTGCTCGACCAGACGGTCGTCGACGCGCTCTGGGAGCTGACCGAGGCCGACCCGACGGCCGAGATCACCGTCGACCTGGAGGCCCGCCAGGTCCGTGTCGAAGGCATCACCGCCGACTTCGAGCTCGACGAGAACGCCCGCTGGCGACTGCTGAACGGGCTGGACGACATCAGCCTCACCCTTCAGAACGAAGCGGACATCGCGACTTATGAGGTGGCAAGGCCGACCTTCAAGCCGCGTACAATTAACGCCTGAGCAGCGCGTTTCCAGGACTGCGCCCCCTGCCTTCTGGTAGGGGGCGCAGTCGCTTGTTGAGACCCCGTCGGGCGACAACTCGCCCCAGATGGCACAATCGGTGCATGGAATGCGACAGCCAACTCAAGCTTTACGGCCAAGTCGCCGACCGATTGAAGGAAGCGCACACAAGAGTGCGCGCACTGCAAGTCCCGGAGGGCGTAAGGATGGCGCTGTCCCGGAAGCTGTTGGTCATCACGGCCGCGGCTAAGCACGATCTCCCGGATGCGGCAAGGCGTCTGGACCGGTTGATGAAGGACCTCGATGAGGGCCGATTCCCCGAAGGTGACTGACTCTGCGGAACTGTGCAGCGGTCGACTTCGTTGCGGCACTAGGGTGATTAGCCCGTTTCGTGTTTGATTTGCGGTATATATCTGCCTAACGTGCGAAAACGCTTGAACACTTTCGTTCTGGCAATGTCTCCGAAGGGGAAGACGTGAACAAGGCGCAGCTCGTAGAAGCGATTGCCGACAAGGTTGGCGGCCGTCAGCAGGCCGCGGACGCCGTCGACGCGGTGCTCGACGCGATCGTCCGTGCGGTTGTCGCGGGGGACCGTGTCTCGGTCACCGGCTTCGGCTCGTTCGAGAAGGTCGACCGCCCCGCCCGTTACGCCCGCAACCCGCAGACGGGCGAGCGGGTGCGGGTCAAGAAGACCTCGGTGCCCCGTTTCCGTGCGGGACAGGGCTTCAAGGACCTGGTGAGCGGCTCCAAGAAGCTCCCCAAGCACGATGTGGCCGTGAAGAAGGCGCCCAAGGGCAGCCTCACAGGCGGTGTTGCCCGTGCGACGACCAAGGCCGCGGCGAAGAAGGCCGCCGCGAAGAAGGCCGTGGCGAAGAAGGTCACCGCCAAGAAGGCCGTGACCGCGGCGAAGACCGCCGCCGCCAAGAAGACCACCGCGAAGAAGACCACCGCGGCGGCCAAGAAGACCACGGCGGCGGCGAAGAAGACCACCGCGGCGGCGGCGAAGAAGACGACGGCCGCGAAGAAGGCCGTCGCCGGCAAGACCGCGCCCGCCAAGAAGGCCACGGCGAAGAAGGCGCCCGCGAAGAAGACCACGGCGCGCAAGACCACGGCGAAGAAGGCCACTGCACGGAAGAAGTGAGGCCGAGCAGCGCAGGGCCGCTCACACGCACCGGGCCGGGCTCCCCTCGGGGAGCCCGGCCCGCGGGCTGTTTTGGGCAGCGCGTGCGCCGCCGTTCAGAACGTCTGCAGGGTCACCAGGGTGATCCGCAGGTCCGCGCCCTCGCCGACGCCCTCGATCCGCACCCGCTGCCCCGGCCGCAGCAGCCGCAGACCGCCGGCGTCGAAGGCGCGGGCGTCGAATTCCACCGGGGTGCCGTCGTCGAGCAGCACACTGCCGGTGCGGGTCTCGGGGTCGTACGTGTACGAGGTCGCCTGCATGAACGGCAGCCTATCGGTCCGGCGAGGAGACCCCTGCGGCCCAGCGCCCCGCCGTGTGCGGGCCCACGCCGAGGGCCAGTGCCGCCCGCAGGTCGTCGCCGGTGTCCACGTCCTGGCGGACCGAATCGATTCCGGCCAGGGCGATTTCCACCGCGCCGGAGTCCAGATGCCGGGCCCGGGAGGGACCACCGAAAGTCGGGCGCAATTCCACGCCCGGCGCAGCCGACAGAAATGTTGTTCCGATTCCTGCCGTATCGGTGACAAATGCGCGGGGAAATGCGGCGGAATAATCGAGTACCCGGGCCAATTCCGCGGGGCGCAACGCGGGCAGATCCGCGTTGAGGGCGGCGAGGGCGGCCCCGGGCCGCTGGGCCCGTACGGTCCGCTCACCGTGTGCCAGGGCTGCGTTGAGGCCGCTGTCCGGTTCGTCGGGCACGACGCGCGCCCCGAGGGCCGCGAGAGCCGCCCCGGCCTCCGTGTCGTCCGTGACGACCACCACATCCCGTACCGCCCGGCAGGACAGGGCGGCGGTCACGGTGTCCCGGGCGAACGCGAGGGCGAGACGCGGGCGCAGCGCGGCGCCCGCCACCGGCGCGAGCCTGCTCTTGGCCCGTGCCAAGGGCTTCAACGGGACGACCAGGGTCCAGGGACCGGCCGGGTCGGTGTTCGTGGCGTTCTCCCCCTCGATGCGCTTCGCCGCCTATTCTCGCCTGCCGGTGCGAGAACCCGGAGGGTCGGTCCCGAAAGCGGGGCGTACGGTGTTCTCGACAGAGCAGGGGCCTGGGGCGAGACTTGACCGTCGGTAGCCAGGCAGAGTTCAGGTCCTTAGAGGAAGGTGTCCGAGTGTCCCGCCGCAGAATCGGCTTCTGGTACCGCCTGGCGGCGGTCATCGCAAAACCGCCGTTGGTGGTTCTGTTCAAGCGTGACTGGCGGGGAATGGAGCACATTCCGACCGACGGTGGATTCATTACTGCGGTCAATCACAACTCGTATCTGGACCCGCTCTCCTACGGTCACTTCCAGTACAACACCGGACGGGTGCCCCGGCTTCTCGCCAAGGCGGGCCTCTTCAAGACCCCCTTTGTCGGAATGATGCTGCGCGGCACCGGACAGATCCCCGTGTACCGCGAGACGACGAACGCGCTGGACGCCTTCCGGGCAGCCGTGGACGCCATCGAGCGCGGCGAGTGCGTCGCCTTCTACCCCGAGGGCACCCTCACCCGCGACCCCGACATGTGGCCGATGGCCGGCAAGACCGGCGCCGCTCGCGTCGCGTTGATGACGAAGGCGCCTGTCATCCCGGTCGCCCAGTGGGGCGCCAACCTGGTGATGCCGCCGTACGCCAAGGAGAACAAGCTCCGGCTCTTCCCCCGCAAGACCCTCCAGGTGCAGGCCGGACCGCCCGTCGACCTCTCCCGGTTCTACGACAAGGAACCGACGCCCGACATCCTGCGCGAGGCGACCGAGGTCATCATGGCCGCGGTGACCGCGCAGCTGGAGATCGTACGGGGCGAACCGGCCCCCCAGGAGCCGTACGACCACCGCAGGGCCCGTGCAGAACAGCGGCGCAAGGCCGAAGGGAAGGGACCCAAGTGACGCACCCCGCAAAGGCGGCCGTCTTCGGAACCGGCTCATGGGGTACGGCCTTCGGCGTGGTTCTCGCCGACGCCGGCTGCGAGGTCACCCTCTGGGGCCGCCGCGCCGAGGTCGCCGAGGCCGTCAACACGACCCGTACCAACCCGGACTACCTGCCGGGCATCGAACTCCCCGCGTCGGTCCGGGCCACCACCGACGCCGCTCGGGCGCTGGACGGCGCCGACTTCGCCGTGCTCGTGGTGCCCTCGCAGACGCTGCGCGCCAACCTCGCCGACTGGGCTCCGCACATCGGCTCCGACACCGTCCTCGTCTCGATGATGAAGGGCGTCGAACTCGGCACCGCGAAGCGGATGAGCGAGGTCATCGAGGACGTCACCAAGGTCTCCGCGGACCGCATCGCCGTCATCACCGGCCCCAATCTGGCCAAGGAGATCGCCGAACGCCGCCCCGCCGCGGCCGTCGTCGCCTGCCAGGACGAGTCCGTGGCCCAGCGTCTCCAGACCGCCTGCCACACCTCGTACTTCCGGCCGTACACCAACACCGATGTGGTCGGCTGCGAACTCGGCGGCGCGGTCAAGAACGTCATCGGCCTCGCCGTGGGCATCGCCGACGGCATGGGCCTCGGCGACAACGCCAAGGGCTCGCTCATCACCCGGGGCCTCGCGGAGACGACCCGACTGGGCCTCGCCATGGGCGCCGACCCACTGACCTTCTCCGGACTCGCGGGCCTCGGCGACCTGGTGGCCACCTGCTCCTCGCCGCTCTCGCGCAACCACACCTTCGGCACCAACCTCGGTCGCGGCATGACGCTCCAGGAGACCATCGCGGTCACCAAGCAGACCGCGGAAGGCGTCAAGTCCTGTGAATCGGTGCTCGATCTGGCCCGCAGGCACGGCGTCGACATGCCCATCACCGAGACGGTCGTCGGCATCGTCCACGAGGGCAAGCCGCCGATGGTCGCGCTGAGCGAGCTGATGTCGCGCAGCGCGAAGCCCGAGCGGCGCTGACGACAGGCACGGGGGTGCGCAGGGCGGTGAACGTTCGCGGACGCCGCTCCAGCGGCCCCGGCCACGCTGACGCGAGAGGTACCAGCAGGTACGCTCAACGCGATATGAGCAGCGAGAACCTCCCCCAGAGCCCGGAGCAGCAGCTCCGCAAGCCGCGCGTGGCCGTCGTGTTCGGCGGCCGCAGCTCCGAACACGGCATCTCGGTCGTCACGGCCGGCGCCGTCCTGAACGCCATCGACCGGACCAAGTACGACGTCCTGCCGATCGGCATCACGACGGACGGCCGCTGGGCGCTCACCGCCGACGAGCCGGAACGCATGGCCATCAAGGACCGGCAGATGCCGGACGTGGCCCAGCTGGCCGAGTCCATCGAGGGCAGGGTGGTGCTCTCGGCCGACCCCGGCAGCCGCGAAGTGGTGTACAGCGAGCCCGGCTCGGTCCCCAAGGCGCTGGGCGAGGTCGACGTCGTCTTCCCCGTGCTGCACGGCCCCTACGGCGAGGACGGCACTCTCCAGGGACTCCTGGAACTCTCGGGCGTGCCGTACGTCGGCGCCGGGGTGCTCGCCTCGGCGATCGGCCAGGACAAGGAGTACATGAAGCGGGTCTTCACCTCGTTCGGGCTGCCGGTCGGCCCGTACCTCGTGGTACGCCCCCGCGAATGGGACACGGACCCCTCCGGTGCCCGCAAGCGCATCGTGGACTTCGCCGGTGACCACGGCTGGCCGCTCTTCGTCAAGCCCGCCCGAGCCGGTTCGTCCTTCGGCATCACCAAGGTCGACGACCTGTCCGGTCTCGACGAGGCGATCGAGGAAGCCCGCCGCCACGACCCCAAGTTCCTGGTCGAGTCGCTGCTGCGGGGCCGCGAGATCGAGTGCGGGGTGCTGGAGTTCGAGGACGGCCCCCGCGCCAGCGTGCCCGCCGAGATCCCGCCGGTCACCTCGCACGACTTCTACGACTTCGAGGCCAAGTACATCGACTCGGCCGCCGGGATCCTGCCCGCCCCGCTCACCGAGGAGCAGACGGCGGAGGTCCAGCGCCTCGCGGTCGAGGCCTTCGAGGCCGCGTCCTGCGAGGGCCTGGTGCGCGCCGACTTCTTCCTCACCGAGGACGGCGGCTTCGTGATCAACGAGATCAACACGCTGCCGGGCTTCACCCCGATCTCCATGTATCCGCGGATGTGGCAGGAGAGCGGTGTGAGCTACCAGGAGCTGGTGGACCGGCTCATCCAGGCCGCCTTGAACCGGTCGACCGGCCTGCGCTGAGACGGCTTCGCACCGTGGGGCGTGCACTCGCGACGCGGGGTGCACGCCCTACGGGCTGCTGGGGACCGTCTTCTTGACAGCAGGGGCGAACGCGGCCAACGGGCTCGCGTCATGGGCGTACGCCGTCGAGAGGCTGACCTCGACGTATGCCTTGCGATAGGTCGTCGTGAAGCGCGGGCCGGCGTCCTCCGGCTGCTCCAGCAGCCAGTTGACGCCGTCCGCCTCGGCCCCCTTCGCCATCGGGTCGTCCATCTTCGCGGGCCGGGGGACGCCGCAGCGCAGTACGATCGCTCCGTCCCCCCACTCGGCGGTCAGTTCGGACTTCGTCCCGGTGTCACCACGGTCGAGACCGGCAACGGTCCTCGGCAGTTCCTTGTGCAGCGCACGACAGTAGGCTGCGGCTTCCGGAGACGGAGTGGGAACTGTGACCGACGCCGTGGCGTCCGTCGAGGAGCAGCCCGCCGCGGCCAGCAGCAGCGCGGCAACGGACGGACCGAGAAACAGTGGGTGGCCGAACCGGCGGCGCAGTGATGTCACCGACCCAGCGTAGACGGGGACTACAAATGAACGACCGGGCAGGTCAGGGTTCGGGTGATGCCTTCCACCTGCTGGACCTTGGCGACCACCATGCGGCCGAGTTCATCGACCGTGTCGGCCTGGGCACGCACGATCACGTCGTAGGGGCCGGTGACGTCCTCTGCCTGGATCACTCCCGGAACTTTGGCGATGGTCTCGGCGACGGTCGACGCCTTGCCCACCTCGGTCTGAATAAGGATGTACGCCTGTACCACGGAACCTCCAGGGCGGCCACGAGGATCATGTGGGGGAAAGGGACGCCACGGTATCGCGTTGCCGCGGGCCGCGGGGAGACCTACGGGCCGGTTGACGTCCACAGCGTGGCGTACGCAAGACACAGGTTGACGTATCTCTTGACAGTACCGACAGCAGGGACGGCCCGCGAGCGCGAACGCAGCGGTGCGAACGGGGGACGGGCATGCCGATGAGAACCGGTGCAGACTGCTCCCTGCGACGGCGGCCGGTCCACGATCCGGACCCCCGGTCGCTGAAGCAGCCCGGACGATCGTCCGGCGCGATAGATGAGAGGTGAGACTCGGTGAAGGGAACCGTGGGCGAGTTGGGGGAGTTCGGGCTCATCAGGGAGCTGACTTCCCGGCTCACCACCACTCCGGCGGTACGGCTCGGTCCCGGCGACGACGCCGCGGTCGTGTCGGCCCCCGACCGCAGGGTCGTGGCCAGTACGGACATCCTGTTGGAGGGACGGCACTTCCGCCGCGACTGGTCGACGGCGTACGACGTCGGCCGCAAGGCCGCCGCCCAGAATCTCGCAGACATCGCCGCCATGGGTGCCGTGCCCACCGCGCTGCTGCTCGGCCTGGTCGTCCCCGCCGAACTCCCGGTCACCTGGGCCGGCGAGCTGATGGACGGCCTCCGTGACGAGTGCCAGGTCGCCGGCGCGGCCGTGGTCGGCGGGGACGTGGTGCGCGGCGAGACGATCACCGTCTCGATCACCGCACTCGGTGATCTGCGCAACCACGAACCGGTCACCAGGTCCGGTGCCCAGCCCGGCGACGTCGTCGCCGTCACCGGCTGGCTCGGCTGGTCCGCCGCCGGGTACGCCGTGCTCTCCCGCGGTTTCCGCTCGCCGCGCGCCTTCGTCGAGGCCCACCGCCGCCCCGAACCGCCGTACCACGCGGGCCCCGCGGCCGCCGGTCTCGGCGCCACCGCGATGACGGACGTGAGCGACGGACTCGTCGCGGACCTCGGGCACATCGCCGAGGCCAGCAAGGTCCGGATCGATCTGCGTTCCGGACTGATCGACATCCCCTCGCAGATGTCCGACATCGGACAGGCCGTCGGCGTGGATCCGCTGCAGTGGGTGCTGACCGGGGGAGAGGACCACGCGATCGTCGCCACCTTCCCGCCGGACGTGAAGCTGCCCGCCCGCTGGAAGGTGATCGGCGAAGTCCTCAACCCCTCGGCGCTGCCGCAGGTGACGGTCGACGGAGCGCCCTGGACCAGCAAGAGCGGCTGGGACCATTTCGGGGACATCGAGGACGCGCAGTAGATTCAGGCACATGCCCTCGACTGCTGCCGTACCCGCCCGTGTGCTCACCGTCGCCGGATCCGACTCCGGCGGCGGCGCGGGCATTCAGGCCGATCTGAAGACGATGCTGGCGCTCGGTGTGCACGGCATGAGCGTGCTGACCGCCGTCACGGCCCAGAACTCGCTGGGGGTGCAGGGCGCCTGGGAGTTGCCCGTCGAGGCCGTACGCGCCCAGTACCGCAGTGTGGTGGACGACATCGGTGTGCGGGCGGTGAAGACCGGCATGCTGTCGTCGGCCGCGCTCGTGGAGACCGTGGCCGAACTCCTCGCGGACACCGACGCCCCGGTCGTCGTGGACCCGGTCGGGGTCTCCAAGCACGGGGACCCGCTGCTGGCCGCCGAGGCACTCGATTCGGTACGGACGAAACTGCTCCCGGTCGCCACGGTCGCCACCCCGAACCTGGACGAAGTCGCGCAGCTCACCGGTGTGAACGTCACGGACGAGACCGGAATGCGGCAGGCCGCCACCGAGATGCTCGGGTTCGGGCCGCGCTGGGTCGTCATCAAGGGCGGGCACCTGTCCGGCGAACCCGTGGATCTGGTGACGGACGGCGCGCGGGAGCACTGGCTGCGCGCGCCGAGGCACGACAACCGGCACACGCACGGCACCGGCTGCACACTCGCCTCCGCCATCGCCTGCGGACTGGCCCTGGGGCAGGACGTACCGACAGCGGTGCGGAGCGCGAAGGACTATGTCACCGGGGCGATCGCGGCGGGCTTCCCGCTGGGCGCCGGGATCGGCCCCGTCGACCACGGCTGGCGGACGCGCACCGTGTGAGCACGCTGGGCACAGCAAAAAGCCGGTCCACCGAGGCGGACCGGCTTTTTGGGCAACCGGAAGGCTGCGCTACGACGGGAACGTCAGCGCGCGACCTTGCCGGCCTTGATGCACGAGGTGCAGACGTTGAGCCGCTTCGGCGTCCGACCGACCACGGCACGCACGCGCTGGATGTTGGGATTCCAGCGACGGGACGTACGGCGGTGCGAGTGCGAAATGTTGTTGCCGAAGCCCGGCCCCTTGCCGCAGACGTCGCAGTTGGCAGCCACGGGTCACTCCAAAGACTTCAGGTGCACTTACAGTGAATTCCGGCGCGCCGGATTCATGTGACTGAAGTGGCGGTACCGGAGGAATGGCCCGACTCTCGTCGGGCAACCGAAGCAGCATACAACGGCCGCGTCGGTGGAACGAAACTACCATGGGTTCCGCCGCCCCCCGCCCGCCCCTGTCTCCGCCGGACCCGGCGCTCGGGGACTACTCTGCGGTGCAGCCGGCCACGTACGGCCGATTCCGAGGAGGACCGACAGGTGCCGCAGACCGCCGACGACATGGACGCCGTCGCGGTGCGTACCTGGTGCTCACTGGCCCTGGAGGCGCTGGGCCGGGAGCGCGCGGCGATCGACGCGATCAATGTGTACCCGGTCGCGGACGGGGACACCGGGACGAACCTCTATCTGACGGTGGAGTCCGCGACCCAGGCCGTCGAAGCGGTCTTCGCCGCACACGAGACCGGCACGACGGCCCCCGTCGCCGCCGACGCGGTACGGGCCATGGCGCACGGGGCGCTGATCGGCGCCCGCGGGAACTCCGGCACGATCCTGGCCCAGCTGCTGCGCGGGATGGCGGGGGTGCTGGGCGACGGCCACGACGCGGACCATCTGCGCCGGGCGCTCACCGCCGCCGCTGCCGCCGCCCGGCAGGCCGTCGCCCACCCTGTCGAGGGCACCGTGCTGACGGTGGCCTCCGCGGCCGCCGAGGCCGCCGGGCGCACGGCGGACGACGCCGGAACCGCAGAGGTCGCACGGGCGGCGTACGAGGGGGCGCGGGCGGCCCTGGAGGAGACGCCCGGACAGCTGGAGGTCCTCGGGCGCGCAGGCGTCGTGGACGCCGGTGGCCGGGGCCTGGTGACGGTGCTCGGGGCGCTCGTCGAAGCGGTCTCCGGGAGGGCGCCCGAGCACATGTACCCGGCCGCGCCCGCGCCCCAGGTCGCGGTGGTGGAGAGCTGCGCGCAGGGCGGACCGGCCTTCGAGGTCATCTACCTGCTGGAGGCCGCGGACGACGCCGTGGACCGGCTGCGGAACCGGCTCGACCGGCTCGGCGACTCGCTCGTGGTGGTGGGCGGCGACGGGCTGTGGAACGTCCATGTGCATGTCGACGACGCGGGTGCGGCGGTGGAGGCGGGCGTCGAGGCGGGGCGGCCGTACCGGATCCGGATCACCCACTTCGGTGCGGACCGGGTGCACGCCCAGGCCGAGCCCGTGCAGCGCGCGGTCGTCGTGGTGGTCCCCGGCGACGGCCTTCGCGGGCTGTGCAAGGAGGCCGGCGCGACGACGGTCCTGGCGCGCCCCGGCGAGCCGCCCGCCAGCGGCGAACTGGTCGACGCGATCCGCCGGGCGCACGCCCGCGAAGTGGTTCTGCTGCCCAACGACGCCGAGTTGCGCCACACCGCGGCCGCCGCCGCCGAACAGGCCCGCGCGGGGGGAGTCAGGGTCGCCCTGATCCCGACCCGGGCCGCCGTCCAGGGCATCGCCGCCCTCGCCGTCCACGAACCCGACCGCAGCTTCGACGAGGACGTGGTGGCGATGACCGCCGCCGCCGGTGCCACCCGCTACGCCGAACTGGCCGTCGCCGAGCGGCAGTCGTGGACCATGGCGGGCATCTGCCAGGCCGGCGACGTCCTGGGCCTGATCGACGGCGATGTCGCGGTGATCGGCGAGGACGTGCCGGAAACGGCCCGCACCGTGCTGGACCGCATGCTGGCGGCGGGCGGTGAACTGGTCACCCTGGTTCTGGGCGAGGACGTCCCCGACAGCCTGGCCGACGCGCTGGAGGAGCACGTGCGCGAGGGCTATCTGGCGGTCGACACGGTGGTGTACCGGGGCGGCCACCAGCGCGCTCCCCTGCTGATCGGCGTGGAGTAGGGCCGGGGCGGGACGTCCGGCGCGCGCTCGGCCGCCTCGTCGAACTGCCCGGCGCCGCCGAGGACTTCGGCGAGCCCGAGGTGCAGCTGGGCCCGTCCCGCAGCAGGGGCGTCGAGCGGCGCGTCCACCGCCCTGCTCGGGGCCGCCGACCAGGGGATTCCGGTGATCCCGGTGGTGCCCGCCGGACATCTGTCAGTGGTGTGGTGTGCAATGGATCGCGTGTCTGCGTTCGATGAACCCCTCAAGAAGCTGCTCGGCGGAGCCACCGCGAAGGTGATGGCCGAACATCTCGACCTGCACACGGTCGGTGATCTGCTGCACCACTACCCGCGGCGGTACGAGGAGCGCGGCCGGCTCACCGCCCTGGCCGACCTCCCGCTGGACGAGCACGTGACGGTGGTCGCCCAGGTCGCCGACGCCCGCATCCTGATGTTCAACAACGGCCGCGGCAAGCGCCTCGAAGTGACCCTCACCGACGGCAACGGCCGCCTCCAGCTGGTCTTCTTCGGCCACGGCGTCCACAAGCCGCACAAGGAGCTGCTGCCGGGACGGCGCGCGATGTTCGCGGGCAAGGTCTCCGTCTTCAACCGGAAGATGCAGCTGGCCCACCCCACGTACCAGCTGCTGGACGCCGAGTCCATCGACGGGGCCGAGGCCACGGAGGCGGTGGACGCCTTCGCCGGGCGGCTGCTGCCGATCTACCCGGCCTGCAAGCAACTGGACTCCTGGCGGATCGCCAAGGCCGTCGACACCGTGCTGCCCAGTGCCGCGGAGGCCGTCGACCCGCTGCCACCGGGTCTGCGCGAGGGCCGCGGATTCACCTCGCTCCCGGAAGCACTGCTGAAGGTCCACCGCCCGCAGACCAAGGCGGACATCGCGCAGGCCAGGGACCGCCTGAAGTGGGACGAAGCGTTCGTCCTCCAGGTCGCGCTGGCCCGCCGCAGATACGCGGACACCCAGCTCCCGGCGGTGGCGCGCAGACCCCGGCCCGACGGACTGCTCGACGCCTTCGACGCCAAGCTGCCCTTCACTCTCACCGAAGGACAGCGGAAGGTCTCCGGAGAGATCTTCGACGACCTGGCGACCGAGCACCCGATGCACCGGCTCCTCCAGGGCGAGGTCGGCTCCGGGAAGACGATGGTCGCCCTGCGCGCCATGCTCGGCGTCGTCGACGCGGGCGGACAGGCCGCCATGCTCGCGCCCACCGAGGTGCTCGCCCAGCAGCACCACCGGTCCATCACCGAAATGATGGGCGAGCTGGCCGAGGGGGGAATGCTGGGCGGCTCCGAACAGGGCACGAAGGTGGTGCTGCTCACCGGCTCCATGGGGGTCGCGGCCCGCCGTCAGGCGCTGCTCGACCTCGTCACCGGCGAGGCCGGGATCGTGATCGGCACACACGCGCTGATCGAGGACAAGGTGCAGTTCCACGACCTGGGCCTGGTCGTCGTCGACGAACAGCACCGCTTCGGGGTGGAACAGCGCGACGCCCTTCGGTCCAAGGAGAACGCCCAGGGGGAAAGGAGGCCCCCGCATCTGCTGGTCATGACCGCCACCCCCATTCCCCGCACGGTCGCCATGACCGTCTTCGGCGACCTGGAGACGTCCGTACTGGACCAGCTCCCGGCCGGCCGCTCGCCGATCGCCAGCCATGTCGTCCCCGCCAAGGACAAGCCGCACTTCCTCAGCCGCGCCTGGGAACGGGTCCGGGAGGAAGTGGAGAACGGGCACCAGGCCTATGTGGTCTGCCCCCGCATCGGCGACGACGCCGAGGACGAGGCGGCCGGCGGGAAGGGGAAGAAGAAGGCACCCGAGGACGACGGCGAGAAGCGCCCGCCGCTCGCCGTCCTGGAGATCGCCGAACAGCTCGCCAAGGGCCCCCTGGCCGGTCTGCGCATCGAGGTGCTGCACGGCAGGATGAATCCCGACGACAAGGACGACGTGATGCGCCGCTTCGCCGCGGGCCAGGTCGACGTCCTCGTCGCCACCACCGTCATCGAGGTCGGGGTCAACGTCCCCAATGCCACCGCCATGGTGATCATGGACGCCGACCGGTTCGGCGTCTCCCAGCTGCACCAGCTGCGCGGCCGGGTCGGCCGTGGCTCGGCCCCCGGGCTCTGTCTGCTGGTCAGCGAGGCCCATGAGGCCAGTCCCGCCCGTGCCCGGCTCTCCGCCGTCGCCGCCACGCTCGACGGCTTCGAGCTGTCCCGGATCGACCTCGAACAGCGGCGCGAGGGCGATGTCCTGGGCCAGGCCCAGTCCGGCGTCCGCTCCTCGCTGCGGATGCTCACCGTCATCGACGACGAGGAGGTCATCGCCGCCGCCCGCGAGGAGGCCGTGGGGATCGTCGCGGCCGACCCGGAGCTGGAGCGTCTGCCCGAACTGCGGATCGCGCTGGACGCGCTGCTCGACAAGGAGCGCGAGCAGTACCTCGACAAGGGCTGACGGGTCCGGCAGCGGGCGACGGGTGCGCGGGCCCGATCCGCCACGACGCCATATCGTGGGTGCCACGGCGCCGCAGCACCCTGTGGGCCACCCACGAACCGAGGACCAGACACCCATGACCCGCGTGATCGCCGGCTCGGCCGGCGGACGCCGCCTGGCCGTCCCGCCCGGCACCGGCACCCGCCCCACCTCCGACCGTGCGCGCGAGGGACTCTTCTCCACCTGGGAGGCGTTCCTGGGCAGCCTCCACGGCACCCGAGTCGCGGATCTGTACGCGGGCTCGGGCGCCGTCGGCCTGGAGGCGCTCTCCCGCGGCGCGGTCCACGCACTGCTCGTCGAGGCCGACTCCAAGGCCGTCCGCATCGTCCGGGACAACGTCCGCACGCTCGGCCTGCCCGGCGCCGAGGTCCGTACCGGCAGAGCGGAACAGATCGTGACCGGACCGGCGCCCGCCGAGCCGTACGACGTCGTGTTCCTGGACCCGCCGTACGTCGTGACCGACGGCGATCTCGGGGAGATACTGCTCACACTCCGTGCTCAGGGGTGGCTCACGGTCGACGCGCTCGTCACCGTGGAACGGAGCACCCGAGGCGGAGAATTCAACTGGCCCGAGGGATTCGAGCCACTGCGGGCCCGTCGCTACGGCGAGGGAACGCTTTGGTACGGTCGCGCCGCCTCTACGTGCGAAGACGCACGATGACCGGACCGGAGAGCGAGGGAACCAAGTTGCGCCGCGCCGTCTGTCCGGGGTCATTCGACCCCATCACCAATGGACACCTCGACATCATTGGCCGTGCCTCGAAACTGTACGACGTCGTACACGTCGCGGTGATGATCAACCAGTCCAAGAAGGGTCTGTTCACGGTCGACGAGCGGATCGACCTGATCCGTCAGGTGACCGCGGACTTCGGCAACGTCCAGGTCGAGTCCTTCCACGGGCTCCTGGTCGACTTCTGCAAGCAGCGCGACATCCCGGCGATCGTGAAGGGCCTGCGGGCCGTCAGCGACTTCGACTACGAGCTGCAGATGGCCCAGATGAACAACGGCCTCTCCGGCGTCGAAACGCTCTTCGTGCCGACCAATCCCACCTACAGCTTCCTGTCGTCCTCCCTGGTCAAGGAGGTCGCCACCTGGGGCGGGGACGTCTCCCACCTGCTTCCCCCCGTGGTCCACCAGGCCCTCACCGAGCGTCTCGCCGGGCGCTGAGGCACTGACTGTCCGTCACCAGGTGTCGGGCGGGCGCCGACTGGCCGTACAGTCGTCCCGTCCGTCTCCAATCGGCTGTAGAGAGTGGCGAGCACACGGTGGACGTGCAGAAGAAGCTCGACGAGATCGTCGAGGCGGTCGGCAGCGCCCGGTCCATGCCCATGTCGGCTTCGTGCGTGGTCAACCGCGCCGAGCTGCTCGCGATGCTCGAAGAGGTGCGCGAGGCCCTGCCCGGCTCGCTCGCCCAGGCCCAGGAGCTCATCGGCGGGCACGAGCAGCTGGCCGAGCAGGCCCGTCAGGAGGCCGAACGGATCATCGAGGCCGCGCACGCCGAACGCACCTCGCTGATCGCCGGGACCGAGGTCGCCGTGCAGTCGCGCAGCGAGGCCGACCGCATCCTCGACGAGGCCCGCCGGGAGGCCGCGGAGGTCCGCGCCGAGGCCGACGAGTACGTCGACAGCAAGCTCGCCAACTTCGAGGTCGTCCTCACCAAGACCATCGGCTCCGTCGACCGGGGCCGCGAGAAGCTCCTCGGCCGCGGCCAGGCCTTCGACGAGCAGGGGTACGAGGACCCGGACTTCGCCGAGGCCCCCGAGCGCAGCACCGATCCGGCCACGCTCCAGCGCCGTGCCGACGAGTACGTGGACACCAAGCTCGGTGCCTTCGAGGCCGTGCTGGCCAAGACCCTGGAGGCGGTCGGCCGCGGTCGGCAGAAGCTGCACGGCCGGGTCGCCACCGACGAACTCGGCGCGCACATGGCCGCCCAGGACGCGGCGGGCAACCAGGGGCACATGAGCGACGAGGACCACTGGGCCGGCCTCGCCGAGCTCGCCACCCCGGAGCCGCAGCCCGCGCACCAGCAGGTCCAGCCGCACTTCCCGGCCCAGGCCCAGCCGAGCTACGCGGAGACGTACGGGTACCAGGAGCAGCCGCAGCAGGACGTCTACCAGTACCAGCAGCAGCCGGACCCGTACGCCGCCTATCAGCAGCAGGGCTACGACCAGAGCCAGGCCCAGCCGCAGGCCCAGAACTACGACGGCTGGCAGCAGCAGCCCGTGCACCCCCAGCAGACCCTTCAGCCGCAGGGTGAGAGTGCCCTCGACGAGACCAGCCTGTTCGACACCAGCATGATCGATCTGGATCAGCTCCGCCGGTACGAACAGGAGCGCTGACCGGTCCCCGCGGCGGTCCGGTCGCCACGGCGGTCCGGGCCTTGCGGGGGACCGGCGGACCGGATTGGGAGCTGAGCGGTGCGTCCAGTATCCTGGCTCTTCGGTCGCGCGTATGACCGCGATCCCTGCTGCCCGATTCGAATCCGAATCCGGTCAGCCCTCCCCACGCTGCGTGACGCACATGATTTCGAAAGCAGGAAAAGCCCTGAACGGCCACCTCGACCACCGAAACCCCCTCGTGTTCGACACGCACGAGCTGGGTCGGCGTCCCGGTGCCCTCCAGCGGCTCACCCGCACGGTGGACGCACCCGGTTCGCCGGCCCTCGGTATCGACGAGGTCATCGGTGTGCCGGAAGGCGCGCCCGTGGAGTTGGACCTGCGCCTCGAATCCGTCATGGAAGGGGTGCTCGTCACAGGCACCGCCCGTGCGTCGGCCGAGGGGGAGTGCGTAAGGTGTCTGGAGCCGCTGCACCAAGAGGTCGCGGCGGACTTCCAGGAGATGTTCTCGTACCCTGACGCCGATGACCGTGGCCGCAGCAGCAAGGCGGAACCGGCCGACGACGCCGAGGACGACGAGGACAGGCTCTTCATCGAGGACGGCCTGTTCGACCTCGAACCAGTGCTGCGCGATGCGGTGGTGCTCGCACTGCCGATGCAGCCGGTGTGCCGGGAGTCCTGTGCCGGTCTGTGTTCCGAATGCGGAATCAGGCTGGACGAGAACCCCGGTCACCACCACGATGCCGTCGACATTCGTTGGGCGGCACTGCAAGGACTCGCCGACACCGTTCAGGACGGCGAGAAGGACAACATGGGCGGCGCCGAAGCGGGCGTCGACGAGAAGCAGGAGAAGTAGCCGTGGCTGTTCCGAAGCGGAAGATGTCGCGCAGCAACACGCGCCACCGCCGGTCGCAGTGGAAGGCTGCGGTCCCCACCCTGGTTTCGTGCGAGCGTTGCCAGGAGCCGAAGCTGCAGCACATCGCGTGCCCCAGCTGCGGCACGTACAACAAGCGCCAGGTCCTCGAAGTCTGAGCGGCTGGTGAGAGGCCCGATGTCTGAGTTGTCCAACGCCAAGAAGCAGGCAGACAACGTCAACACAGCCTCGTCCCACACGCTTCTGGAAGGGCGGCTCGGGTATCACCTCGAGTCCGCCCTTCTGGTGCGTGCGCTGACCCATCGCTCCTACGCGTACGAGAACGGCGGTCTGCCCACCAACGAGCGCCTCGAATTCCTCGGGGATTCGGTGCTCGGCCTGGTGGTCACGGACACGCTGTACCGCACCCACCCCGACCTGCCTGAAGGCCAGCTGGCCAAATTGCGGGCCGCGGTGGTCAACTCGCGTGCGCTGGCGGAAGTGGGCCGCGGCCTCGAACTCGGCTCCTTCATCCGGCTCGGCCGCGGTGAAGAGGGCACGGGCGGCAGGGACAAGGCGTCCATCCTCGCCGACACCCTCGAAGCGGTGATCGGCGCGGTCTATCTCGACCAGGGGCTCGGCGCGGCCTCGGAGCTGGTCCACCGGCTCTTCGACCCGCTGATCGACAGGTCCTCCAACCTCGGCGCCGGCCTGGACTGGAAGACCAGCCTCCAGGAACTCACCGCGAGCGAGAGCCTCGGCGTCCCCGAGTACCTCGTCACGGAGACCGGCCCGGACCACGAGAAGACCTTTACTGCTGCTGCTCGCGTCGGTGGTGTCTCGTACGGCACCGGCACCGGCCGTAGCAAGAAGGAAGCGGAGCAGCAGGCGGCGGAGTCCGCCTGGCGCGGGATCAGCGCCGCCGCGGAAGCACGGGAGGCCGCGGCGAAGGCCGCTGCCGACGGAGGGGCCGCCGACACCCCTGCCGACCCCTCGCCGTCCACGGACGTCGCTCCGGCCTGACCCGAGAACCCCCTCGGAGCCCTGCGCACCGAGGGGGTTTTCCTGCCCGCATATGCTTTTCATCTCCCCGTTGTTCACTTCTCGCACTTCTCCAGGAGCGACACCGTGCCCGAGCTGCCCGAGGTCGAGGTCGTACGACGGGGTCTCGCGCGCTGGGTCACCGGCCGTACGGTCGGCGAGGTCGAGGTGCTGCACCCGCGTGCGGTCCGCCGCCATCTCGCGGGCGGAGTGGACTTCGCGGCCCGGCTCGGCGGTGCCCGCTTCGGAACGGCCATGCGCCGCGGGAAGTACCTCTGGATACCGCTGAACGACGCGTCCAGCTCGCTGCTCGGCCACCTCGGCATGAGCGGACAACTGCTCGTGCAGCCGCAGGACGCCCTCGACGAGAAGCACCTGCGCATCCGGATCCGCTTCGACGACGACCTCGGTACCGAACTGCGCTTCGTCGACCAGCGGACCTTCGGCGGGCTCTCGCTCCACGAGTGCGCAGCCGACAGCACGGACGGGCTGCCCGACACCATCGCGCACATCGCCCGCGATCCCCTGGACCCGGCATTCGACGACGCGGCGTTCCAGACGGCCCTGCGGCTGCGCCGGACGACGATCAAGCGCGCTCTGCTCGATCAGTCGCTGATCAGCGGAGTCGGCAACATCTACGCGGACGAGGCGCTGTGGCGCACCAAACTGCACTACGACCGGCCGACCGCCACCCTCACCCGCCCCAGGTCCGCCGAGTTGCTGGGGCATGTCCGTGACGTGATGAGCGCGGCGCTCGACCAGGGCGGCACCAGCTTCGACAGCCTCTATGTCAATGTGAACGGCGAGTCCGGTTACTTCGACCGCTCGCTCGACGCCTATGGACGCGAGGGCGAGCCCTGCCACCGCTGCGGTACGCCGATGCGGCGCCGGGCGTGGATGAACCGCTCCAGCTACTTCTGCCCGCGCTGCCAGCGTCCGCCGCGCACGGCTTCCTGAGGGCTGTCCGGCGAGTCGGCGCCGCAGAGCCCCGGCCTCCGACGGCGCACGTCGCGGGTGGGTCTCTCCGACCGGCGCGGGGCCGTTCCACGGAATTGGCTGCGGGCATGCCTGACCCCCGTGTTACATGGGTGTCATGGTGTCCACCGACCGACTGCTGGCCTTCGCGGCCATGTCGTTCCTGCTGATCGTGGTTCCCGGCCCCAGCGTGCTGTTCGTGATCGGGCGGGCACTGGCGCAGGGGCGCCGGGCCGCGCTGACCACGGTCGCGGGGAACACGCTCGGGGCCTACGTACTCGTCGTGGCCGTGGCGCTCGGGGTCGGGGCCGTGGTCGAACGCTCGGTCCTCGTCTTCACGGCGCTGAAGCTCCTGGGCGCCGCGTACCTGGTGCATCTCGGTGTCAAGGCGGTGCGGCAGCGCGGGGCGTTGCATGCCGCGTTCACCGGTGATGGTCCCGCGCGCGGCAGTCTGCGCACGTTGTGGGAGGGGTTCGCGGTCGGCGTGGCCAACCCCAAGACCATCGTGTTCTTCGCCGCCGTACTGCCCCAGTTCGTCGACCGTGATCAGGGGCACGTCACCGTTCAAATGCTGGTGCTCGGTCTGGTCTTCAATGTCATCGCGGTGGCCTCCGACACCGTGTGGGGGTTGGTCGCGGCCACCACGCGAAGCTGGTTCGCCCGCTCACCGCGGCGGCTCGCCCTGATCGGCGGGGTCGGTGGGTTCACGATGATCGGCCTCGGTCTGACTGTCGCCGTGACCGGCCGCAAGGACTGAGGTCCCCCGGCCGGACCCGGCCTCGGGGAGACCGTCTCGGCCGGGCGGCTGCGCCGGTCCTGCGCGGACGGGAGGTGCGAACTGACCCGGGCCAGGCCCTGAGGTTTCTCGTTCGGATCAGGCCGCATCGGCGAGCGGGGCCCGGTGCTGTGGATCGTACGGCGGAGGGACGTCCGCATACCGGATGCATGCGGACGTTCCGACAACGCGGCGAGGTGCCGTAGCTGTCGTCGTGCACCCGCCAGGGATTACGGGACGGCCCTCAGCCCCGGCCTTCCGGGCCCGGGTGGGCCTCGTCGTAGCGGTCACGGGCCCGCAGCACCTCGGGCATCCGGCCCTCGACGAGTTGGATCAGCCCGAGCAGCCGCTCGGCGACCTGTCGGCCCAGGGGCGTCAGTTCGTAGTCGACGCGCGGGGGATTGGTCGGCTGGGCCTCGCGGTGCACCAGGCCGTCCCGCTCCAGGGCGTGGAGCGTCTGCGAGAGCATCTTCTCGCTCACCCCGTCGACCCGGCGGCGCAGCTCGTTGAAGCGGAAGCCGCCCTCGTACAGCGCTCCCAGCGTCAGGCTGCCCCAGCGCCCGGTGACATGCTCCAGCGTGCCGCGCGAGGGGCACTGCCGGGAGAACACATCGAAGGCGAGCGCGTCCAGACGGGAATTCTCGTCCATACGCACGAGCTTACGTCCGCACAGCGCTCACCATCGGGTCGCGCTTTCTTGTGGTGGGTGGGTGCTGCGGCTCAGAAACCGAAGTCCTGCGTCCACCAGGGGCCGCCCGCGCCGTAGTGCACGCCGACGCCGAGCGTCTTGTAGTCGCAATTGAGAATGTTCGCCCGGTGGCCGTCGCTGTTCATCCAGGAGTCCATCACGGCCTGTGCGTCGGCCTGGCCCCGGGCGATGTTCTCGCCCCCGAGTCCCTGCACGCCGGCCTTCGACGCACGGGCCCAGGGGGTCCGGCCATCCGGGTCGGTGTGGTCGAAGAAGCCGCGGGCGGCCATGTCGTCGCTGAAGTTCTGGGCGAGCAAGGTCAGTGCGGAGTCGGCCGTCACCGGACTGCAGCCGACCTTCGCGCGCTCCTGGTCGACCAGGGCGAGCACGGCGGCCTGGGCGGAGTCGGCCGCGGCCGACGCCGTGGACCTGCGGGCGGCCGGAGCCGAGGGCGCGGAGGTCTCCGGAGCGGCCGACGACGCTTCGGAAGCGGCCGGGGCGGCGCTCTTCCCGGCTTCCGCCGCGCCGGTCTTCGGCGCCGAGGTCGACGGGGACGGGTTCGCCCGCCCCTTCGGCCGGGACGTCTCCGACGGGGAACCGGACGACGGGGAGCCTGCCCGGGACCGTGCGCTCGTCGGCCCATCGGTGCGTCCGGCACCGCGGCCTGCCTCGGTCGACGCGGTGGAGCGGTCGGCGGGCGCGGTGGACAAGCCGCCCTGGCCCAGCAGATTTGGAGCCCCCTCGGTGCGCACCCGGTCGGCGGCCGAGCCGCCGTTCGTGTGCGTGTCACCGCCGGGCAGCAGACCGGAGGCGACCGCCACGGCTCCCACGGCAAGGGCAGCGGAGACGCCGACCAGCCCCGTACGCACAGATGCTCCGGACCGCTTCCCGTGGTGCTTGCCCCGGTGCCGACCGGTGTCCCCCGTCGCGGGGTCCTGAGCGGCAGGAGCTGCTGCGGAGCGTCGATGACGTCCCATCTGCTGAGCCCTTCCGACGATCTGTACGCCGCTCTCGGCGTCAACATGCCTCACCCGATCGGGTGAGGCTATTGCGACGGGACTGTACGCCATGGGCTATTGGAGCAAGGTGCTCCGAGAGCAATCGGCCGGTTAGCGTTCGGGCATGAACGAAGACGTACGACTCACCGCCTGGGTGCGCGGCCGCGTGCAGCAAGTCGGCTTCCGCTGGTTCACCAGGGCAAACGCCCTGGAGATCGGTGGTCTCACCGGGTTCGCCCTCAATCTCGACGACGGCAGGGTGCAGGTCGTCGCCGAGGGCCGGCGTGAGAATTGCCACCGTCTGCTGGAGTGGCTGCGCTCGGACGACACACCCGGGCGCGTTGACGGAGTCACTGAGATCTGGGACACGCCGCGCGGCGGTTACGAGGGTTTCGCGATCCGCTGATCCGAGCCCGGAACGGGTCCGACGCGAGCGCTGTGTTCGGACGGTGTTCGACGCGCGGCGCGCGGTGACGGGGCGGGGTGCTCATCTGCGTACACATGAAATGACCTGCGAAATGACCGGGTGGTTGCCAAGAATCGGTTGGCGTGCCAGGCTGCGGCAGTAAGGATGATCTCCACGCCCTCCAGGGCCCCGCAGGAGAGTCGCGCCGCATGATGGTGAAGCCGCGCGCCCCAGGGCTGCCCGTCTCTACAGGGTGTGATCGTGTTGACCGTCAAACTTTTTGGTGAGACGCTGAAATCCCCGCGCACCTTAGCTGTTCGGCAGAGCTGTTTGGCAGCAGAACAGCAGTGAATACAGAGCACTGCCGAGCACCGCGGGTGCGAATCCCTCACGACCCACACCGCATCGGTCGGTCACTCAGTGTGGAGGACCATCCATCATGGCAAAGGCGCTTCTCGGTTACGTCGGCGGTTCCGACCCGCGACTCCTCGCCGAGATGCGACGGCTCCAGCAGCGCGTCCAGGATCTCGAATCCGAGCTTGTACGGATTCAGGACGAGAACGACGCGCTCAACGCCGCCGCCCAGCACCAAGAGTCGCTGCTCGACAGCATCGACATCGACGTACCTCAGGCGGAGCCGGCGCTGACCTGACCGATGGCCACAGGGCCGGTCGGGCTGCCCCGCGTCAGCCGTCCGAGATCATCACCCGGATCGTCGCCGGATCATTGAAGATCACTGCTCTTGATCTGTCACCTTCGTGACATGTCCTTGATCCGTCATGTGCCGCTGCACCAGTACACCGCACACGCAACACCGCACAAGATTTAAAGGGGCGCTCCGGCGTCCCTTCTTTCTTTCCCTTCGGACCTGTGCGGCCCCGCCCCGGACGCGGACCCCTTCCCTTACCGTCTGATGTGCCCTGCACCTTCATCAGCGAAACCGAGAGTGAAAGGTAGAGTCCGGCGGCGTGCACCTCAAGGCCCTGACCCTGCGCGGTTTCAAATCGTTCGCCTCCGCCACGACGCTGCGGTTCGAACCCGGTATCACGTGCGTCGTCGGTCCCAACGGGTCGGGCAAGTCCAATGTGGTGGACGCGCTCTCCTGGGTCATGGGGGAACAGGGTGCCAAATCATTGCGCGGCGGCAAGATGGAAGACGTAATCTTCGCCGGCACCACCGGTCGGCCGCCGCTCGGGCGGGCCGAGGTTTCGCTGACCATCGACAATTCCGATGGAGCGCTGCCCATCGAGTACGCCGAAGTGACGATCACTCGGATCATGTTCCGCAACGGTGGCAGCGAATACCAGATCAATGGCGACACCTGCCGACTCCTGGACATCCAGGAACTCCTCTCGGATTCCGGTATCGGCCGGGAGATGCATGTCATTGTCGGGCAGGGGCAGCTGGACTCCGTGCTCCACGCCGATCCGATGGGGCGGCGCGCATTCATCGAGGAAGCCGCGGGCGTGCTCAAGCACCGCAAGCGGAAAGAGAAGGCGCTGCGGAAACTGGACGCGATGGGAGCCAATCTGGCCCGCGTCCAGGACCTGACCGACGAGCTGCGACGCCAGCTGAAACCGCTGGGCCGGCAGGCGGCCGTGGCACGCCGGGCCGCAGTCATCCAGGCCGATCTGCGCGACGCCAGGCTGCGACTGCTCGCCGACGACCTGGTGCGACTGCACACCGCGTTGCGCAGCGAGATCGCCGACGAAGCGGCGCTCAAGCAGCGCAGGGAGGCCGCGGAGGCGGAGCTCAGGACAGCCCTGGCGCGCGAGGCGGAGCTGGAGGACGAGGTACGGCGGCTGGCGCCGCGGCTCCAGCGGGCCCAGCAGACCTGGTACGAGCTGTCCCAGCTGGCCGAGCGGGTGCGCGGCACGATCTCGCTGGCCGACGCCCGGGTCAAGAGCGCCGGAGCGGCACCGCAGGAGGAGCGGCGCGGCCGTGATCCGGAGGAGATGGAGCGGGAGGCGGCCCGCATCCGTGAGCAGGAGGCGGAGCTGGAGGCCGCGCTGGAGGCGGCGCAACACGCGCTGGAGGACACGGCCGCCCACCGTGGTGACCTGGAAAGGGAGTTGGCGGCCGAGGAGCGCAGGCTCAAGGACGCCGCGCGGGCCATCGCGGACCGACGCGAAGGACTTGCCCGGCTGAACGGGCAGGTCAACGCGGCCCGCAGCCGGGCCGGTTCGGCGCAGGCGGAGATCGACCGGCTGGCTGCCTCCCGTGACGAGGCGCAGGAGCGGGCCGTCGCCGCACAGGAGGAGTACGAACAGCTCAAGGCCGAGGTCGATGGGTTGGACGCGGACGACGCGGAGCTGGGCGAGCGGCACGAGGCCGCCAAGCGGGAACTCGCGGAGGCGGAGGCGGCGCTCTCCACGGCCCGGGAGTCCGCAACCGCCGCTGAACGGAAGCGGGCGGCGGTCGCGGCCCGCCATGACGCACTGGCCCTCGGCCTGCGCCGCAAGGACGGCACGGGCGTGCTGCTCGGCGCGCAGGACCACCTGGCGGGCTTGCTCGGCCCGGCCGCCGAACTCCTGACGGTGGCGCCGGGGCACGAGGTGGCGGTGGCGGCGGCCCTGGGCGCGGCGGCGGACGCGGTCGCGGTGACGGATCCGGCCACGGCTGCGGAGGCGATCCGGCTGCTGCGCAAGCAGGACGCGGGCCGGGCGGCGATGCTGCTGGGCGGGGTGCGCGTCGGCGTCCCCGATCAGGGTGGGGCCCCTGATGCCGGTGTCACTGATGCGGATTCTGGTGCTGCTGGTGGTGCTGGTGGTGCTGCTGAGCCCAGTGGTGCCGGTGGTGCTGTTGAGACCGGTGGTGCCGGTAGCGCTGATGCGTCTGCTGTGCACCTGCCCGGGCAGACGCATGGCCGGGCGGACGGGCTCCACGCGCCCGCCCGCTCCTCACACATCGCCGTGGCCGGAGCGACCGCCGGAGGTCCGCCCGCCGTGGCCGACCTCGTCCGCGGGCCCGTCGAACTGGTGGACGCCGTACGGAGGCTGGTGCGGGACATGGTGGTCGTCGGCACCTTGGAGGATGCCGAGGACCTCGTCGCCGTGCGCCCGGAGCTGACGGCTGTGACCGCCGAGGGGGACATCCTCTCGGCGCACTTCGCGCACGGCGGTTCCGCCGGTGCGCCGAGCCTCCTCGAAGTGCAGGCCTCGGTCGACGAAGCCGCCCTCCAGCTGGAGGAACTGGCAGTGCGGTGCGCGGAGTTGACCGAGGAGCAGCGCCTCGCGACGGAGCGGCGCAGGACGAGTGCCGGACTGGTCGAGGAGCTGGGGGAGCGGCGCCGGGCCGCCGAGCGGGAGAAGTCCGGGGTGGCCCAGCAGCTCGGGCGCCTCGCCGGGCAGGCCCGTGGCGCCGCAGGCGAGGCGGAGCGGATGACCGCGTCGGCCGCCCGAGCCCAGGAGGCGCTGGAGCGGGCGACGGAGGAAGCCGAGGAACTGGCCGAGCGGCTGCTGGTCGCCGAGGAGATGCCGGTCGAGGCGGAGCCGGACACCTCCGTGCGTGACCGGCTCGCCGCCGACGGTGCCAACGCCCGTCAGACCGAGATGGAGGCCCGCCTCCAGGTACGTACTCACGAGGAGAGGGTCAAGGGGCTCGCGGGCCGCGCGGAAGCCCTCGACCGGGGCGCCCGAGCCGAACGGGAGGCTCGCGCCCGCGCCGAGCGGCGCCGCGCCCGGCTGCGGCACGAGGCGGCGGTGGCGTCGGCCGTCGCGTCCGGCGCCCGTCAGCTGCTCGCCCATGTCGAGGTGTCCGTCGTGCGGGCCGAGCAGGAGCGGGGGGCGGCCGAGGCGGCGAAGGCGGAGCGGGAGCGGGAGCTGGCGGCCGAGCGCAACCAGGGCCGAGAGCTCAAGAGCGAGCTGGACAAGCTGACCGACTCCGTCCACCGCGGCGAGGTGCTCGGTGCCGAGAAGCGGCTGCGCATAGAGCAACTGGAGGCGAAGGCGCTGGAGGAACTGGGCGTCGAGCCGGCCGGGCTGGCCGCCGAGTACGGCCCCGACCAGCTCGTACCGCCGTCGCCGGCGGCGGAGGGCGAGGAGCTGCCGGAGGATCCGGAGCATCCGCGCAACCAGCCGAAGCCCTTCGTCAGATCCGAGCAGGAGAAGCGGCTGAAGTCGGCCGAACGGGCGTACCAGCAACTCGGAAAGGTGAATCCGCTTGCCCTTGAGGAGTTCTCGGCGCTGGAGGAACGGCACAAGTTCCTCTCCGAGCAGCTCGAAGACCTGAAGAAGACCCGGGCCGATCTCATACAGGTCATCAAGGAGGTCGACGAGCGGGTCGAGCAGGTGTTCACCGAGGCGTACCGGGACACGGCCCGTGAGTTCGAGGGTGTCTTCTCGCGCCTCTTCCCGGGCGGTGAGGGGCGGCTCGTCCTGACCGACCCGGACAACATGCTCGCGACCGGTGTGGACGTCGAGGCCCGGCCGCCCGGCAAGAAGGTCAAGCGGCTCTCGCTGCTGTCCGGCGGGGAACGCTCACTGACGGCGGTGGCGTTGCTGGTCTCGATCTTCAAGGCCCGCCCGAGTCCGTTCTACGTGATGGACGAGGTCGAGGCGGCGCTCGACGACACCAACCTGCAGCGGCTGATCCGGATCATGGAGGAGCTCCAGGAGAGCTCGCAGCTGATCGTGATCACGCACCAGAAGCGGACGATGGAGGTCGCCGACGCACTGTACGGCGTCTCGATGCAGGGTGACGGGGTCTCCAAGGTCATCAGCCAGCGGCTGCGCTGAGCTCCCATCCTTCAAGGCTTCAATACGCTCGCAGATTGCTGCGGGACAGCTCACGCAAATGATCGAAGTTGACTTCGAAATTTGAACGAATAGTCTCTGCAACGTCGTCTTTATATTCAAGTGGTGGCAGAAGGAAAGTTATGCGCCACTTGGAGGAGCTCGCGCCCCACAAGAGCTCGTCCCCCACACCTGACGACGCGGCCAGGCATCAGGAGTTCAAGTGACCAGCATCTCGCAGGGACCGGCGTCCGGAGCCCGAGCGTCCCATCCGGACCACCTCGGCCATGTCATCTTCATCACGGCGGCCGCGGCGATGGGCGGTTTCCTGTTCGGCTACGACAGCTCCGTGATCAACGGCGCGGTCGAGGCCATCCGCAGCCGGTACGAGATCGGTTCGGGAACGCTCGCCCAGGTCATCGCCATCGCCCTGATCGGCTGCGCGATCGGCGCGGCCACGGCGGGACGCATCGCCGACCGCATCGGCCGCATCCGCTGCATGCAGATCGCCTCCGTGCTCTTCACCATCAGCGCCGTCGGTTCCGCGCTCCCGTTCGCGCTCTGGGACCTGGCGATGTGGCGCATCATCGGCGGCTTCGCCATCGGCATGGCCTCGGTGATCGGCCCGGCGTACATCGCCGAGGTCTCGCCGCCCGCCTACCGCGGTCGCCTCGGCTCCTTCCAGCAGGCCGCGATCGTCGTCGGCATCGCCATCTCCCAACTGGTCAACTACGGCATCCTGCAGCTCGCCGGCGGCGATCAGCGCGGCAGGATCGGCGGCATCGAGGCCTGGCAGTGGATGCTCGGCGTGATGGTCGTCCCCGCCGTCCTGTACGGGCTGCTGTCGCTGGCGATTCCCGAGTCGCCGCGGTTCCTGATCTCGGCCGGCAGGAAGGACCGCGCCCGGCAGATCCTGGCGGAGGTCGAGGGCACGTCCGTCGACCTCGACGCCCGGGTGGCCGAGATCGAGACCGCCATGCGCCGTGAGCACAAGTCCAAGTTCACGGACCTGCTCGGCGGACGCGTCGGCTTCCTGCCGATCGTCTGGGTCGGCATCGGCCTCTCGGTCTTCCAGCAACTCGTCGGCATCAACGTGGCGTTCTACTACTCGGCGACGCTCTGGCAGTCCGTCGGTATCGACCCGTCGGCCTCGTTCTTCTACTCGTTCACCACGTCGATCATCAACATCATCGGCACCGTGGTCGCCATGGTTCTGGTGGACCGGGTGGGCCGCAAGCCGCTCGCGCTGGTCGGCTCGACCGGTATGGCCATCGCCCTCGCCTTCGAGGCCTGGGCCTTCTCTGCCCACCTGGTCGACGGCAAACTGCCCCACACCCACGGAGTCGTGGCACTGGTCGCGGCCCATGTGTTCGTGCTCTTCTTCGCCCTGTCGTGGGGTGTGGTGGTCTGGGTCTTCCTCGGCGAGATGTTCCCGAACAGGATCCGCGCCGCGGCGCTCGGTGTCGCCGCGTCCGCGCAGTGGATCGCCAACTGGGCCATCACCGCGAGCTTCCCGAGCCTGTCCGACTGGAACCTGTCGGGCACGTACATCATCTACGCATGCTTCGCCACGCTCTCGATCCCCTTCGTGCTCAAGTTCGTGAAGGAGACCAAGGGCAAGGCGTTGGAGGAGATGGGCTGATCCCCGCTGTCCCTCCCCTCGTCCATGGAGCGCCCCGGCCCGCACCCGCGGAGCCGGGGCGGTTCCGGGCGCGGCGCGGTCAGCGCGCGACCGCGCCGCAGAACAGCCGCAGACTGCGCCATCCCTCCTCGACCGGCATCCCGCCGCACAGCGGATGCAGCACCAGGTTCTCCGCTTCCTCGGCGGCGGCGGCGCACTCGTCCGGTGTGACGACCCGGTAGACCCCTTCGTCCCGCAGCTCCGTCACCGTCGTCGCCGCCGAACGCACGGCCGAGCGGATGTCCTTGGACTGCCAGGAGGCGTACGTGCGCGCCTCGTGGAGGAAGTGCTCGCCGTACTCTGCCCACGTCCGGTCCGGGTCCTCGGACACATGCAGCAGCGGTGTCCGGGCGGCCGGCATCATGCAGAAGCCGTCCGTCCCGAACCGCGCACGCTGCTCGTGGTAGTACGCCTCCAGCTCCGGCAGATGCGCGCTCGGGAAGAACGGCAGCCCGAACCGGGCCGCGCGCCGCGCCGCGGCCCGCGAACTGCCGCCCACCAGCAGCAGCGGATGCGGCCGGGTGTACGGGCGCGGAGTGATCCGGACCGTACGGCCCCGGTACGGGAACGGCTCCCCGGTCCACGCCTGCAGCAGGGTCTCCAGCAGCTCGTCCTGGAGCCTGCCGCGCCTGCCCCACTCGACGCCCGCCTGTTCGTACTCCTCCGGCCGGTAGCCGATCCCCGCCACGGTGACCAGCCGGCCCGTGCTCAGCAGGTCCAGGACCGCGATGTCCTCGGCCAGCCGCAGCGGGTCGTGCAGCGGGCCGATGATCGCCGAGACGGTGACCGCGATCCGGCGGGTGGCGCCGAAGACCGAGCCCGCGAAGACGAAGGGGGAGGGGAGCCAGGAGTCGGCGACGCCGTGGTGCTCCTCGGTCTGTACCGTGTCGACGCCGTGCTCGTCGGCGTACGAGGCCATCTCCAGCGCGGCGCGGTAGCGGGCCGAGAGCGACTCGCGGGTGGCGTCGGGAGCGACGAGATTGAACCGGACCACTGTGAAAGCCATGACGCTTGTCCCCTTCGTCGGGCGGGCTCGGCGAGCCGGGACACTAGCTGACGAAGCGTCAGAAGGGTAGGGACGCGTCGCCTCCGGGTCCGCTCCCGCTCTCCTGCACGGCGGGGCGCGGCAGGATCGCGTACAGCGCGGCGGAGACGACGATCGTGGCCGCCCGGCCCAGTCCGTGGCGCCCGGTCCAGGAGTCGGCGAACGGGCCGGATGCTGCCGCTCGTGAGGGAGAAGAGCAGATTCAGTACGGCGAGCAGGGCGTAGGTGCCGGTGATCGCGTTCACCGTCTCCCAGCCCCAGCGGGCGATCCGGATCGGCGCGCCGGGCAGCAGATTGCCGCGCCGGCCGAAGACGGCCCGGGAGAGCGCCCTGCCGGGAGCCCCACCCTCCCGGCTCGCGACCGAGACCGGGCCGACCAGTCCGAAACTGATGACCGGCGCCACGATCACGACGATGAGCACCTGCCAGAAGTTCAGTCCTCGAAGACGATGAGCCCCGCGCCCATGGTGAGCGGCAGCACGGCCGGATTCGCACCGGCCCAGGTGGCGAAGAGGGTCCGGACCCGGCCGGTGCGCTCGCTGTCGGGTACGGGCTCCAGGCCGCGGGTCTCCACGGACAGGGTCGTATCTTTACCGCCAAAAGGTGCATAACGGTTGGAGTGGATGTGAGGGTGGTCCTTCGGGGCGGTCCGTGCGGGCGGTCGTGACCGATACTGGGTGGGTTATGGAATTCGTCATCCTTGCTGTAGTCATCGCCCTGGTCGCGGTCGGCGTGATCAGCGGGCTCGTGGTCAGCGGCCGCAAGAAGAAGCAGCTGCCCCCGGCGCCGTCGAGCACGCCGACCATCACTCCTCCCGCCGAACCTCATGTCGGCGAGGAGGCCGAGACGCCGCGCGAGGAACCGCGCCGCACCATCGAGGAGGTCGGCCCCCCTTCGGCCGAGGCTCCTGCCGAGGAGGTCCCCGAGGCCGTCGAGCCGGAGGCGCCCGCCGCCCCCGCCCTCGAAGTGCCCGAGCCGACCGCCGGCCGACTGGTACGGCTGCGTGCCCGGCTCGCCCGCTCGCAGAACTCCCTCGGCAAGGGGCTGCTCACGCTCCTGTCCCGCGACAACCTCGACGAGGAGACGTGGGAGGAGATCGAGGACACGCTCCTCACCGCCGATGTGGGCGTCGCGCCCACCCAGGAACTGGTGGAACGGCTCCGGGAACGCGTCCGTGTCCTCGGCACGCGTACGCCCGAAGGGCTGCGCACGTTGCTCCGCGAGGAGCTCCTCACCCTGCTGGGTACGGACTTCGACCGTGAGGTCAAGACGGAGAGCGGTGTCGACACCCCCGGCGTCGTGATGGTCGTCGGCGTCAACGGAACCGGCAAGACCACCACCACCGGCAAGCTGGCCCGGGTGCTCGTCGCCGACGGCCGCAGTGTCGTGCTCGGTGCCGCCGACACCTTCCGGGCCGCCGCCGCCGACCAGCTGCAGACCTGGGGCGAGCGCGTCGGTGCCCGCACCGTGCGCGGTCCCGAGGGCGGCGACCCCGCGTCGATCGCCTTCGACGCGGTGAAGGAAGGCATCGCCGAGGGTGCGGATGTCGTCCTCATCGACACCGCCGGACGCCTGCACACCAAGACCGGGCTGATGGACGAGCTCGGCAAGGTCAAGCGGGTCGTCGAGAAGCACGGGCCGCTGGACGAGATCCTGCTCGTCCTCGACGCCACGACCGGGCAGAACGGCCTCGTGCAGGCCCGGGTGTTCGCCGAGGTCGTCGACATCACCGGCATCGTGCTCACCAAGCTGGACGGCACCGCCAAGGGCGGCATCGTCGTCGCCGTCCAGCGCGAGCTGGGCGTACCGGTGAAGCTGGTCGGTCTCGGTGAGGGGCCGGACGATCTGGCTCCGTTCGAGCCGGGGGCGTTCGTGGACGCCCTGATCGGGGACTGACGCCGCGCGTACACGAGGAGCCCGACCGCATGAGGCAGCTGCGGCCGGGCTCTTCCGTTTCAGGAGCGGCCGTTCTCGGGAGCGGCCGGCGGTCGCTTCGGGGGCGGCCGTCCGTGGCGCGACGGCACCGTCGGTGAGCGCCTCCTTCGCGGAGGGGTGGTTCAGCCGCAGAGAGGTGCGCGATGGCAGCTGTACGCCAGCGTGCCCAGCAGCAGTCGTGCCTGCGGCGGCGCGGCCGCCGTGTCCAGCACCGGCGGGCGCAGCCACCGGACCGGGCCGAGGCCGCCCTCGTCGGACGGCGGGGCAGTGATGTGACAGCCGGGCCCCAGCGCCCGCAGATCGAGCCCCGAGTCGTCCCAGCCCATCCGGTACAGCAGTTGCGGAAGTTCCGCGGCGGCCCCCGGGGCCACGAAGAACCGTGCCCGTCCGGACGGCGTCACCGCGACCGGGCCGAGCGGCAGCCCCATCCGCTCCATCCGGACCAGGGCCCGGCGTCCGGCCGCTTCGGCGACGTCGAGGATATCGAAGGTGCGGCCCACCGGCAGCAGCATCGAGGCGCCCGGAACCCTGGCCCAGGCCGCCGTCGCCGCGTCGAGCGTCGCGCCCGCGGGGACCTCTGGCGCGAAGTCCAGCGGATGGGCGCCGGGGGAGGGGCACGCTTGCTCCCCGCACGAGCAGCGGCCGGAGGCGGTCCGCGTCCCCGGCACGACGGCCCAGCCCCACAGTCCCGTGTACTCGGCCAATGCCATGCACTCGGCCGCACGGCCGCGGCGCCGTGAGCCGGTGCGCATCTCGCGGATGCCGCCGATCGTGAAGCCCATGCCCCCTCCAACGGGTCCGGCTTGCCGGTGGTTACGACGTGGAGCCGAGATGTGATTCTCCGGAGTCTTGGTGGATCCGTGGTGCGCCCGGCGCGCTCGGGGGCGTGCGACGCCGGGTGTGCGCTCCGAGGTGCATCACTGCACCGACTGACGATCGTCGTGTGTCAAGTGAATCGCGCCGGGTGGTGGCGGCGTTCATCCGAAGGGGTGGCGAATGGTGGCGTTTCTGTCAGTGCCCTCGTCGGGCCGGTGATCGTAGGATTACCGTCGGTACACGAACCATGGAAGTATGTGCGCCCATGGGTATGCCGGAGGCAACCCGATTTCCTGTTCCATTGCGCGCAACCTTCGTATGGGCGGCAATGGGCCAGGGCATTCCGACAGTGGTTCGCGCGACAGCATTTCGGCGGGAATGGGGGCCTTCCAGTGAGTGGCAGCGGCGCAGGCGATTCGAATGCCGGTAAGCGCCCCAATGAGCAATTGAGCTCATGGTTCGTGCGCAGCGGCTGGTCGAAGGGCGAGCTCGCGCGGCAGGTGAACCGCCGGGCGCGCCAGATGGGCGCCCACCACATCAGCACCGACACCTCCCGGGTGCGGCGCTGGCTCGACGGTGAACAGCCGCGCGAGCCGATCCCGCGCATCCTCTCGGAGCTCTTCTCGGAGCGCTTCGGCTCCGTCGTCGCGATCGAGGACCTCGGACTGCGCTCGACGCACCAGTCACCATCCGTGTCCGGTGTCGACCTGCCCTGGGCGGGTCCGCAGACCGTCGCCCTGATCAGTGAGTTCTCCCGCAGCGATCTGATGCTCGCCCGTCGCGGGTTCCTCGGCTCCTCGCTCGTCCTGGCCGCGGGGCCCGCCCTGATCGAGCCCATGCAGCGCTGGCTGGTGCCCGTCGCCGCCGCCGTACCGGCGGAGCCGGAGCCGTCCGCCGCGGACCGCCGCCCCTCCAGGCTCTCCGGTCCCGAGCTCGACCTCCTGGAGTCCACCACCGCGATGTTCCGCCAGTGGGACGCGCAGTGCGGCGGCGGACTGCGCCGCAAGGCCGTCGTCGGGCAACTCCACGAGGTCACCGACCTGCTGCAGGAACCGCAGCCGGCCGCCACCGCCAAGCGGCTCTTCCGCTGCGCCGCCGAACTGGCGGAGCTGGCCGGCTGGATGAGCTACGACGTCGGCCTCCAGCCCACCGCCCAGAAGTATTTCGTTCTCGCGCTCCATGCCTCGAAAGAGGCCGGCGACAAACCGCTCGGTTCGTATGTTCTGTCGAGCATGAGCCGCCAGATGATCCATCTCGGCCGGCCCGACGACGCGCTCGAACTGATCCACCTGGCGCAGTACGGCAGCCGGGACTGCGCCACCCCGCGTACCCAGGCCATGCTGTATGCGATGGAGGCCCGCGCGTACGCCAACATGGGCCAGCCCAGCAAGTGCAAACGAGCCGTCCGGATGGCCGAGGACACCTTTCTCGACGTCGGCATCGACGGCGAGCCCGAGCCCGACTGGATCCGTTTCTTCTCCGAGGCCGAGCTCAACGGCGAGAACTCCCACTCGTTCCGCGACCTCGCCTATGTCGCGGGCCGCAGCCCCACCTACGCCACGCTCGCCGAATCCCGCATGCAAAAGGCCGTCGAGCTCTTCGGCGAGGACGACGAGCACCAGCGGTCGTACGCACTCAACCTGATCGGCCTCGCCACCGTCCATCTCCTCAAGGGCGAGCCCGAGCAGTCCACGGTGCCGGCCGAGCAGGCTCTGCGCGTGGCCAGGAAGATCCGCTCCGAGCGCGTCAACACCCGGCTCCGCAAGACGGTCGACACCGCCGCCAGGGACTTCGGGGACATTCCCGATGTCGCCCGGCTCACCGAGATGCTCACCGAGCAACTGCCCGAGACCGCAGAGGCGGTCTGAGCGACACCCCCTGACCCCGGCCACGACGACCACCCCGCACAGACCGACTTCGGCTCCCCCATCGCCAGGTCAGCGGGTGGTCGGCGTGGCCGGTTCGCGTTGCCGTTCCCGTACGGGAGAGTCGTCACCGCACCGTATGCGGACCCGGTCGCGAAGCAGGCCCCGCACCGGATACGCCACCACCGCTTCATGGGGACGTAACACACCCGACCTCTTCGTCACTACCGCGAAACACCGTGCGGCATCGGCGGAAACCGCGCTGGGCGAGTCTCATGGCGCATAACCGGCCCGCACCTTTTCCCCAGTGGTCCCGCACGTGGTGCAGCTCATCCCGCCCGCACGCGGCCGCACCGACGACGAGGAGACGCCGATGCCCCCAGGCATCACGACGCTTGCCGCAGACACCCCGACGCTGTCTGCCGCCAACACCGGGTTCATGCTCATCTGCTCCGCCCTGGTGATGCTCATGACCCCGGCCCTGGCCTTCTTCTACGGAGGCATGGTCCGCGTCAAGAGCACCCTCAACATGCTGATGATGAGCTTCATCAGCCTCGGGATCGTCACGATCCTGTGGGTGCTCTACGGGTTCAGCCTCGCCTTCGGCACCGACGTCGGTTCCGTCCTCGGCTGGAGCTCGGACTACGTCGGCCTCAGCGGGATCGGCATCACCCAGCTCTGGGACGGATACACGATCCCCGTCTACGTCTTCGCCGTCTTCCAGCTGATGTTCGCCGTCATCACTCCCGCGCTGATCAGCGGTGCCCTCGCCGACCGGGTGAAGTTCACCTCCTGGGCCCTGTTCATCACGCTCTGGGCCACCGTCGTCTACTTCCCCGTCGCCCACTGGGTCTGGGGCGCGGGCGGCTGGCTGTTCGAGCTCGGCGTCATCGACTTCGCCGGGGGCACGGCGGTCCACATCAACGCGGGTGCCGCCGCGCTCGGCGTGATCCTCGTCATCGGCAAGCGCGTCGGCTTCAAGAAGGACCTGATGCGCCCGCACAGCCTGCCGCTCGTCATGCTCGGTGCCGGACTGCTCTGGTTCGGCTGGTTCGGTTTCAACGCCGGCTCGTGGCTCGGCAACGACGACGGCGTCGGCGCGGTCATGTTCGTCAACACCCAGGTCGCCACCGCCGCCGCGATGCTCGCCTGGCTCGGTTACGAGAAGCTCCGCCACGGCTCCTTCACCACCCTCGGCGCGGCCTCCGGCGCGGTCGCCGGCCTCGTCGCCATCACCCCGTCCGGCGGCGCCGTCAGTCCGCTCGGCGCCATCGCGGTCGGTGCCATCGCCGGTGTCCTGTGCGCCATGGCCGTCGGCCTGAAGTACAGGTTCGGTTACGACGACTCCCTGGACGTCGTCGGTGTCCACCTCGTCGGCGGTGTCGCGGGCTCCCTCCTCATCGGCTTCTTCGCCACCGGCGGTGTGCAGTCCGACGCCAAGGGCCTCTTCTACGGCGGTGGCCTCGACCAGCTCGGGAAGCAGGCCGTCGGGGTCTTCGCCGTCCTCGCGTACTCTCTGGTCGTCTCCGCGGCACTCGCCTTCCTCCTGGACAGGACGATCGGGATGCGGGTCGACGAGGACGACGAGATCTCCGGCATCGACCAGGTCGAACACGCCGAGACGGCGTACGACTTCAGCGGAGCGGGCGGCGGCGCGGCCCCGCGCACCACGGCCTCCGCGACGGCACCGGGTACGACGGCAGCAACGCAGACCAAGAAGGTGGACGCATGAAGCTCATCACCGCAGTCGTGAAGCCGCACCGGCTCGACGAGATCAAGGAGGCCCTCCAGGCCTTCGGCATCCAGGGCCTCACGGTGACGGAGGCCAGCGGGTACGGGCGTCAGCGCGGCCACACCGAGGTCTACCGGGGCGCCGAGTACACCGTCGACCTCGTCCCCAAGATCCGCATCGAGGTCCTGGTCGAGGACGAGGACTCCGAAGAGCTCATCGACGTCGTCGTGAAGGCCGCGCGGACCGGCAAGATCGGTGACGGCAAGGTCTGGAGCGTGCCGGTCGACACCGCGATCCGCGTACGGACGGGCGAACGCGGCCCGGACGCCCTCTGACCGACGGCCACGACGACCACCGTCCGAAGGCCGACGGCCCCGAAACGAAAGGCAGCCGGGTGACGAGCACCGAATCGACCACCGGATCCGAGGACTCGGAACCCAGCGGCTACGCGGCGTCCCGGCTGCGCCTCCTCCAAGGGAAGGCGCGGTCCGGGCCGCCGCGCCGTGCGGCCCTCGCCTCGCTCACCGACGACTGGCTCACCGCGCTGTTCACTGCCGGCGCCGAACAGACCGGCGTCCGCGGCGTCGCCCTCGTCGCCGTCGGCGGCTACGGCCGCGGTGAACTCTCCCCGCGCAGCGACCTCGACCTCCTGCTGCTGCACGACGGCCACGCCGACACGGCCGCCGTCGCCGCCCTGGCCGACCGCGTCTGGTACCCCGTCTGGGACCTCGGCCTTGCCCTCGACCACTCCGTGCGCACCCCCGCGGAGGCCCGCAGAACGGCCGGCGAGGACCTCAAGGTCCAGCTCGGGCTGCTCGACGCCCGGCCCGTCGCCGGAGACCTCGGCCTCGTCGCCACGCTGCGCACCGCGATCTTCGCCGACTGGCGCAACCAGGCCGCCAAACGCCTCCCCGCACTCGACGAGCTCTGCCGCGAACGCGCCGAACGCCAGGGCGAGCTCCAGTTCCTCCTCGAACCGGACCTCAAGGAGGCCCGCGGCGGACTGCGCGATGTCACCGCACTGCGCGCCGTCGCCGCCTCCTGGGTCGCCGACGCCCCCCGCGAGGGCCTCGCCGAAGCCCGCCGCGTCCTCCTCGACGCCCGCGACGCCCTCCACCTCACCACCGGCCGCGCCACCGACCGTCTCGGACTCCAGGACCAGGACCAGGCCGCCGCCGAGCTCGGCCTCCTCGACGCGGACGCCCTGCTCCGCCAGGTCTACGAGGCCGCCCGCACCGTCTCGTACGCCACCGACGTCACCTGGCGCGAGGTCAACCGCGTGCTGCGGGCCCGCTCGGCGCGCCCCCGGCTGCGCGCGATTCTGGGCGGCGGCAGGACCACCGCGGCCGAACGCACCCCGCTCGCCGACGGCGTCGTCGAGGCGGACGGTGAAGTCGTGCTCGCCCGCACCGCCCGCCTCGAACGCGACCCCGTGCTCGTGCTGCGGGCCGCCGCGGCCGCCGCACAGTCCGAACTCCCGCTCTCCCGGCACCTCGTACGCCACCTCGCCACCACCGCCCGCCCGCTGCCGGTGCCCTGGCCCGCCGAGGCCCGTGAGGAACTCGTCACCCTCCTCGGCGCGGGCGAGGCCACCGTTCCCGTCTGGGAGGCGCTCGAAGCGGAGGGCCTGATCACCCGGCTGCTCCCGGACTGGGAACGCGTCCACTGCCGTCCTCAGCGCAACCCCGTCCACACCTGGACCGTCGACCGTCACCTCGTCGAAGCGGCGGTCCGCGCCTCCTCGCTCACCCGCCGCGTCGGCCGCCCCGACCTGCTCCTCGTCGCCGCGCTCCTGCACGACATCGGCAAGGGCTGGCCCGGCGACCACTGCGCCGCCGGGGAGGTCATCGCCCGGGACATGGCCGCCCGGATCGGCTTCGACCAGCACGACGTCGGCGTCATCGCCACCCTCGTGCGCCATCATCTGCTGCTCGTCGAGACCGCCACCCGCCGTGACCTCGACGACCCGGCGACCGTCCACTCCGTCGCGAACGCCGTCTCCACCGCCTCCACCCTGGAACTCCTGCACGCCCTCACCGAGGCCGACGCCCTCGCCACCGGGCCCGCGGCCTGGTCCTCCTGGCGTGCCGCCCTCGTCGCCGACCTCGTCGAGCGCGCCGCCGCCGTGCTCGACGGCCAGGCCCCCGAAGAACCGGCCCCCGCCGTGCCCAGCGCCGAACAGGAACGCCTCGCCGTCGAGGCCCTGCGCACCGGCGAACCCGTCCTCGCCCTGCACGCCCAGTCCGGGACCCCGGACGAGGACGGCGAACCGGAACCGGTCGGCGTCGAACTCCTCATCGCCCTGCCCGACCGCCCCGGCGTGCTGCCGGCCGCGGCGGGCGTCCTCGCCCTGCACCGCCTCACCGTGCGCGCCGCCGACCTGCGCGCCGTGGAACTCCCCACCGAACTCGGCGCGGACGAATCCGCCGACCTGCTGCTGCTCAGCTGGCGGGTCGCGGCCGAGTACGGCTCCCTGCCGCAGGCGGGCCGTCTGCGCGCCGACCTCGTACGCGCCCTGGACGGCTCCCTGGACATCCGTGCCCGGCTCGCCGAGCGCGAGGCCGCCTACCCCAGGCGGCGCGGGGTGAAGGCCCCGCCGCCGAGGGTGACGGTCGCCGCGGCCGGCTCACGGCTGGCGACGGTGATCGAGGTACGGGCCCAGGACGCCCCGGGACTGCTGCACCGGATCGGCCGGGCGCTGGAACACAGCGGGGTCCGGGTGCGCAGCGCGCACGTGTCGACGCTGGGCGCGAACGCGGTGGACGCCTTCTACGTCACGGACACCGACGGGGAGCCGCTGACCGAGGTGCGGGCGGCCGAGGTGGCGCGGGAGGTCGAGAAGGCGCTGGGCTGAGCGCCGCCGCCCGGCCCGCGGGCCCTCGTACGGCATGAGAACCGGGCGAGGGCTTCGCGTTTCCCGGGGTCCGGATACCCTTGGGGACGACCGACCTGCCCCAGCCCCCGACCCTGAGGACCGACGAGCGCCGTGTTCGATACTCTCTCCGACCGCCTTAGCGCGACTTTCAAGAACCTCCGGGGCAAGGGCCGCTTGTCCGAGGCGGACATCGACGCCACGGCCCGCGAGATCCGTATCGCCCTGCTCGAAGCGGATGTCGCGCTGCCCGTCGTCCGCGCCTTCATCGCCAACGTCAAGGAGCGGGCGCGCGGCGTCGAGGTCTCCCAGGCGCTGAACCCCGCCCAGCAGGTCGTCAAGATCGTCAACGAGGAGCTCGTGGGCATCCTCGGCGGCGAGACCAGGCGGCTGCGGTTCGCCAAGACCGCGCCCACCGTGATCATGCTCGCCGGTCTCCAGGGTGCCGGTAAGACGACCCTCGCCGGAAAGCTCGGCCTCTGGCTCAAGGGCCAGGGCCACTCCCCGCTGCTCGTCGCCTGTGACCTCCAGCGCCCCAACGCCGTCAACCAGCTCAGCGTCGTCGCCGACCGCGCCGGTGTCGCGGTGTACGCGCCCGAGCCGGGCAACGGGGTCGGCGATCCGGTCCAGGTCGCCAAGGACTCGATCGAGTACGCCCGCACCAAGCAGTTCGACGTCGTGATCGTCGACACCGCCGGCCGCCTCGGTATCGACCAGGAGCTGATGCAGCAGGCCGCGGACATCCGCGACGCCGTCGGCCCCGACGAGATCCTCTTCGTCGTCGACGCGATGATCGGCCAGGACGCGGTCAACACCGCCGAGGCCTTCCGCGACGGCGTCGGCTTCGACGGCGTGGTGCTCTCCAAGCTCGACGGTGACGCCCGCGGTGGTGCGGCCCTGTCGATCTCCCACGTCACGGGCAAGCAGATCATGTTCGCGTCGAACGGTGAGAAGCTCGAGGACTTCGACGCCTTCCACCCCGACCGCATGGCGTCCCGCATCCTCGACATGGGTGACCTGCTCACTCTGATCGAGCAGGCGGAGAAGACCTTCAGCCAGGAAGAGGCCGCCAAAATGGCCTCCAAGCTGGCGTCCAGCAAGGGCAAGGACTTCACGCTCGACGACTTCCTGGCCCAGATGGAGCAGGTCAGGAAGATGGGCTCCATCTCCAAGCTGCTCGGGATGCTGCCCGGCATGGGGCAGATCAAGGACCAGATCAACAACATCGACGAGCGCGACGTGGACCGTACTGCCGCGATCATCAAGTCGATGACCCCGAAGGAGCGCGCCGAGCCGACGATCATCAACGGCTCGCGTCGGGCCCGTATCGCCAAGGGCTCCGGTGTCGAGGTCAGCGCCGTGAAGAACCTGGTGGAGCGGTTCTTCGACGCCCGCAAGATGATGTCGAAGATGGCGCAGGGCGGCGGCATGCCGGGAATGCCCGGCATGCCGGGCATGGGCGGTGGCCCCGGCCGGCAGAAGAAGCAGGTCAAGCAGGCCAAGGGCAAGCGCAAGAGCGGCAACCCGATGAAGCGCAAGGCCGAGGAGCAGGCCGCGGCGGCCCGTCGCGAGGCGGCGGCGCAGGGCGGCGCGTTCGGCCTGCCGGCGCAGGAGGACAAGAACTTCGAGCTGCCGGACGAGTTCAAGAAGTTCATGGGCTGAGCGCCCGACGACATGAGTGAGGGGGCGCCCACCGCCGGTGGGCGCCCCCTCACTCATGTTCCTGTCCGTTCCTACGCGGCGTGCCGTCCCGGCCGCAGCGCCGTGCCGTTGGCCAGTCCGCCCGGGTCCAGGGACAGCGAGACGGCCGCGGTCGCGCCCACATCCGCGAGGCTCTCCGCGTCCGGCAGCAGCTCCACGCCGTCCGTGCCGGGCCGGTGGATCAGCACCGGCACGTACTCACGGGTGTGGTAGGCGTGCCCGATCGTGGGGTCGTTCCCGTGGTCGGCGGTGACGATCAACCGGTCGCCGGCGCCGTCGAGCAGTGCCACGAGCCCGGCGAGTCCGGCGTCCACCTGTTCCAGCAGGCGTCCGTAGCGTTCGGTGTCCTGCTGGTGCCCGGCCAGGTCGGTCTCCTGGACGTTGGCGACGACGAGCGCGGCGCCGGGGGCGCGTACCGCTTCGAGGGTGTGCGCGAGCACGTCGGCGGTCCCGACGGCCGGGTGCCGCCGCGCCGCCTCGCACGCCAGGATGTCGGCGGCCTTCCCCACCAGGGTGACCGGGACACCCGCGCGGGCGGCCAGATCGGGGAGCTGGCGGGTGTGGTCGAGCTCGGCCCCCAGGTGCTGGACCTCCAAGCCGCCGTTGCGGTAGAAGCCGGTGGCGGGGGTGTCGAGGCCGACGGTTCCCGCGTCGCCGGGGCGTACGAACCGCCCGAGCGGGCCGTCCGCGTGCCCGCCGACCGCGATGACCCGGGCGACGGGCGCGACCGCGCGGACGGTACGGGCGATGGCGAGGATGCCGCCAGGGCCGTCGAAGGGCAGATCGTCGAGGCGTCCCGAGGCGTTCCAGTTGATCCCGGGGTCGGCCTCCAGGTTGTCGTGGACGAGGACCGCCCCGTCGACCACGAGGAGCGGCTTGCCGTCCAACGGGACGACATGGTGCCCGGCCGCCTCCAGGGCCCTGGTCACCTCGTCGAGGTGGTCGGCGAGCCGGGCGACGGTGACCCGGCTGAAGTCGGCGCCCATCATGGTCTGGTGGCCCGCGAAGGTGTCGGCCCCGGGATAGCCGAGCGCGGCGCGGCCCGCGGCGACGGGCAGCAGGGTGCGACGGGCGAGATCCGGGTGCGGGTGGACCAGGCCGAGACCCAGCGCGCCGAGCACCGGCAGACGCAGCGGGCGGCCGAGGGCCGCGCGGCAGTGGTCGAGGACGTGTCCGCAGGTGTCGGCGGTGAGATCGCCGGGGCGCAGGGCGCCCGCGTCGGGCATGGCGCCGATGCCGAACCCGTCGATGACGACGATGACGGTCTTGGCCATGGAGGCCTCCTCTTCCGGGCCGGGCCTCACAGGGCCCGGCCCTGGGCGTCGTACAGCCCGTTCAGCCGGGGGGTGCCGGAGGAGAGTCCGGAGACGACGGCGACGGTCGAGCGGGTGACGAAGATCTGGGTGCGGAAGGCGAGCAGCGCGGTGTCCCCGAGCCGGACGTCCTGGCCGTCGGCGGGCGCGTCGAGCAGCCGGTAGTAGTCGATGTTCTCGGCGGGCGCGTCCTGTACCCCGAGGCGTGCGCCGGTGCGCGGCAGCAGGGCGCTGCGGATGTGGGACCGGGCGTAGAAGCCGCCGCCGCGGATCGCCGGGCGGCCGTCGTCGAGGGTGTGGGCGATCTCGCTGACGTACACGTACGCGGGCTTCTCGGGCTGGTGCGGGTCGACGGCGTGCAGCGGGGTGGTGCCGGTGAGGGCGTGGCCGGGTTCGCCGTGGGTGGCGCCGAGTTCGGCGAGCAGGGGGAGGGAGGCCATCGAGGTGGCGCTGGGCGCGCTCAGCCTGAGGCGCTCGTGCCCGCGGGAGGCCAGGACCTCGCGGGCCTTGAGGGCGAGCGCGAAGTTGGGGGTGGCGCGGGGAACGCCGGTCGCCGGGTCGCACAGGACGCAGGGGAAGGCGGTGACGCCCGCGATCCGGATGCCGGGCAGCCGTTCGGCGGCCTCGGCGAAGGCATCCAGCCGACCGAGCGGGACGCCGCCCTCCTGACCGGGGTAGACCGAACCCTGGGCGCCTTCGAGACGTACCAGAACGTCCTGGACGAAGCCCAGCCGCTGGGCGGCCTCGGACACGGCCTGCGCGTTGGCGAGGTCGAAGACGGTGACGGCCTCGGGGCGCCAGGCCAGCAGCTCGGGCAGTGCGCGGCGGGGGATCTGGACGAGGTGGCCGAGATTGCCGGCCCGTGCGCCCGCGGCGTGCAGGGTGCGGGCCTCGGGCGGGTCGATCGCGGCGAACGCGGGGATGTGCCGGGCGACGGCCCTGATCAGCTCGGGGTTGCGGCCCAGCTGCTTGACGACGAACCAGAGGCCGATGCCCAGCCGTTCGGCCTCCGCCGCCAGCAGTGCGGCGTTGGCCTCGATGGCGTCGAGGTCCATCACATAGCTGTCGGGCGGGATCTCGCCGCGCCGGTGAAGGGTGGCCGCGGCGTCGACGAGCTCGGGGTTGCGGGTGAGCACGGTGTCGAGAAACACGGTCAGTCGTCCTTCGGGTCGTTCAGGGCGTCGAGCGAGCGGCGCAGGATGTCGATGACGAGATCCGCGCCCGCCCGCATCGGATTGACGCGCACGGTCCAGTCGGCCAGCTCGGGGGAGTCGTCCAGGGCGGAGCTGGACATCCGGTAGAAGAGCGGCGCGATCTCGTAGCGGGAATTGGAGCCGACGGGGTAGGGCGCGGCCCCGAAGCGGGCGGCCACGGCGGGCAGTTCCCGCGCGACCGGCCGGTCGAGGCGGATCAGCAGGCAGCGGTCCTGGGCATTGGCGATCCGTACCTCGGCGACGCCGTCCACCTCGCCCGCGGCCAGCCGCTCGGCCACCTCGGCGCCCACCCGGGACTGCACGGACCACATGACCGGTACGTGCGTGAGGGCGCGCAGGGCGTCGAGCGCCTGCCAGCCCTGGACCTGACCGCCGCCGGAGTAGTTGTCGCGGCGGATGTGCCCGACCAGGTCGCGTGCGCCGACCACGATGCCGACGCCTTCGGGGCCGTGCAGCTTGAAGAGGGAGAAGCAGGAGGCGTCGGCGCCGAGCTCCACTCCCGCGGCGGGGGTGCGCATGACGGCGTAGTTGTCGTCGACCAGGGTGCGGACCCCGGCGGCCCGGCAGGCGGCGAGGACCTCCGCCGGGTCGTACGAGTCGGCGAGCCGCTGGCGGGTGTGCTGGACGTAGGCCCACCGGAACCGGCCGGACTCCAGGGCCTCGCGCAGCGCCCGCGTGTCGTTGAAGTCGACCTCGACGGTCCTCACGCCGATGCCGCGCAGCGTGACCTCGGTGGTGCGGTAGACGGGGGCCCGGTGGATGAGCAGCGGGTCGCCCGCGCGCACGGCGGCATTGAGGGCGGAGCGGATCGCGCCGGTGCCCGCGCCCTGGACGAAGGCGGCGTCCTCGGCGCCGAAGAAGTCCGCGAGTACCGCCTCGACCCGGGCGGTCGTGCGGGGGCGGCCGAGCCCCGGGACGACTCCGGCGTCCGCGTCGAAGAGCTGGGGGCCCTCGAAGTGCGTGGCGGTGGCCTCCAGGAGCCGGAACTGTCTGGCGATCGCGTCGTCCAGCCCCACCGTCGCCAGCGGGAAGGTCTGCGGAAGTACGGGACTCATGCTCGGATCTCCTCCACGCGTGCGCCGGTCAGGAAGCGCAGCGGATTGCGACGGGTCATCAGGTCGATCAGCTCGTCGTCGACCCCGGCGGCACGGACCTCGGGCAGGAAGCTCCGGAAGAGATGTCCGTACCCTTGGCCGCCCTCGTCCAGGAGGTAGCCGTGGCGGGAGATGTCACAGCTCAGCAGCACCCGGTCGGCGTGCCCGGCCTCGATGAGGGCGAGCAGCAGCCGCAGCCGGGTGCCGTCGCTCTGGTAGCCGTCCTTGCCGACGGTGTCGAACGCGACATACGCCCCGCTCGCCGCCAGCTCCTCGTGGACGGCGGGATCGTCCAGCAGATCCTGATGGCCGATGCTGACGCGGTGGGCCGGCAGGCCCTCGCCGGTCAGCAGCTTCAGCTGGGCGATTCCGCCGCGGCCGAGCTGGGCGTGGGTGGCGACGGACAGGCCGGTGGCGAGGGCGGCCCGCGCACTGGCGCGCAGCACCTTGGCCTCGGGCGCCGTCGGGCTGTCGCCGTGGCTGCCGATCTCGCCGAGGACACCGGGGCGGATGCCGGTGACGCCGATGCCGCCGTCGATCTCCTGGACCAGCGTGTCGGTGAGCTCCTCGACGCTGCTGCCGTCGATCTCGGGGGTGTGGAACGGTTCGTAGTACCAGCCGGTCGCGGCGACGACGGCGATCCGCGCCTCCCGGGCGATGCGGGCCAGGGCACCGACGTCGCGGCCCATGCCGCGGCAGGTCAGCTCGACGACGAGACCCAGGCCGAACTCCTCGCGGAGCGCGGTGAGCTCGGTGGTGACCGCCGCGGTGTGACGGTGCGGGTCGAGGACGGCCGCGCCGTCGCCCTTGTGGTCCAGGTCGAGGACCAGGTGCTCATGGGCGAGGGCGGGACCGGTCACGGAACCGGCCGGGAGATCGCCGGTGACGGTGCGCAGGGTGGGCGGGGCGGGGTGGTTCATCGTGGGGGGTTCCTTCTTCGTGTACGCGGTCGGCCTCAGCCCTTGATCGGGGTGAACAGGTCGAGCCAGTACAGGACGTTGAGGAGGATGCCGCCGACGATCACCGCGGCGGGAGCGGCGGCCATCTTCACGACCGGCCGGCCCATCGCCTCGTTCAGCAGGTAGAGCCCGCCGACGACGAGGATGCCGAGCCCGCCGCCCATGGCGTTGGCGGCCATCAGCGAGCCGAAGAGGATCGCGAGCTGCAGGGTGTCGCCGATCGCGCTGCGCAGGTGCTCCGAGGAGTCACGGACGCTGGGCAGCTTGCCGAGAAGCTTGCCGATGTACGAGAGGGCCAGGACCTCGGCGGCGAAGACGACGGCACCGACGACCGCTGCCAGGAACGGGTTCGGCATCAGGTAGCCGATGGGGTACACGAGAGTGAATCCCGCGATGCCGTACGCACCGGAGGCGAGCGCGGTCGTCGCGATCAGCGGGATGAAGCCGAAGACCCGGTAGAAGTCGACCTGGGCGGCCTCGGAGTACTGCCCCTTGGCGATCAGGAAGCTGGTCGCCTCGCCGCCGCCGAATATGTGCATCTGAGCCAGCACGCAGACTCCGGCGCCGAGCACCATGAACAGCGGGAGGTACGTGCGCAGGCGGGCCGCGCTGGCGCTGAAGAGCGAGGCCATGGGGTCGTCCTCCAGGACGACCTCGGTGACCCCCGCGGCCCGGTCGGCCTTGCGCTGCTTCATGTCCTTGGCGACGGCCAGGGCGATCAGCATCAGCACACCGACGGCCATGGCCAGCGCCCCGGCGAACATCTTCGGCCAGACCTTCATGGTCATGACCACCAGAGCGAATTCCAGGACTCCGGAGATGGCGCCCCACGTGCGGCCGAACTGCTTGGTGATGGCGAGCACCGGGAACAGCGTGAAGAGGAAGAGGATCGGCGTCGACATCTGCTGCATGGCGGTGATGAAGTCGACGGGCAGGTCGTGCGCGACGTTGTTGGCGCCGTTCAGCCCGAAGACGACGACGGCGCCCCAGGCGCCGCCGAGGATCGGCGCGAGCCACTTCTTCGGTGCCAGCATGCCGAGAATGTCGGTGGGCAGGAAGACGAGCCACGGGTTGAGCACGCCGGTGGAGAGCGCCATGGGGGCGCCGAGCCCGAAGATGAACCCGGCGGAGAGGCCGAAGGAGACCGCCGTCGTCGCGCTGCGGGTGGTGCGCCCCTGGATGAAGTCCAGCAGGAACGGACGTACGCCGTCGTTGAAGACGGCCAGAGCCATGTGCGAGATGTACGCGGTCAGCGCGCACAGGGCTATCACGGTCAGTTGCTGCGCCAGCGTGAAATCAAGGCTGGTGCCGGCGGCGAGTGTGGTGCTCACGAGTCACTCCTTCGTGCCCGGGACGGGGGAGGGGCGGCCGGATCAGCCGCGGGCGGCGATGGCGCGCGCCATGAGGGGGGCGATGGCGTCGATCTGGTCCATGGAGAAGCCGAAGACCTTCTTGCCGTCGGCGATCAGGGCGGTGATCTCCTCCTCGGTGGGCACGCTGCGGCCGAAGGTGTGGCAGGCGGCGCTGCCCATGAGGCCGACGAGGACGCCGAGGGAGGCACCGGCACCCGTGTGGCAGGTGCCGAGGTAGTAGTCGGCCTGTCCGACGCGGAGCTTCATCGCGGCGTCCATGTCGCTGGAGGTGACGACGTCGAGGGAGTCGATGCCGAGCTCGGCGATGGCCTGGGCGACCTCGACCTTGCCGACTCCACCGGTGAGGATCTTCGTCATTTCTGTCTCTTCTCTCTGTGCGTCTGTTTCCGCGTGCCGGGACGTGTCTGTTCCGCGCGCCGGGGCCGGTCAGGAAGTGGGGGCGGCCGGTGACTGCTGGGCCAGGACGGCGAGGTGCATGCCGAGGAAGTTGACCTCCGAGTCGGGGAGCGCGGCGCCGAGCTCCCGCTCCGCCCGCGCGGACACGGCACGGGCGCGTTCGACCGCGTCGGGGTGTCCGGCCAGTTCGGCGGCGACCTGGTCGTCGGTGAGGAACTGCTCGATCGGTTCCCCGTCCAGGAGCCGGGTGAGCGCCATCATCAGATGACTGGTCAGCATGCCCGCGGTCGCTTCGGTGACCGTGCGGCCGTCGGCTTCGAGGGCGGTCAGCTCGGCGGTGACGAAGTCGGCCACTTCGGGCCGGACCTGACCGCCTTCGCGGAAGAGCTGGATCCGCAGTGCGAGCTGGTCGTCCATGGTGATCCTCCCAAAATCAACAGTAACCAGGATTCTGTATTTTCGGGCGCGTGAATGTTCCGGACGAGCGAGATGTCCGTCACCCGCCGGTCAGTACGAGGGCATGCGCTCGCCCCGCAGTACTTCGCTCTGCAGCCGGGTCACCAGGGACAGGTCGAGCGCGTCCCGGACCGCGGCGAGCGCCTTCGTCCCCTCGGTCCGCCCGATGACGGCCGCACTGGAGTTGCGCAGCGACAGCTCGCGGGTGACCTCGTCGCCGAGCGGGAGCACGTCGACGCCCGGTCCGATCCGGTCCTGCGCCTCGTCCAGGTTCCAGACGGTGGCGTCGACCTCGTCGCGGGCGAAGAGATCACGCAGCTGCATGTACGAGGCCTCCAGCCACTCGATGTCGTCCCGGCCGGCGAAGACCCGCTCCACGAGCATCCGCAGATCCTCGGACGCGTGGTCGACGGCCACCCGCAGCCCGGGGGAGTCCAGGTCGACGCCGTGCCGCACCAGCATCCCGTGCGCGCCGACGTAGGTGGCGGGGCCGAGATCGGCGACGAGTTCCACCGGATGCTCGGCGATCAGCTGGTCGGCCGCGAAGCGGGACAGGATGACGAGGTCGACCTTGCCCTCCAGCAGTGCGGCCGTACGAGCTCCGGCACCCCGCATGAACGTGATCGCGAACGGGGCGCCCGCCTCCTCGAAGGCGCTGCGCAGCCCGGTCGCCAGCCCTTCGTACCTGCGCGAGTACGGGAGCGGCATCGCGGCGAGCAGTGTGCCGAGTCCGGACAGCCGCCACAGGACGGAGCGGTCGGACCGGACGAGGAAGGTGCCGAGATGGCCGCGGGCCGTCGTCTCGATCGCGCCGGAATCCTCCAGCAGCTGCAAGGCCGCCTGAACGGTCCCGTTGCCGCAGCCCAGCTCTTCGGCGAAGTCGCGCACGCGGGGCAGGCGGGTGTCCGGCTCGTGGTTGAGCAGCAGGACGGCGAGCTGCCGGGCGGCGAGGCCGTTTCGAGTGAGAAAGCGGTCATCGAAATCGTTCACGTATCAAACAGTAAACAGGATTCTGGATATTGACAAGGAATGCACCCGGGCGATCTTGTTTCCCCCTGTGGACCCACTGGAGAGGTCCACAGGGGGCTTGGTTCCGTTTTCTCATCTAATGTCACGATTGACGGCTGCCGGAAGAGGAGCACGCGTGACCAACCCCGTACCTCCCCGCGATCGAACCGACCAGCCGTGGCGCTCCGAGGGCGCCCCGCCGCCCCCGCCGACGAGACGGAAGATGCCGGGCGGCTGGGGCAGGCTGCTGCTGACCGCCCTCGCCGTCTACCTGATCGCCAATCTGGTGCTGTCCTTCTTCAACGGGGCGGAGGAGCGGACGATCGCGTACACGGAGTTCAGCAAGCAGGTCACCTCGGGCAATGTCGCCAAGATCTACTCCAAGGGCGACGCCATCCAGGGGCAGCTGAAGAAGGAGGCGACGGTCCCCGGGACCGACAAGAAGTACACCAAGTTCGTCACTCAGCGGCCCGCCTTCGCGGATGACAACCTCTGGGCCGAACTGGTCAAGGAGGACGTCACGGTCACCGCCGAACCGGTCGTCCAGCAGCGCAGCTTCCTGGCCAATCTGCTGATCTCGCTGGCCCCCATGCTGCTGCTCGTCCTGCTCTGGGTGTTCATCGCCCGGCGGATGTCGAGGGGCATGGGCGGCGGGATGGGCGGCTTCGGTCGCAAGGCGCCGCCCAAGCCCGTCGAACTGGAAGGGGCCAGGCGCACCACGTTCCAGGACGTGGCCGGGATCGACGAGGTCGAGGGCGAACTCAACGATGTCGTGGACTTCCTGAAGAACCCGCAGGCCTATCGGAAGATGGGCGCCCGGATGCCCGGTGGAGTCCTCCTCGCGGGACCTCCCGGCACCGGCAAGACCCTGCTCGCGCGGGCCGTCGCGGGTGAGGCCGGAGTGCCGTTCTTCTCGGCCTCGGCCTCCGAGTTCATCGAGATGATCGTCGGCGTCGGCGCGAGCCGGGTACGGGAACTGTTCGCTGAGGCGCGCAAGGTCGCACCCGCCATCATCTTCATCGACGAGATCGACACCATCGGCCGGGCCCGCGGCGGCGGTTCCGGCATGGGCGGTCACGACGAACGCGAGCAGACGCTCAACCAGATCCTGACCGAGATGGACGGTTTCTCCGGTTCGGAAGGGGTCGTCGTCCTCGCCGCCACCAACCGCGCCGACGTCCTCGACCCCGCCCTCACCAGGCCCGGCCGCTTCGACCGGATCGTCCAGGTCAGCCCGCCGGACAGGAGCGGCCGGGAGGCGATCCTGGAGATCCACACCCGGCAGATCCCGCTCGCCGAGGACGTGAACCTGGCCCAGGTGGCCGGCACGACCCCCGGAATGACCGGCGCCGATCTCGCCAACCTGGCCAATGAGGCCGCGCTGCTCGCCGTCAAGCGCCGGCAGTCCGAAGTGAGCCAGTCCGAACTCTCGGACGCCCTGGAGAAGGTCCAGCTCGGGGCGGAACGCTCGCTGGTCATGTCGGGCGAGGAGCGCCACAGGACCGCGTACCACGAGAGCGGGCACGCCCTGCTCGGCATGGTCCAGCCGGGCGCCGATCCGGTCCGCAAGGTCACCATCGTCCCGCGCGGCCGGGCCCTGGGCGTCACCCTCTCGACTCCGGACGCCGACAAGTACGCCTACACCGAGGAGTACCTGCGCGGCCGCATCATCGGCGCGCTCGGCGGGATGGCCGCCGAGCAGGTGGTCTTCGATGTGATCACCACGGGTGCGGAGAGCGACCTGGAGCAGGTCACCCACCTGGCCCGCGGCATGGTCGGCCGCTGGGGCATGAGCCACAAGGTGGGCAGGCTGACCGCGATCCCGGGCGATGCCCAGCAGGCGTACGGTCTGTCGGCCGCCCCCGCGACGCTCGACGCGGTGGACGGCGAGATGCGGCGGATCGTCGACGAGTGCTACGAGGCGGCGTGTCGGCTCCTGCGCGAGAACCGGGACCGGCTGGACTCGCTGGCCGCGGCCCTGCTGGAGCACGAGACGCTGGACGAGGCCGCGGCCTACCGGGCGGCCGGTATCACCCGTCTGGCCAAGTAGCGGCCGCCCTGCCCCGGGCGCGCACAGGGCTCACGTGCCGCACCGCGGGACCACGATCACGTGGTGCACACGAGATAGCGGAAGACGTTCGGCATCCAGATCGTGCCGTCCCGGCGCCGGTGTGGATGCAGGGCCTGCGCGACCTCCTTCTCCACCTGGGCCCGGTCCGTCACCCGTACCGCCGCGTCGAAGAGCCGCGTCGACAGCAGCCCCCGCACCGCGCTGTCCATGTCCGCGTACCCGAACGGGCACGCCACCCGTCCGGAGCCGTCCGGTTTCAGACCGGCCCGGAACGCCACTTCCTCCAGGTCGTCCCGGCGCGCCACGCGCCAGCCGTCCGTGCGGGGCGTCGGCGCCCCGTCGGAGAGCCGGTCCGCCACCCGCAGCACCGGCGCCGTCGCACACCGCTCCGGCGGACCCCACCCGGTCAGCACCACCGTGCTGCCGCGGGCGGCCAGCGGCACGGCGGACCGCAGCGCGGACACCAGCCCTTCCGCGTCCCCGGACGAGCAGCCGATCGGGGTGAACGCGGTGAGCAGGTTGTACGGCGTTCCGTCGGCCGGGGCGGCCTCGGACGGATCACCGTCGAGGAGCCGGCGATGCCCGGCCCCGGTTCCGGCCTCGTTGCCCGGATCGTGCAGCAGCCGGGCGCGCGCGAGTGCCAGCCGGTCGGGGTCGGTGTCGACGCCCGTGACGCGGGCCCCGCGGCCGGCCGCGATCAGCAGCGCGAGACCGGAGCCGCAGCCGAGGGAGAGCAGCCGGGTGCCGGTTCCCACTTCGAGCCGCTCGTACACCGCTTCGTACAGCGGTGCGAGCATCCGCTCCTGGATCTCGGCCCAGTCCCGGGCACGGGTGTCGGGATCCACCGGGGTGGCCGTGTCCGCGTGGCTGTGGTGCCGGACGAGCGTAGGTGTCATGGAAGCGCCCCAATCCGCCGAGAGGTCGGTCGTGTCCGATCGGTCGTGCCCCGAGTGGATGCTCCCCCCTCTGCGTGTGCGCCCGTTCCCCCGTATGTCAGAGAACTGCGCATCGGCCCCCGCGTCCAGGGGCCCGACGGCAATGGCCGGGTGCTTGGCCGGTGCACCCGAGGGGACGGACCGCGGCAGCGGGGCCCGTCGTTCCGTGTGGTGTGCGGTGTCGCCGTACGATGCGCGCCATGGCAAAGGCACCCGTTCTCACGCCCCAGGCCGAGGACTTTCCCCGCTGGTACCAGGATCTGATCAACAAGGCCGAACTCGCGGACAACGGTCCGGTGCGCGGCACCATGGTCATCCGGCCGTACGGATACGGCCTGTGGGAGCGGATGCAGCAGGAGTTGGATGCCCGGATCAAAAAGGCGGGCGCCCGGAACGCCTACTTCCCGCTCTTCATCCCCCAGTCTTACCTGACACGCGAAGCCGAGCACGTCGAGGGCTTCGCGCCGGAGCTCGCGATCGTGACCCACGGAGGCGGAAAAGAGCTCGAAGAGCCCGTGGTGGTGCGGCCGACGTCCGAAACGATCATCAATGAGTACTTCTCGAAATGGGTGCGGAGCTACCGGGATCTGCCGCTGCTGATCAACCAGTGGGCGAACGTGGTGCGCTGGGAGATGCGGCCGCGGGTCTTTCTCCGTACGACGGAATTCCTCTGGCAGGAGGGCCACACCGCCCATGCCACCTACGAGGAGGCCCGGGAGTACGCCGCGTACATCCAGCGGGACGTCTACGCGGATTTCATGACCGATGTCCTGGGCATCGATGTGGTCCTGGGCCGCAAGACCCCGGCCGAGCGGTTCGCCGGCGCCGTCAACACCCTGACGCTCGAAGGCATGATGCGGGACGGCAAGGCCCTTCAGATGGGTACGAGCCACGAGCTCGGCACCAATTTCGCCAAGGCCTTCCACACCGGCTACCTGTCCAGGGAGGGCAGGCGGGAACTCGTCTGGCAGACCTCGTGGGGCTCGTCGACCCGCATGGTCGGCGGTCTGATCATGGCGCACGGCGACGACCACGGCCTCCGGGTGCCGCCGCGGCTCGCCCCCGTCCAGGCGGTCGTCCTCGTGGTCAAGGAGGACGAGGCGGCGTTGACCGCGGCCCGTTCCGTCGGGGAGCGGCTGCGCGCCGCGGGGATCAGGACCGAGGTCGACGACCGCACCGACACCCCGTTCGGCCGTCGCACGGTCGACTGGGAACTGAAGGGCGTGCCGGTACGGATCGAGATCGGCCCGCGCGATCTGGAGCACGGCACCGCGATGCTGGCCAGGCGCGTCCCCGGCGGGAAGGAGCCGGTGGCGATCGAGGCCCTGCCCGCGCTCCTTCCGGCGATCCTGGAGGAGGACCAGGCGGCGCTGCTGCGCGAGTCCCGCGACCGGCGCGAGTCGTCCACCACCGAGGCCGCCTCCGTCGAGGAGGCCGCGGAGGCGGCGGCAGCGGGCGGCTGGGCACGTATCGCCTGGTCGGTCCTCGGCCCGGCGGGGGAGGCCCGGCTCGCGGAACGGGGGGTCTCGGTGCGGTGCCTGGTCGCGGAGGACGGGTCGGTGCCGGATTCGGACGACGCCCCCGGTAATGTCGCGCTGGTGGCCCGCGCCTACTGACGCCCGCCCACCCACCCGGCTGCCTCGGTACCCCGGCCTACGACGGTTGACTACGCGTCCGGGCGTACGGGGTACTACGTACCGGCTTGGTGCGAGCTGTGAGAATTCTCCACAGATCTGCGCACCCGCCCTCGTCAGGACGCATCAACAACAACTGACTGGTACGTGCAAATTATTTGGGATGGCCCGGAATCGGAACACCGGGGCACTCGCGCTCGTTGTCACGACGTGAGCACGACACCACCTGTACTTGCCGCAGAGCTGGCGCAGGCGTGGGCCGACATTCAGCGGTACCACCCCGAGCTGCCGGATCTAGCCGCGCCCGAGTCCCTGATCGGAGAGTCCTCGTCCGCCTGTGGCGCCGAACTCTCCTTCGAGCGACTGCTGCATGAGGCAGTCCATGGCATCGCCGCCGCGAGAGGTGTCCGCGACACCTCGCGGGCCGGCCGCTACCACAACCGTCGATTCCTCGCGATCGCCGAGGAGCTGGGCCTCGATCATGCCGAGGAGCCCCACCCCAGCAGTGGCTTCTCCCTGGTCACGCTCAACCCCGAGGCCAAGCGCAGGTACCGGCCGACGATCGAGCGGCTGCAGCGCGCCCTCAAGGCGCACACGGTCGCCACCGCCGCCGACACCAAGCGTTCCTTCCGCGGGCCGGCCGCCCGGCACGGTTCCTCCGGCGGAGGCGTCCGCGTCAAGGCCGTCTGCGACTGCGGACGCAATGTGCGGGTCGTCCCGTCGGTTCTGGCACAGGCGCCGATCGTCTGCGGCGGCTGCGGAAAGCCGTTCCGTATCCCGGAAGCCGCGGTCGCGGTGGGGTGACCCGATGCGGTGTGGCACAATGGCTAGCTGTACTCGACAGTCGCACAGGACCCCTCTCTCCTCCGGCTGACGCGTCCATCGGGCACCCGAGTACCGCAACCCCACGTGGCATCTTCGTTGTGCCCAACCACGTCATAGACCAGGAGACACCACTTCCGTGGCAGTCAAGATCAAGCTGAAGCGTCTGGGCAAGATCCGTTCGCCTCACTACCGCATCGTCGTCGCCGACTCCCGTACCCGCCGTGACGGCCGGGCCATCGAGGAGATCGGCCTGTACCACCCGGTGCAGAACCCCTCGCGCATCGAGGTCAACTCGGAGCGTGCGCAGTACTGGCTGTCCGTCGGCGCCCAGCCGACCGAGCCGGTTCTCGCGATCCTGAAGCTCACCGGTGACTGGCAGGCCCACAAGGGTCTCCCGGCCCCCGCGCCGCTGCTGCAGCCGGAGCCCAAGGCGGACAAGCGCGCCCTGTTCGAGGCCCTGGCCAAGGACGGCGGCGAGGAGTCCAAGGGCGAGGCCATCACGCAGAAGTCGAAGAAGTCCGACAAGAAGGCGGACGAGGCTGCTGACGCGGCCGCGGCCGCCGAGTCGACCGAGGCCTGAGCATGCTCGAGGAGGCTCTCGAGCACCTCGTGAAGGGCATCGTCGACAACCCCGACGAAGTGCAGGTCGCCTCGCGCAACCTGCGCCGTGGGCGCGTGCTTGAGGTCCGGGTCCACCCCGACGACCTCGGCAAGGTGATCGGCCGCAACGGCCGCACCGCGCGCGCACTGCGTACCGTCGTGGGCGCCATCGGCGGCCGTGGTATCCGCGTCGACCTCGTCGATGTGGATCAGGTTCGCTGACAGAGTTGAACACCGGCACGGGCCGGGGAGGGCCAAGCGCCCGCCCCGGCCCGTCGTCGTATGACAGGAGAGACACAAGGTGCAGTTGGTAGTCGCGCGGATCGGCCGTGCCCACGGCATCAAGGGCGAGGTCACCGTCGAGGTGCGTACGGACGAGCCGGAGCTGCGGCTCGCGCCCGGGGCCGTACTCGCCACCGAACCGGCCGGCGCCGGACCGCTCACGATCGAGACCGGCCGGGTGCACAGCGGACGACTGCTGCTCCGGTTCGAGGGCGTACGCGACCGTACGGCTGCCGAGGCCCTGCGCAACACACTTCTGATCGCCGAGGTCGACCCGGCGGAACTCCCCGAGGACCCCGAGGAGTTCTACGACCATCAGCTCATGGACCTCGACGTGGTTCTGGCCGACGGCACCGGAATCGGCCGGATCACCGAGATCACACATCTGCCGTCCCAGGACCTCTTCATCGTGGAGCGGCCGGACGGCAGCGAGGTGATGATCCCGTTCGTCGAGGAGATCGTCACCGAGATCGATCTGGCGGAGCAGCGCGCGGTGATCAACCCGCCGCCCGGCCTCATCGACGAGAGCCAGGCCGTGATCGCCTCCTCGCGCGACGAAGAGGGCGACACGGACGGGACGCCCGAGTCCGGGAAGGACGCCTGATGCGCCTCGACGTCGTCACGATCTTCCCGGAGTACCTGGAACCGCTGAACGTCTCGCTCGTCGGCAAGGCCCGTGCGCGCGGCCGCCTCGACGTGCACGTCCACGACCTGCGGGACTGGACGTACGACCGGCACAACACGGTCGACGACACCCCGTACGGCGGCGGCCCCGGCATGGTCATGAAGACCGAGCCGTGGGGCGATGCGCTGGACGACGCCCTGGCGGGCGGGTACGAGGCCGGGGCGCACTCCCCGGTGCTCGTGGTCCCCACGCCCAGCGGCCGTCCGTTCACCCAGGAACTCGCCGTCGAGCTCTCCGAACGGCCGTGGCTGGTCTTCACTCCGGCCCGCTACGAGGGCATCGACCGCCGGGTGATGGACGAATACGCGACCCGGATGCCGGTCGTCGAGGTGTCCATCGGTGACTACGTGCTGGCCGGCGGGGAAGCCGCGGTGCTGGTGATCACCGAAGCGGTGGCCCGGCTGCTGCCCGGCGTGCTTGGGAACGCCGAGTCGCACCGGGACGACTCCTTCGCCCCCGGCGAGATGGCCAATCTCCTGGAGGGGCCCGTCTACACCAAGCCGCCCGAGTGGCGCGGGCGGGGCATCCCGGACGTCCTGCTCAGCGGTCACCACGGGAAGATCGCACGCTGGCGGCGGGACGAGGCGTTCCGTCGTACGGCACTCAACCGGCCCGATCTCATCGAACGCTGCGAGGCGAGCGGCTTCGACAAGAAGGACCGCGAGATCCTCTCCATCCTCGGATGGTCACCGGAGCCCGGGGGCCGATTTTGGCGCAGGCCCGAGGCCGTGGAAGAATAGGCCGCTGCTGTACGTCCGACGTGCGCCCCTGCCACAGGGGGAAGCGACCGCTGTGTTCTCCATGTGCATGGGGAACGGTCCCGACGCCCGTCCGGCGCGATCAGCGCCTCCAGCTCCTCACTACCTCCCGTCGATGACCTGTGGCATCGGCGAAGAAAGCAGACAACATGGCTTCCCTGCTCGACGACGTCAACGCCGCATCGCTGCGTACCGACGTCCCGGCGTTCCGCCCCGGTGACACCGTCAATGTCCACGTGCGAGTGATCGAGGGCAGCCGCTCCCGTATCCAGCAGTTCAAGGGCGTGGTCATCCGCCGCCAGGGCTCCGGCGTCAGCGAGACCTTCACGGTCCGCAAGGTCTCCTTCAGCGTCGGTGTGGAGCGCACCTTCCCGGTGCACAGCCCGATCTTCGAGAAGATCGAGCTCGTCACCCGCGGTGACGTCCGTCGCGCCAAGCTGTACTACCTCCGTGAGCTGCGCGGCAAGGCCGCGAAGATCAAGGAGAAGCGCGACAACTGAGCTAGCTCCCAGGTCCACAGCACGGCCGGATAAGCTCTGGCCCCGATGGACACGGAAGCCAAGCCCTCGGAGCGCGACCGCTCCTCCGCACCCGCAACAGGGTCGGAGGAGGGGTCGCGCTTCTCGCGTATCCCGGACCGGTCGGCCGTCTCGCTGTCGTGGCGGCGGACCGCCGCGCTCGGCGCGGCCTGCGCGGTCTTCGTACTGCTGCTCAGCGCCTTCGTGGTGCAGCCCTTCCTGATTCCCAGCAGCTCGATGGAGTCCACGCTGCGGGTGGGGGACAGGGTGCTGGTGAACAAATTGGCGTACCGTTTCGGCTCTGTGCCGCAGCGCGGCGACGTGGTGGTCTTCGACGGCGCCGGCTCTTTCGTGCAGGAGGCGCCGCGGCAGAATCCCGTCACCGGACTGCTGCACGGCGCGGCAGCGTCCCTCGGACTGGTGAGGCCCGCCGAGACCGACTACGTGAAGCGGGTGGTGGGTGTGGGCGGCGATCGGGTGGTCTGCTGCGACAGGCGCGGGAGGATCGAGGTGAACGGCCGTTCCGTCGACGAGGACTACCTGTATCCGGGAGACGTGCCGTCCCGGGTGCGCTTCGACATCGTCGTCCCCGACGGCACGCTGTGGATGATGGGCGACCACCGCAGTAATTCCCGCGACTCGCGCGACCACCTGGGAGAACCGGGCGGCGGCATGGTTCCGGTGGACCGGGTGATCGGCCGGGTGGACTGGATCGGCTGGCCGCTGGGTCGGCTGGGCTCGCTGCCGGACAGCGCCGCCTTCGCCGGGGTGCGGGCGCCGGGCCGGGCCCATGGGTAGCCGCGGGCGGCGGGACGGCGGGGCCGACCCGGAGATACCGCTGTCGGCCGGCACCGTGCCGACGGCCGCGCGCTCACTGCCGACCAGGGCGGAGCGCCGCAGACTGGCACGCAAGGTCAGACGGCGGCGGCGCGGCTCGGCCGTGCGGGAGATCCCGCTGCTCATCACCGTGGCGCTGCTGATCGCGCTCGTGCTCAAGACCTTCCTGGTGCAGGCCTTCGTGATCCCGTCGGGATCGATGGAACAGACCATCCGGATCGGCGACCGGGTGCTGGTGGACAAGCTGACGCCCTGGTTCGGGTCCAGGCCCGAGCGCGGCGACGTCGTCGTCTTCAAGGACCCGGGGAACTGGCTGAACCAGGAGAACGTCGGCAAGAAGGACTCGCCCGTCGTCGTCAAGCAGGTGAAGGAAGCGCTGACGTTCATCGGGCTGCTGCCCTCCGACGACGAGCAGGATCTGATCAAGCGGGTGGTCGCGGTCGGCGGCGACACGGTGAAGTGCTGTGACAAGGACGGCCGGATCACCGTCAACGGCGTGCCGCTCGACGAGCCGTATCTGCACCCCGGCAATCCGCCCTCCCTCATCAAATTCGAGGTAAAGGTTCCGGCCGGACGGATCTTCGTGATGGGCGACCACCGGTCCAATTCGGCCGATTCGCGCTATCACCTGGACGAGCCCGAGCACGGCACGGTCTCCGAGGACGAGGTCGTGGGACGGGCCGTGGTCATCGCCTGGCCCTTCGGCCACTGGCGAAAACTGGAGGAACCGGCGACATTCGACTCGGTCCCTGACGCGCGCGCCGGGACGGCTGCTGGGTCGGGCCCGTCGAATAGTGTGTCGTCCAAGGATCCCAATGGAGTGATCCCTCTCCCGACCCCTGCGGAACTCCCGCTCGTTATGGGAGTGGTGGGCCTGCACCGGCTAGGGCGCGGGCGGTGGCACGGAGTAAGGAGTGGATGTGGGGGATTTGGCGGTCGGCGCGCGATCCGGACACGGGGAACCCGAGGACCGGCCGGGCAATCCGGAGAATGTCGAGCCCGCCGGATCGGCGGCGGACGGCGCGGGGAGTGACGGCGACTCCCCGGGCGGCGGTGATTCGGCTGTGAAGAAGCCGCGCTCCTTCTGGAAGGAGCTGCCTCTGCTCATCGGTATCGCGCTGGTTCTCGCGCTGCTGATCAAGACGTTTCTGGTGCAGGCGTTCTCGATCCCCTCGGACTCGATGCAGAACACCCTGCAGCGGGGCGACCGAGTGCTGGTCGACAAGCTGACACCGTGGTTCGGCGCGGAGCCCAAGCGCGGCGAGGTCGTGGTCTTCCACGACCCGGGCGGCTGGCTGGAGAGCACCCAGACGAGCAATCCGAATGTGGTGCAGAAGTTCCTCAGCTTCATCGGACTGATGCCGTCCGCCGAGGAGAAGGACCTGATCAAGCGGGTCATCGCGGTCGGCGGCGACACGGTGGAGTGCAAGAAGGACGGCCCGGTCGTGGTCAACGGCAAGGCGCTGGACGACACGTCGTTCATCTTCCCGGGGAACACGCCCTGCAATGACGAGCCGTTCGGGCCGATCAACGTGCCAGAGGGGCGCATCTGGGTGATGGGCGACCACCGCCAGAACTCCCTCGACTCCCGCTACCACCAGGGGCTGCCGGGTGGCGGCACGGTCTCCAACAAGGAGGTCGTCGGCCGGGCCGTCGTCGTGGCGTGGCCGATCAACCGCTGGGCGACCCTGCCGGTCCCGAAGACCTTCGACCAGCCGGGGATCAACGCGGCGATGGGTCTGGCCCCCGGAGCACTCGGTGTAGCCGGTGCGGTGCCCCTCGTGATGTGGCGTCGCAAGAGGCTGACCAGCGGACGTACCGCCGGGTAGGGTGCCGACTCGGATCAGCGATTGTCGATCTCCGAGGTGGGGGACGCTGGGATGAGTGGAACAGGACGTACGGGTGACGGCCACGGTCGGCTCGGCAGCAGGCTGTCGGGGCTGGCCGTGGCCGTCGGCTGTGTGCTCTTCCTCGGCGGCTTCGCCTGGGCGGCCGTGGCGTACAAGCCGTACACCGTGCCGACCGAGTCGATGACACCGACGGTGCACGCCGGTGACCGGGTGCTCGCGGAGCGGATCGACGGCAGCGAGGTGCGCCGCGGCGACGTGTTGGTCTTCACCGATCCGACGTGGGGCGACATGCCGATGGTGAAGCGGGTGGTGGGAATCGGCGGCGACACGATCGCCTGCTGCGACAAGGGCCGCCTCGAGGTCAACGGCGAACCCATTGAGGAACCGTATCTGCACACGAAGAACCTCGCCTCGGTGAGCGACTTCACGGCGGATGTGCCCAAGGGACAGCTCTTCCTGCTCGGGGACGAACGCAGTGCTTCGCTGGACTCGCGGGTCCATCTGGACGACCCGGGACAGGGGTCCGTGCCGCGCAGCGCGGTACAGGCCAGGGTGGACGCCGTCGCCTGGCCGCTGAACGGCATGGTCGGGCGACCGCAGGCCTTCGCCTCCCTCCCCGGCGGGGTGTCGTCGCCCGGACCGCTGCGGCTGCAGCTCGGTGCCGTGGCGGTGGGTGCGGTGCTCATCCTCGGCGGAGCGGCGTACGGTCCGCTCAAGGCATGGTCCACGCGGTCGGCACGGAAGAAGAGTGAACGGGTGACCGCCGGTGCGCACTGAGAAACGGAAGGTTGCCCGTGTGGTGCTGCTGGACCCCGACGACCGCATTCTCCTGATGCACGGGTTCGAACCGGAGCACCCTGCAAGCACCTGGTGGTTCACCCCCGGTGGCGGTCTGGAGGGCGACGAGACCCGGGAGCAGGCCGCGTTGCGCGAACTCGCGGAGGAAACCGGGATCACGGACGTCGAGCTGGGCCCGCTGCTCTGGCAACGGATGTGCTCGTTCCCGTTCGACGGCCGCCGCTGGGACCAGGACGAGTGGTACTACCTGGCACGTACGACGCAGACCGCCACCGACACACGCGGGCTGACCGGGCTGGAGCAGCGCAGCGTCGCGGGTCTGAGGTGGTGGACCTCCGCCGAACTGTCGGCGGCGCGTGAGACGGTGTACCCGACCAGGCTCGCCGAGCTGCTGCGCACGCTGCTCGCCGAGGGGCCTCCGTGTACGCCAATGGTTCTGGCCCCCGAAATCGCCTAAGCGCCCGGGGGTGCCCGGGTCTGGCGCACAATGGGGGCACGCACGGCTGAAGGGGAACATGCCAATGAGCGCCGAGGACCTCGAAAAGTACGAGACCGAGATGGAGCTGAAGCTCTACCGGGAGTACCGAGATGTCGTCGGTCTGTTCAAATACGTGATCGAGACCGAACGGCGCTTCTACCTCACCAACGACTACGAGATGCAGGTGCACTCGGTTCAGGGCGAGGTGTTCTTCGAAGTATCCATGGCGGACGCCTGGGTCTGGGACATGTACCGGCCCGCACGCTTCGTCAAGCAGGTACGGGTGTTGACGTTCAAGGACGTCAACATCGAGGAGCTCAACAAGAGCGATCTCGAACTTCCGGGCGGCTGAGCCCCGTATTCCAGGGGGTGATTCCCACTTCCGGGTGGCTGGCTTATCCACAATCGCGGACTTGTCCACCAAGATCCACCGGCTGGGACCGAACACGCCAGAGTCGGTCCCGGAGGTGGTGCCGATATGAACGCACGGGGGGCACTCGGGCGGTACGGCGAGGATCTGGCGGCGCGGCTGCTGACCGACGCGGGCCTGTCCGTACTGGAACGGAACTGGCGCTGTCGCGCCGGTGAGATCGACATCGTCGCGATGGACGGCGACACACTCGTGGTCTGCGAGGTGAAGACCCGGAGGGCGGGTGCCTTCGAGCATCCGATGGCGGCCGTCACACCGGTCAAGGCGGAGCGGCTGCGCAGGCTGGCCGGGATCTGGCTCCACGGGCACGGCGGCCCGCCACCCGGCGGGGTGCGGATCGATCTGGTCGGCGTGCTGCTGCCCAGGCGAGGAGCGCCCGTCGCCGAGCATGCGCGCGGGGTGGCCTGATGGGGTTCGCGCGGGCGTGTTCGGTGGCGCTCGTCGGCGTCGAGGGTGTGGTGGTGGAGGTCCAGGCGGACCTGGAGGCGGGGGTCGCCGCGTTCACCCTGGTGGGGCTGCCGGACAAGAGTCTGGTGGAGAGCCGGGACCGGGTCAGGGCCGCGGTCGTGAACTCCGGGGCCGAGTGGCCGCAGAAGAAGCTCACGGTGGGGCTGTCGCCCGCCTCCGTGCCGAAGAGCGGCTCCGGTTTCGATCTCGCGGTCGCCTGTGCGGTGCTGGGTGCCGCCGAGCGGATCGATCCGGCGGCCATCGCCGATGTGGTGATGATCGGTGAGCTCGGGCTCGACGGCCGAGTGCGGCCGGTGCGCGGCGTGCTGCCCGCCGTGCTCGCCGCGGCGGAGGCCGGGTACCGCCAGGTCGTCGTGGCCGAGCAGACCGCGGAGGAGGCGGCGCTGGTGCCCGGGGTCTCGGTGCTCGGGGTGCGGAGCCTGCGGCAACTGATCGCGGTCCTCTGCGACGAGCCGGTGCCGGACGAGCGGGTGTCCTGCGACGAGGGGCGGCCCGACGCCATGCTGGCCGGGCTGATGGTGCCCGGCGCGGGTATGGGCACCGGGCTCGCCCGGGGGGCCGGAACCGGTGATGGCAGCCCGCCGGACCTGGCGGACGTGGCGGGGCAGGAACGGCCGCGCAAGGCACTGGAGGTCGCCGCGGCGGGCGGTCACCACCTGCTGCTCTCCGGACCGCCGGGCGCCGGTAAGACCATGCTGGCCGAGCGGTTGTCGGCGATCCTGCCGACGCTGACCAGGAAGGAGTCGCTGGAGGTCACCGCGGTGCACTCGGTGGCGGGCATTCTGCCGCCCGGGGAACCGCTGATCACCCGGGCGCCGTACTGCGCACCGCACCACTCGGCGACGATGCAGTCCCTGGTCGGCGGGGGCAACGGGCTGCCGCGGCCCGGTGCGGTCTCCCTGGCGCACCGGGGGATTCTCTTTCTGGACGAGGCGCCGGAATTCTCCGTGCGGGCGCTCGACGCGCTGCGCCAGCCGCTGGAGTCGGGGCACGTGGTGGTGGCCCGCAGCGCCGGGGTGGTGCGGCTGCCCGCCAGGTTCCTGATGGTCCTCGCCGCCAATCCCTGCCCGTGCGGACGACACACCCTCAGTGGCGCCGGTTGCGATTGCCCGCCCTCGACGGTCAGGCGTTACCAGGCGAGGCTCTCCGGGCCGTTGCTCGACCGGGTGGATCTCCGGGTGGGCGTCGACCCGGTCGGGCGTCGTGACCTGATGGGGCAGGGCGGCAGGGGAGAGTCGACGGCCACGGTGGCGGCCCGGGTCCGGGAGGCCAGGGCGCGGGCCGCGGACCGGCTGGCCGGCACCGCGTGGACGACCAACAGCGAGGTGCCCGGCCATGAGCTGCGCACCAGGCTGGCCGCGGCACCGGGCGCGCTCATGGCGGCCGAGCGGGACATGGAGCGGGGCCTGCTCACCGCGCGCGGCCTGGACCGGGTGCTCAGGGTCGCGTGGACGGTCGCCGATCTGCGCGGCGCCGACCGTCCGGAAGCCTGCGACATCGCGGTGGCACTGGAACTGCGGACCGGGATTCCACGGGGCGCCGCGACGAATGCCGGGGTGTCATGACGCCCCGCGCCGACAGCGGCCGGGAGCAGGAGCCGGGAGACCTTCCCGGGCGGCGCTCGGAGCACGGCACGGTGCCGGGGTCCCCGAGCCGGCCGGGAGCGGCGGTGAGCGATCGGGAACGGGTGGCACGGGCCGCACTGACCCGCGTCATGGAACCGGGGGACGAGCGGGGCGGACGCTGGCTGCGCGAGTGCGGCGCCGTCGAACTGATACGGCGGATCACCACCAGGGACGGGACCGCGGAGCAACTGAGCCGGATGACGCCGAAACGTCTCGACGGATACCGGTTGCGGGCCGAGAACGTCGATCCCGAACGGGACCTGGCGACGGTCGCCGCGCTCGGCGGTCGGTTCGTCTGTCCCGGCGAGCTGGAGTGGCCCAGTCAGCTCGACGACCTGGGGGACAGCAGGCCGATCGGCCTCTGGGTGCGGGGGCCGCGCGATCTGCGGCTCTGGGCGCTGCGCTCGGTCGCCGTGGTCGGCGCCCGCGCCTGCACACCGTACGGCTCCCATATGGCGGCGAGTCTCGGCTCCGGGCTCGCCGAGCTGGGGTGGGTCGTCGTGTCGGGGGCGGCGTTCGGGGTGGACGGGGCCGCCCATCGTGGGGCGCTCGCGGTCGGAGGGGCGACGATGGCGGTCCTCGCCTGCGGGGTGGACGTCGCCTATCCGCGGGGACACGCCGAGCTGATCGGGCGGATGGCGGAACAGGGGCTCGTCATCGGTGAATTGCCACCATCCGATCATCCGACCCGCAGCAGATTCGTTCTTCGGAACCGGGTCATCGCCGCGTTGACGCGCGGGACGGTCGTGGTCGAGGCCCAGTACCGCAGCGGTTCTCTGGTCACCGCGCGCTGCGCGCAGCAGCTCGGCCGGTTCACCATGGGGGTGCCGGGCCCTGCCACCAGCGGACTGTCGGCAGGGGTCCATGAGCTCCTCCGGGGGGAGGGCGTCCTGGTGACGGATGCCGCGGAAGTCGCCGAGCTGGTGGGGGACATCGGTGAGTTGGCTCCGCCCAGACACGGCCCCGTCCACCCCAGGGACCTGCTGGACGCGGTCTCCGCCAGGGTCCTCGACGCGTTGCCGTCCCGCGGCGCCGCCAGCGGGCGGGACGTGGCCCGCGCCGCGGGAACCGGCGCCGACGAAGCGCTCGGCAGGCTGTACGAACTGCACTCACTGGGGTTCGTCGAACGCGATGGCGACGGATGGCGGTTGACGCCGCGACCGACATGCAATGGCGACGCGCGGCGAGGCGGTACTTGACCTGGAGCATTCGGGTGAAAAGGTGATGCCGATGACCTCGGCGGATCCTTCGGTGACGCCTCCGGGGCCGACGCGCGAGGCGGCGGTCCCGGACCCCAGTCGTGTCCGACCGGCCGGGATCGCACAGCGCCGATCCGCCGTCCTGCGCGGACCGCGACGCCTCAGTCACGCTACGCTCACAAGGAATCCGACTCACACACAAGTCCTCCAGCACTTCACGGCAGAACGGCTCAAGGCACCACATGCCCCAGCACACCTCCGGGTCTGACCGCGCGGCAGTACCACCGGCTGCGCGTGGCACTGTGCGTCCCGCCGCCCCCTCCTCGCTCGACGAGTTGTGGCGTTCATACAAGTCCACCGGCGACGAGCGGCTGCGGGAGCAGTTGATCCTGCACTACTCGCCGTTGGTGAAGTACGTCGCGGGCCGGGTGAGCGTGGGCCTGCCCTCCAACGTCGAGCAGGCGGACTTCGTCTCCTCGGGGGTGTTCGGACTGATCGACGCGATCGAGAAGTTCGACATCGAGCGCGCGATCAAGTTCGAGACGTACGCGATCACCCGTATCCGGGGCGCGATGATCGACGAACTCCGTGCGCTGGACTGGATCCCGCGCTCGGTGCGCCAGAAGGCGCGGGCGGTGGAGCGTGCCTACGCCACGCTGGAGGCCCAGCTGCGGCGCACCCCTTCCGAGCCGGAGGTGGCTGCGGAGATGGGCATCGCGTTGGAGGAACTGCACGCGGTTTTCAGCCAGTTGTCGCTGGCGAACGTGGTGGCGCTGGAGGAACTGCTGCACGTCGGCGGCGAGGGCGGCGACCGGCTGAGCCTGATGGACACGCTGGAGGACACCGCCGCCGACGATCCGGTGGAGGTCGCCGAGGACCGTGAGCTCAGACGGCTGCTCGCCCGTGCGATCAACACGCTTCCGGAACGCGAGAAGACGGTCGTCACGCTCTACTACTACGAGGGCCTCACTCTCGCCGAGATCGGCAATGTCCTCGGGGTCACCGAGAGCCGCGTGAGCCAGATCCACACCAAATCGGTGCTGCAACTGCGCGCGAAACTGGCCGACGCGGGGCGCTGAGACCACGGGCGCCCGACGCGGGCGCGGTCCGCTTCGGCCATCGATCGGAGCCGTACGCCTCCTCTCGAACACGGGTCGCCGTAGAGTGGACGCGTGCCCAGGATTCGAGCGGCCTCGGTGGCCGAGCACCGGACCATGCAGCGCGGCGCCCTCCTGGACGCCGCCCGCTCCCTGCTGTCCGAGGGCGGTACGGAGGCGTTGACCTTCCCCGCCCTTGCCGAACGCACGGGCCTCGCCCGGTCCTCCGTCTACGAGTACTTCCGCTCCCGGGCGGCCGTCGTCGAAGAGCTCTGCGCCGTCGACTTCCCCGTCTGGGCGGCCGAGGTCGAGAACGCGATGGAGCAGGCCACCACGCCCGAGGGCAAGATCGAGGCCTATGTGCGCCGGCAGCTGGACCTCGTCGGGGACCGCCGCCATCGAGCGGTCGTCGCGATCTCGGCGAGCGAACTGGACGCGGGCGCACGCGAGAAGATCAGGGCCGCACACGGCGGGTTGATCGCCATGATCGTCGAGGCGCTCGGCGATCTCGGCCATGAACAGCCGAGGCTGGCGGCGATGCTGCTGCAGGGCTCGGTGGACGCCGCGGTCCGGCGTATCGAACTCGGCGTGGCGGAGGGGCCGGCCGTGATCGCGGACACCGCCGTGGCCATGGTCCTGCGAGGCGTGCGAGGCGCGCGGGACTGACGTCGGCGCCCTGCCGCGGCGACGACGGGCAGAGCGCCGGAGACGGCGAGTCCGTTCCCGGCCCCGTCGGTGGAGGGCCGGGTCTCCGGTACGCCGAACACCGGCAGTAGCCGGGACGGACCCCGCCGCAGCAGCGCGGGCGGCAGCAACGAGAGCGGATCCAGATACGTGTCGCCGCGCCGCAGCCCCCAGTGCAGACAGCCCGACGTGCAGTGGAAGGGGCCCGCCTCCACGATCGCCACGACCTGTCCCGCCGTCACCCGCTCGTCCTTCGCGACCAGTGCGCGTACCGGCTCGTACGTGGTCCGCAGCGGCGGATCGCCGGTCCCGGCGACTTCGACCGCGACCACTCCGCGCCCCGCCACACGTCCTGCGAAAGAGACCCGCCCCGAGGCCGCGGCGAGCACCTGCGTGCCCGGCCTCGCGGCGAGATCGACCCCGCGGTGGCCCCGCCCATAGGTGTCGGCGGGCGGCTCCCACCCCCGTACGACCGCGGGTCGCCCGGCGAGCGGCCACGACCGCGCACCGTCCGGCCGGGGCACCGGCACCGGTACGGGTGCGGGCACGGGCACGGGTGAGGGAGCCGGCGTCGGTGGAGGCGCCTCGGCTGCCACGACCCGCGTGCCGCACAGCACCGCGAGAAGGGCGACCACCACGAGCGCGGCGGCCTCGGCTGCACGAAGGCGCAGTCCGTGCCCGAGGCGGGGCACGGTCGGATCGGTTGTGCATCGCATGCCAGAACCGTCCCGCGCCGCACGCAATCGCGGGGATCATGAACCGGATCTGTGGACTACCGACCGGTTGTGGACAGCGCCGTCACCCTGCACCCGACCCGTCCCGTACACTTCCTATGGCGATCCGGGTCACCGGGTCGACTTCGCACGCCCCGCCACCTCCCTCTCTGCGGACGGTGGCCGCGCTCCTCGGTCCCTCGTGGCACGGCGCGTCGGGGCGTCAGGCGCGACAGCAATCCTGCGGTCGCGACAACCGAGCACCTCAAGGAGTACGGCCATGGCCGTCGTCACGATGCGGGAGCTGCTGGAAAGCGGCGTCCACTTCGGTCACCAGACCCGTCGCTGGAACCCGAAGATGAAGCGCTTCATCTTCACCGAGCGCAACGGCATCTACATCATCGACCTGCTCCAGTCGCTGTCGTACATCGACCGCGCCTACGAGTTCGTCAAGGAGACCGTCGCCCACGGCGGCTCCATCATGTTCGTCGGTACCAAGAAGCAGGCCCAGGAGGCCATCGCCGAGCAGGCGACGCGCGTCGGCATGCCGTACGTCAACCAGCGTTGGCTCGGTGGCATGCTCACCAACTTCTCCACCGTCTACAAGCGCCTTCAGCGTCTGAAGGAGCTCGAGCTCATCGACTTCGAGGACGTGGCCGCCTCCGGCCTCACCAAGAAGGAGCTCCTGGTCCTCTCCCGCGAGAAGGCCAAGCTGGAGAAGACCCTCGGTGGTATCCGCGAGATGCAGAAGGTGCCGAGCGCCGTCTGGATCGTCGACACCAAGAAGGAGCACATCGCCGTCGGTGAGGCGCGCAAGCTCCACATCCCGGTCGTCGCGATCCTCGACACCAACTGTGACCCCGACGAGGTCGACTACAAGATTCCGGGCAACGACGACGCGATCCGCTCCGTCACCCTGCTCACCCGCGTGATCGCCGACGCCGTCGCCGAGGGCCTCATCGCCCGTTCCGGTGCCGCCACCGGTGACTCGAAGCCGGGCGAGAAGGCCGCCGGTGAGCCGCTCGCCGAGTGGGAGCGCGACCTGCTCGAGGGCGACAAGAAGGCCGACGCCGAGGTGCAGTCCTCCGCCGAGACCGAGAAGGCCGCGGACGCCGAGAAGCCGGCCGAGGCCGCTGCCGAGGCCGTTGCCGAGGCCCCGGCTGCGGACGCCGAGCAGGCCTGACATCCGTCACGGCTGATGACGGCGGGGGCCGGTGCCACAAGCACCGCCCCCGCCGTTCACCCGTAGATCTTTCAGACTTCGAGAGAGAAACACAGACTCATGGCGAACTACACCGCCGCTGACGTCAAGAAGCTCCGCGAGCTGACCGGCGCCGGCATGATGGACTGCAAGAAGGCGCTCGACGAGGCCGACGGCAACGTCGACAAGGCCGTCGAGGAGCTCCGTATCAAGGGTCAGAAGGGCGTCGCCAAGCGCGAGGGCCGTTCTGCCGAGAACGGTGCCGTCGTCTCCCTCATCTCCGAGGACAAGACCTCCGGCGTTCTGCTCGAGCTGAAGTGCGAGACGGACTTCGTCGCCAAGGGCGAGAAGTTCCAGACCGTCGCCAACACGCTCGCCGCCCACGTCGCCGCGACCTCGCCGGCCGACCTGGCCGCGCTGCTCGCCTCCGAGATCGAGGCCGGCAAGACCGTCCAGGCGTACGTCGACGAGGCCAACGCCAACCTCGGTGAGAAGATCGTTCTGGACCGCTTCGCGCAGTTCACCGGTGGTTACGTGGCTGCGTACATGCACCGCACGATGCCCGACCTCCCGCCGCAGGTCGGTGTTCTGGTCGAGCTCGACAAGGAGAACGCCGAGGTCGCCAAGGACGTCGCGCAGCACATCGCCGCCTTCGCCCCGAAGTACCTCAACCGCGACGAGGTCCCGGCCGAGACGGTCGAGAACGAGCGTCGTGTCGCCGAGGCCACCTCTCGCGAGGAGGGCAAGCCCGAGGCCGCCCTTCCGAAGATCGTCGAGGGTCGCGTCAACGGCTTCTTCAAGGAGGTCGTCGTCCTGGAGCAGGCGTTCGCCAAGGACAACAAGAAGTCTGTCCAGAAGGTTCTGGACGAGGCCGGTGTCACCCTGAAGCGCTTCTCGCGCATCAAGGTCGGCATCTGAGTCTGTCCGCGAACAACGGTGGACCCCGATAGGGTCTAGTGCAGTCGTCGGCCGCACACATGCCGTACGACCGCAGATCTGACGAGGAGGCCATTGCCGCAGGGGAACACCAGACCCATCGGCAATGGCCTTCTTCGTATGTGTACGAGGAGAATCTCCATGAACAAGGGCGCGGACGCCGCAAAAGGTGACCACAAGCGCGACGACGGCAAGGTGCCCGGACGCTTCATGCTGAAGCTGTCCGGAGAGGCGTTCGCCGGCGGCGGGGGTCTCGGTGTCGACCCCGACGTCGTGCACGCCATCGCCCGGGAAATCGCGGCAGTCGTCCGCGACGGTGCGGAAATCGCGGTCGTCATCGGCGGCGGCAACTTCTTCCGCGGTGCCGAGCTCCAGCAGCGCGGCATGGACCGGGCCCGGTCCGACTACATGGGCATGCTCGGCACGGTCATGAACTGCCTGGCTCTCCAGGACTTCCTGGAGAAGGAAGGCATCGACTCACGCGTCCAGACCGCCATCACCATGGGGCAGGTCGCGGAGCCGTACATCCCGCTGCGCGCCGTGCGCCACCTGGAGAAGGGCCGCGTCGTCATCTTCGGCGCCGGTATGGGGATGCCGTACTTCTCCACCGACACCACTGCCGCCCAGCGAGCCCTGGAGATCGACGCCCAGGGGCTGCTGATGGGCAAGAACGGGGTGGACGGGGTCTACGACTCCGACCCGAAGACCAACCCCGACGCGGTGAAGTTCGACGCGCTCGAGTACAGCGAGGTGCTCGCCCGCGATCTCAAGATCGCCGACGCCACCGCCATCACGCTCTGCCGCGACAACCAGCTGCCGATCCTCGTCTTCGAGCTGACCGCGACGGGCAATATCGCCCGTGCGGTCAAGGGTGAGAAGATCGGCACGCTCGTGAGTGACCAGGGCACCCGGACCTGAGAACCGGGGGACCTTCTCGGGAAGCGACGGGAGGGTCCGGGGCCTGCCGGGAACACCCCGGTACAGGTCCCGAAGGATGGACAACGGCCTGCCGGTCGGACACCGTGCAGGTGAGGACGCGACGCAGGACCCGCCGGGCCCGAGCAGCCGGGCCCACTCAGACACGCAGGAGCACGTGGTGATCGAAGAAACCCTCCTTGAGGCCGAGGAGAAGATGGAGAAGGCCGTCGTCGTCGCGAAGGAGGACTTCGCCGCGATCCGTACCGGCCGTGCGCACCCGGCGATGTTCAACAAGATCGTCGCCGACTACTACGGCGCGCTGACCCCGATCAACCAGCTCGCCTCGTTCTCGGTGCCCGAGCCGCGCATGGCCGTCGTGACGCCGTTCGACAAGAGCGCGCTGCGCAACATCGAGCAGGCCATCCGTGACTCGGACCTGGGCGTCAACCCGAGCAACGACGGCAATATCATCCGGGTCACCTTCCCGGACCTTACCGAGGAGCGTCGTCGCGACTACATCAAGGTCGCGAAGTCGAAGGCCGAGGACTCGAAGATCTCCATCCGGGCCGTGCGCCGCAAGGCCAAGGAGACCCTCGACAAGCTGGTCAAGGACAAGGAGTCCGGCGAGGACGAGGTGCGTCGCGCGGAGAAGGAGCTCGACGACACCACCGCGAAGTACGTCGCACAGGTCGACGAGCTGCTCAAGCACAAGGAAGCCGAGCTGCTCGAAGTCTGATGAACGACTCTTCCCGGGGCGCCCCACAGGGAGCCGGCCGCTGGGGTGCGCCCGAGATGCAGGCCGCCCCGGCGGGTCCTGCATACGATGTGCATGACGCCCAGCAGACTCGGCCCATGCCCATCGTGCCGGACGTCCCCGACGCAGGTAGAGACGCTGACGACCCTGATGACCGGGGCCAGGGGGCCGCACGCCGGAGCGGTGGCCCCCTGTTCCGTGACGAGAAGCCGCAGGAGCCCATGCCCACCGCGCCACCGCCCCCGCAGAAGAAACGTGCGGGCCGTGATCTGCGAGCCGCCATAGGCGTCGGTGTGGGGCTCGGTGCCATCATCGTCGCCTCGCTGTTCATCGTGAAGGCCGTCTTCGTCGGTGTGATCGCCGTCGCCGTCGTCGTGGGGCTCTGGGAGCTCACCTCACGGCTGGAGGAGCGCAAGGGCATCAAGGCGCCGCTCGTTCCGCTTGCGGTCGGTGGCGCGGCGATGGTGGTGGCCGGATACGGCCGGGGCGCCGAGGGTGCCTGGGTGGCGATGGCGCTGACCGCGCTCGCGGTGCTCGTCTGGCGGATGACCGAGCCGCCGGAGGGCTACCTCAAGGACGTCACGGCCGGTGTGTTCGCCGCGTTCTACGTGCCGTTCCTGGCGACCTTCGTCGCGATGCTCCTGACCGCGGACGACGGGCCGCAGCGGGTGCTCACCTTCCTGCTGCTGACCGTGGTCAGCGACACGGGCGCGTACGCCGTCGGCTGGCGCTTCGGGAAGCACAAGCTCGCGCCGCGCATCAGCCCCGGAAAGACCCGCGAGGGGCTGTTCGGGGCCATCGCCTTCGCGATGGTCGCCGGGGCGCTGTGCATGCAGTTCCTGATCGACGGCGGTTCCTGGTGGCAGGGACTGCTGCTGGGGCTCGCGGTCGCGGTCAGCGCCACCCTCGGTGACCTGGGCGAGTCGATGATCAAGCGGGACCTCGGCATCAAGGACATGGGCACGCTGCTGCCGGGGCACGGCGGCATCATGGACCGGCTGGACTCGCTGCTGCCGACCGCCCCGGTGGTCTGGCTGCTGCTGGTGCTGTTCGTGGGTTCCGGCTGATCTGCGAGATCCACCGTCCTGACCTGGGCATTCACACGTGAGGGTCCGTCGTCCACAGGGCGGCGGGCCCTCATCGTCGCGTCTGCGACACTGGATGGACCATGCCTAAGCCCGGAGAACTCACTTTCGTCGCGCCCCGCGGAGCCAAGAAGCCGCCGCGGCACCTCGCCGACCTCACGCCCGCCGAGCGCAAGGAAGCGGTCGCCGCGATCGGCGAGAAGCCGTTCCGCGCCCAGCAGCTCTCGCAGCACTACTTCGCGCGGTACGCGCACGACCCGGCCGAGTGGACCAACATCCCGGCCGGTTCGCGGGACAAGCTCGCCGAGGCGATGTTCCCCGACCTGATGTCCGTGGTCCGCCACATCAGCTGTGACGACGACACCACCCGTAAGACGCTGTGGAAGCTGCACGACGGGACGCTCGTCGAGTCCGTCCTGATGCGCTACCCGGAGCGGGTGACGATGTGCATCTCGTCCCAGGCGGGATGCGGGATGAACTGCCCGTTCTGCGCGACGGGACAGGCCGGTCTCGACCGCAATCTGTCGACCGCCGAGATCGTTCACCAGATCGTGGACGGCATGCGGGCCCTGCGCGACGGGGAGGTCCCCGGAGGCGCGGCACGGCTCTCCAACATCGTCTTCATGGGCATGGGCGAGCCGCTCGCCAACTACAACCGGGTGGTCGGCGCGATCCGTCGGCTGACCGACCCGGAGCCGGACGGCCTGGGGCTCTCGCAGCGCGGGATCACCGTCTCCACCGTGGGTCTGGTGCCTGCGATGCTGCGCTTCGCCGACGAGGGTTTCAAGTGCCGTCTCGCCGTGTCCCTGCACGCGCCGGACGACGAACTGCGCGACACGCTCGTCCCCGTGAACACGCGGTGGAAGGTGCGCGAGGTGCTGGACGCGGCGTGGGAGTACGCGGAGAAGTCCGGCCGCCGCGTTTCCATCGAGTATGCGTTGATCCGGGACATCAACGACCAGGCGTGGCGCGGTGATCTGCTCGGCCGGCTTCTCAAGGGCAAGCGGGTGCACGTCAATCTGATCCCGCTGAACCCGACGCCGGGCTCCAAGTGGACCGCCTCGCGGCCCGAGGACGAGAAGGCCTTCGTCGAGGCGATCGCGGCCCACGGGGTGCCGGTGACGGTGCGGGACACCCGCGGCCAGGAGATCGACGGAGCCTGTGGACAGCTGGCGGCGGCCGAGCGCTGAGGCCTGGACGGCCCGTGTAACCTGGGCCTGAAATCAACTTCATATTCCGACAGGGGAGCGCCACAGCGCTGAGAGTGCGGCACCGAGGACAGGTCGTCCGCAGACCCTCTGAACCTCGCCCGGGTCATTCCGGGTAGGAAGTTCGGTCATCAACTCATGCTGTTGCGCCCTGCCCGCATTGCGCGGGCGGGGCCGCGTCTCTTCCTGGCCAAAACCCAGGAGGAATCCACAATGAGCACGACACGCAGAACCAAGCAGCTCGCGGCGACCGCTGCCGCTGCCGCGCTCGGCGTCACGGCGCTGGCCGGATGCGGGAGTTCCGACAAGTCCGCCTCCGGTTCCGGGGGCACGAAGGGCTCCGGCTCGAAGACCGTGACGCTCGTCAGCCATGACTCCTTCAATGCCTCCCCGGACGTGCTGAAGGAGTTCACCAAGGAGACCGGCTACACCGTCAAGGTGCTGAAGAGCGGCGACGCCGGTGTCGCGCTCAACCAGGAGATCCTGACCAAGGGTTCCCCGCGCGGCGATGTGTTCTTCGGCGTCGACAACACCCTGCTCTCGCGTGCCCTGGACAGCGGGCTCTTCACGCCGTACGAGGCGAAGGGCATCGACCGGGTGGCGGCCGACACGCGGCTGGACGGCGCCGAGCACCGGGTCACCCCGATCGACACCGGCGACATCTGCGTCAACTACGACAAGAAGTACTTCGCCGACAAGAAGCTGGCACCGCCGCGGTCCTTCGACGACCTGGCGAAGCCTGCCTACAAGAACCTCCTCGTCACCGAGAACGCCGCGACCTCCTCGCCCGGCCTCGGCTTCCTCCTCGGCACCGTCGCCACTTACGGCGACAAGGGCTACCAGGACTACTGGAAGAAGCTGAAGAGCAACGGCGTCAAGGTCGTCGACGGCTGGGAGCAGGCCTACAACGAGGAGTTCTCCGGCTCCGCGGGCGGCCGGAAGGCCAAGGCCGACCGGCCGCTGGTCGTCTCGTACGCCTCCAGCCCGCCCGTCGAGGTGCTCTACGCGAAGCCGCAGCCGGCCGAGGCCCCCACAGGCGTCGCCACCGGGACCTGCTTCCGTCAGATCGAGTTCGCCGGTCTGCTGAACGGTGCGAAGAACGAGGCGGGCGGCAAGGCCCTGCTGGACTTCCTGATCAGCAAGCGGTTCCAGGAGGACATGCCGCTCAACATGTTCGTGAACCCGGTCACCGAGGGTGCGAAACTGCCTGAGCTCTTCACGAAGTTCGGCGCGACGGTCGACAGGCCGACGACTGTCGCCCCTGATCGGATCTCCAAGAACCGTGAGCAGTGGGTCCAGTCGTGGTCCTCGCTCGTAGTGAAGTAGCGAAGACTCCCGTACGCGGATCGGACGCGGGCGGGAAGGGCGCGCCCGAGGAGGACGAGCAGCGGACGCGTGGCGAGCAGCCGCGCGGCCGCTTCGGGCGCGTGGACCCGGTGCGCGCGAAGGCGTGGCGCGGGAGCGCGGTGCGGCTCGGCCTGATGGCCGTGCCCGTCGCGTTCTTCGCGCTGTTCTTCGCCTACCCCGTCACCGCCATCGTCGGCCGCGGGCTGAAGGTCGACGGCGTCTGGCAGTTCGGCCGGATCGGCGAGGTGCTGACCCGGCCGGACATTCGTGACGTCCTCTGGTTCACCACCTGGCAGGCGCTCGCCTCGACCGCGCTGACCCTGCTGATCGCACTGCCCGGCGCCTATGTCTTTGCCCGTCTCGACTTCCCCGGCAAACAACTGCTGCGGGCGGTCGTCACCGTTCCGTTCGTCCTGCCCACCGTCGTCGTCGGGACGGCCTTCCTGGCGCTGCTGGGACGCGGCGGGCTCCTCGACCAGCTCTGGGGCGTACGGCTCGACACCACGGTCTGGGCGATTCTGCTCGCCCATGTCTTCTTCAACTACGCCGTGGTCGTACGGACCGTGGGCGGGCTGTGGTCACAGCTCGACCCGCGGCAGGAGGAGGCCGCCCGGGTGCTGGGCGCCGGACGGTTCGCCGCCTGGCGGCGGGTCACCCTGCCCGCCCTGGCACCCGCCGTGGCCGCCGCCGCGCTGATGGTCTTCCTCTTCACCTTCACCTCCTTCGGGGTCGTGCAGATCCTCGGCGGTCCGGGGTACGCCACGCTGGAGGTGGAGATCTACCGGCAGACCGCCCAACTGCTCGCCCTGCCGACGGCCGCCGTACTGACACTGGTGCAGTTCGCCGCCGTCGGAGCGATCCTGGCCGTGCACGCGTGGACCGTACGGCGCAGGGAGACCGCGCTGAAGCTGGTCGACCCGGCACAGACCGCCCGCAGGCCGCGCGGCGCCGGGCAGTGGTCGCTCCTCGGCGGGGTGCTGCTGACCGTGCTGCTGCTGATACTGCTGCCGCTCGGGGTACTGGTGGAACGCTCGCTCGATACTCCCGGGGGCCATGGCCTGGACTTCTACCGTGCCCTGCAGTCCGTGGACGCGGGCGGCGGTACGTTCCTGGTCGCACCGCTCGAAGCGATCTGGAACTCGACTCAGTACGCACTGGTCGCGACGGTCATCGCGCTGCTCATCGGCGGGCTCGCCGCCGCGGCGCTGACCCGGCGCGCCGGGCGGCTCGTCCGCGGCTTCGACGCGTTGCTGATGCTGCCGCTCGGGGTCTCCGCGGTCACTGTGGGCTTCGGCTTTCTGATCACGCTGGACAAGCCGCCGCTGGACCTGCGGACTTCATGGATCCTGGTGCCACTGGCCCAGGCGCTGGTCGGTGTGCCCTTCGTCGTACGGACGATGCTGCCGGTCCTGCGGGCGGTGGACGGCCGGCTGCGGGAGGCGGCGGCGGTGCTCGGGGCGTCCCCGCTGCGGGCCTGGCGGGAGGTCGATCTGCCCTTGGTGCGGCGGGCGTTGCTGGTCGCGGCCGGCTTCGCGTTCGCCGTGTCGCTCGGTGAGTTCGGCGCGACGGTGTTCATCGCGCGGCCCGACCGCCCGACGCTGCCGGTCGCCGTGGCCCGCCTGCTGGGGCGGGCCGGAGAGCTCAACTACGGCCAGGCGATGGCGCTGAGCACCATTCTGATGGTGGTCTGCGCCGTCTCGCTGCTGCTGCTCGAACGTATCCGTACCAACCGATCCGGGGAGTTCCAGGGATGCTGACACTGGAATCGGCCACGGTTCGCTTCGGTGAGCGGGCGGCACTCGACAGGGTGGACCTCGACGTCGCCGAGCACGAGATCGTCTGTGTGCTGGGGCCGAGCGGCAGCGGCAAGTCGACCCTGCTGCGGGTGGTCGCCGGGCTGCGTCCGCCGGACGGCGGCCGGGTGCTGCTGGACGGCGCGGACCAGGCCGGGGTGCCGGTGCACCGGCGTGGTCTCGGCCTGATGTTCCAGGACCACCAGCTGTTCCCGCACCGGGACGTCGGTGCGAATGTCGCCTTCGGGCTGCGGATGCGCGGGGTGTCGCGGCGGGACCGGGAGCTCAGGGTCGCGGAACTCCTCGGCCTGGTGGGCCTGCCCGGCGCGGAACGCCGGGCCGTCGCCGCGCTGTCCGGCGGTGAGCAGCAGCGAGTGGCCCTCGCGCGGGCCCTCGCCCCGCGACCGAAACTGCTGATGCTGGACGAGCCGCTCGGCCAGCTCGACCGCGGCCTGCGCGAGCGGCTCGTCGTCGAACTGCGGACGCTCTTCGGGCGGTTGGGCACGACGGTGCTCGCCGTCACCCATGACCAGGGCGAGGCGTTCGCCCTGGCCGACCGGGTGGTGGTGATGCGCGATGGGCGGATCGCGCAGGTGGGCACCCCGCTGGAGGTCTGGCAGCGGCCGGCGTCCGCCTTCGTCGCCCGGTTCCTCGGTTTCGACAACGTGGTGGAGGCGACGGTGTCCGGTACGGCCGCCGACACGGTGTGGGGCCGGGTCCCGGTGGCCGAGGGCTCGCCGCAGGGGGCGTGCGACCTGCTGGTGCGCCCCGCCGGGGTCCGGATCGGTGCCCCGGACGAGGGGCTGCGCTGCACGGTCGGGACGCGTACGTTCCGAGGCAACCACGTCGCCGTACGGCTGACGCCGCCGGGCGGTCCGGTCCTGGAGGCGGAGTGCGCGCTGCGGGACGCGCCCGAGGAGGGCGCGACGGTGGGGGTCGGCTTCGACGCGGCGGAGACCGTCGTCCTGCCCGCTGTTCTCTGACCGGTCGTGCGGCCGGCGCGGGCCGTGGCTGCGTTCACTGGACCGGCCGAGGCGCATCCGGCGCTCCGGCCCGCTCTTTCCCGGCGTCCGGAACTGCCGGAGCGCGCCGGGGTGACGGCGCGCGCCGGGTCGGCGCAGTGGTCTGCGTGCAAGCTGGGGGAGGAGAGGCGCAAGGTCCGGAAGGACTCCGGGAAGGACGGGAACAATGACCGAGTCAGCACGCGAGGGCATCGACATCACCCGCGTCCTCGACGCCCCGCGGGAACGGGTCTTCGAGGCCTGGACGACACCCGAGCACTTCGCCGCCTGGTACGGCGGGGACGCCGAGGTCCCGCTCGACCGGGTGTCGATGGACGTCCGGCCGGGCGGCGCCTGGAGCCTGGTCATCGTGGTGCCGGGTACCGAGATGCCCTTCCACGGGGTCTACCGAGAGGTGGTGGCCCCGGAGCGGCTGGTTTTCACGCTGAAGGACGCCACCGCGCCCGCCGACGTCGAGGGCGAGACCGTCACCGTCACCTTCACCGACCGCGGCGGAAAGTCCACCGAAATGGTCTTCACGCAGCGCGGCGGCAACCTCACGGCCGAGCAGTACGCGGCGGCCGAGGACGGCTGGGACGCCTTCTTCGACGCGCTCGTGACCCGGTTGGCCTCGCTCTGAACAGTGCGGATGTCCCACTGTCTCCCGGCCGACGTGCCGGGAGACGGTGGACTCAGGCCGTCAGCGGCAGTGCCGCCAGCTCGGCGATCAGCCAGGTCAGCGGGGCGAAGACGACCAGCAGGGCGGCGGCGCGCAGCGCCGTCGCGAACCGCAGGGCCGAGACCGGGGCGCCGAGCCGCAGCACCGCCCGCGTCGTCCGGGTGCGGTCCTGCCTCGCCTCCAGAGCCGAGGTCAGCAGCGTCGCCGTCGTACAGCCGAGGACGAGCACCGCGCCGAGCGCCGTGAGCGGACCGAAGGGGCGCGGCCCCGTTCCGTACAGCGCGTAGGCGGCGATCACCGCGGAGAGCACCGCACAGACCACCCCGAGCGGCCCGCCGATCCGGCGCGCCTCGTCCATCAGCACCCGTCCCGCCAGCAGGCGCACGGCACCGGGGCGCACCGCCTGCAGCAACCGCCCGCAGTGATACGCCAGGCCGGGGCCGGCCATGGCCAGACCGATCGCCGTCAGTGTCCACCCCGCCAGCACTCCGGCCGGGGTGGCGTCCAGCCTGCCGGGGAGCGGGAGCAGGCTTCGCCCCTCGCCGCCGCTCATGTACGCCTCGACGGCGAGACCGGCCGCGGTCAGCGCCACCCCCCAGGGCAGCCCGGTCGGGGGAGCGGCCGGAGCGGGCGGCTCGGCCTCCGGTGGGGTCTCCGCAAAGGCGTCGTCGTCCCCGGCCGCCGTTGCGAACGGCCTGCCGCGCAGCGCCAGCCCGCTCGCCGTCGCCGCGGCCACCGGGACCAGGGCCAGCAGCACGAGCACGGCCGCGAGCGGCAGCGGGGCGTCCGCGTCGAGCATCCCGGCCGCCGCGCCGTCGAACGGCAGCCCGGACAGATCACCGCGCAGATGCAGGAAGAGCAGCAGCGCCACCATGGACCCGAGGGTGCAGGAGACGGCGGTGGAGACCGCGGCGAGCACGGTGAGTCTCACCGGTCCGAGGCCCACGGCGGACAGTCCGGTGCGCGGCCGGGTACTCGGGTCCGTACGGGCCACCGCGACCGCGAACTGCACGGTGGCGGCCAGCGGGACGAAGCACCACAGCAGCCGCAGCACGGCCCCGGTGGAGTGTGCGGGGTGCCCCGACGCGTAGCCCAGGGCGCACAGCAGCAGGAAGCCGACTCCGGCGGAGGCGGCCGCGACCAGCAGCCGCCGCATCAGGACCAGTGGGTGGGAGCCCCGGGCTAGACGGAGAGCGAGCACGCCGCACGGCCCTCCGCATCGGATACGGCGGGCAGGGCGACGGTGGCGACGCGGCGGCCGTCCAGCAGCGGGACGGTGCGGTCGGCGAGGGCGGCGACCTCCGCGTCATGGGTGGCCAGCACGATGGTGATGCCGTGCGAACGGGCCGCGCTGGTGAGGGTGCGCAGCACATGGGTCCGGTCGGTGCGGTGCAGGGTCGCGGTCGGCTCGTCGGCGAAGATCACCGCCGGTGAGGCGGCCAGCGCGCGGGCCACGGCGATCCGCTGGCGCTGCCCCTGGGGCAGGGTGTGCGGTCGCTGTTTGGCGCACCCGCCGATGTCCAGCCGCTCCAGCCACTCCAGGCCCGTCCGCTTGGCCTCCCGGTGCGAGGCGCCCCGCAGCAGCAGCGGAAGAGCGACGTTCTCCCAGGTGTTCAGCTCCGGCACCAGCTGGGGCTCGGGGGCGATCCAGGCGAACCTGTCGCGGCGCAGCCGCTCGCGCAGCCGGGGGCCCATGGTGTGGACGGGGACGCTGTTGAACCACACCTCGCCCTGCTGGGGCACCAGTTGACCCGAGAGGCAGTGGAGCAGGGTCGTCTTGCCGCTGCCCCGGGGGCCGGTCACGGCGAGGATCTCGCCGTCCCGGACACCCACGGAGACTCCGCCGAGCGCGGGTGAGCCGTTGTGGGAGTGCTGCAGGGAACGTGCCCAGATCACGTCGTTGTCCGGCGGGGCCACCATGGCGTACACCTCGGTTCAGATCGTAATTCCCGTCCCCCGTACGGGGGAACGAAGAGGGGGCCGATCGGTCACTCGGCACCGTAGGGATTCGAACCGCGGTGTGGGCACAGCACACGGCCCGGATGCGCCCCTTCCCACTCGAATGGGCTCATCCGGGCCGTGTGGACCGTATGAAACGACCGGCGGAGGCCGGTCATGTGGTGGTCAAGCGAGGGTCAGGCCCCGGGGGCCGTCCGGCCGACCGCGGCCGGACGGCCCCCGGTCCGCCGACAGGCGGCCGGGCCGTCGACCGGATGCCCGATCCGTGGTCGGACAGCCGGTCGAAGCGTCGGTCAGAGCTTGGTCCACGCCTCGGTGAGGACGGTCCGCAGAATGCCCTCGATCTCGTCGAACGTCGACTGGTCCGAGACCAGCGGCGGCGCGAGCTGGACGACCGGGTCGCCGCGGTCGTCGGCCCGGCAGTACAGGCCGTTGTCGTAGAGCGCCTTGGAGAGGAAGCCGTACAGGACGCGCTCGGTCTCCTCGTCGGTGAAGGTCTCCTTGGTGGCCTTGTCCTTCACCAGCTCGATGCCGTAGAAGAAGCCGTTGCCGCGGACGTCGCCGACGATGGGCAGGTCGAGCAGCTTCTGGAGCGTCGTGAAGAAGGCGTTCTCGTTGTCCAGGACGTGCTGGTTGAGGCCCTCGCGCTCGAAGATGTCGAGGTTGGCGAGACCCACCGCCGCGGAGACCGGGTGTCCACCGAAGGTGTAGCCGTGCAGGAAGGTGTTGTCACCCTCGTAGAACGGCGCGGCGATGCGGTCCGAGACGATGCAGGCACCGATCGGGGAGTAGCCCGAGGTCATGCCCTTGGCGCAGGTGATCATGTCCGGCACGTAGCCGAACTTGTCGCAGGCGAACATCGTGCCCAGACGGCCGAAGGCGCAGATGACCTCGTCGGAGACGAGCAGCACGTCGTACTTGTCGCAGATCTCGCGCACGCGCTGGAAGTATCCGGGCGGCGGCGGGAAGCAGCCACCGGCGTTCTGCACCGGCTCCAGGAAGACCGCGGCGACGGTCTCCGGGCCCTCGAAGAGGATCTCCTGCTCGATCTGGTCGGCGGCCCAGCGGCCGAAGGCCTCCGGGTCGTCGCCGTGGATCGGGGCGCGGTAGATGTTGGTGTTCGGCACCTTGTGCGCGCCGGGGACCAGCGGCTCGAAGGGGGCCTTCAGGGCCGGCAGGCCGGTGATCGACAGGGCGCCCTGCGGGGTGCCGTGGTAGGCGACCGCCCGCGAGATGACCTTGTACTTGGTCGGCTTGCCCTGGAGCTTGAAGTACTGCTTGGCCAGCTTCCAGGCGGTCTCGACGGCCTCGCCGCCACCGGTGGTGAAGAAGACCTTGTTGAGGTCGCCCGGCGCGTAGTCGGCGAGGCGCTCCGCCAGCTCCACGGCCTTCGGGTGGGCGTAGGACCAGACCGGGAAGAAGCCCAGCTCCTGACCCTGCTTGTACGCCGCCTCGGCGAGCTCGTGACGGCCGTGACCGGCGTTGACCACGAACAGGCCCGACAGGCCGTCGAGGTAGCGCTTGCCTGCGTCGTCGTAGATGTAGGTGCCCTCGCCACGCACGATGGTGGGAACGGGCGCGGTCTCGTAGTCCGACATGCGGGTGAAATGCATCCACAGGTGGTCGTACGCGGTTCGGCTGAGGTCCTTGCTCACGGCTATCGGGTTCCCCACATATAGGTCTGCTTCTTGAGCTTCAGGTACACAAAGCTCTCGGTGGAGCGCACACCGGGGATGGCCCGGATGCGTTTGTTGATCGTTTCCAGCAGGTGGTCGTCGTCCTCGCAGACGATCTCCACCATCAGGTCGAAGGAGCCCGCGGTCATCACCACGTACTCGCATTCGGCCATGGCCGACAGCGCCTCGGCGACGGGATCGAGGTCGCCCTCGACATTGATGCCCACCATCGCCTGACGCCGGAATCCCACGGTGAGCGGGTCCGTGACGGCGACGATCTGCATCACGCCCTGGTCGAGCAGCTTCTGAACGCGCTGTCGCACGGCCGCCTCGGAGAGGCCGACGGCCTTGCCGATCGCGGCGTACGGACGACGCCCGTCCTCCTGGAGCTGCTCGATGATTGCGAGGGACACGGCATCGACCGCTGGGGACGATCCGTTCCCTGTCCTGGAGTCTGCGCTGCGACTGGCCACGCATCCACTTTGCACCGGGACTCGTCTGTCTGGCAACCCCAGATCGATGAAATTCGTTGTCTGAGGGTCTTTATCTCACTGAATCCGAAGTTCACGGCGGGTAGGCATGTCGAAAGCGACACCCGAGCGACTACGCTGGTCATCTCATCCACTGGACGTGTCGACAGGAGGGGTGGTTGTGACCACCGAGGTGCGCCGTCTGCGCAACTACATCAACGGAGAATTCCGGGACGCCGCTGACGGGCGGACCATCGACGTGGTCAACCCGGTGACGGAAGAGGTCTACGCGACCTCGCCGCTCTCCGGCCAGACCGATGTCGATGCCGCGATGGACGCCGCCGCGGCCGCATTCCCCGCCTGGCGGGACGCCACGCCCGCCGAGCGCCAGAAGGCCCTGCTGAAGATCGCGGACGCCTTCGAGGAGCGCGCCGAGGACCTCATCGCCGCCGAGTCGGAGAACACGGGCAAGCCGATCGAGCTGACCCGCACCGAAGAGATCCCGCCGATGGTGGACCAGATCCGCTTCTTCGCGGGCGCCGCGCGCATGCTCGAAGGCCGCTCGGCCGGTGAGTACATGGAGGGTCTCACCTCCATCATCCGCCGCGAGCCGGTCGGCGTCTGCGCGCAGGTCGCGCCGTGGAACTACCCCATGATGATGGCCGTCTGGAAGTTCGCCCCGGCGCTCGCCGCGGGCAACACCGTCGTCATCAAGCCGTCCGACACCACCCCGGCGTCGACCGTGCTGATCGCCGAGATCATCGGCCAGATCCTCCCCAAGGGCGTCTTCAACGTCATCTGCGGCGACCGCGACACCGGCCGTGCGATGGTCGAGCACGCGACCCCGGCGATGGCCTCCATCACCGGTTCGGTACGGGCCGGCATGCAGGTCGCCGAGTCCGCCGCCAAGGACGTCAAGCGGGTCCACCTGGAGCTCGGCGGCAAGGCCCCGGTCGTCGTGTTCGAGGACACCGACATCGCCAAGGCCGTCGAGGGCATCTCCGTCGCGGGCTACTTCAACGCGGGCCAGGACTGCACGGCCGCGACCCGGGTCCTGGTCCACGAGTCCATCCACGACGAGTTCGTCACCGCCCTCGCCAAGGCCGCCGCCGACACGAAGACGGGGCAGCCGGACGATGAGGACGTCCTGTACGGCCCCCTCAACAACGCCAACCAGCTGAAGCAGGTCAGCGGCTTCATCGAGCGGCTCCCCGCCCACGCCAAGGTCGAGGCGGGCGGCCACCGGGTCGGCGAGAAGGGCTACTTCTACGCCCCGACCGTCGTCTCCGGTCTCAAGCAGGACGACGAGATCATCCAGAACGAGGTCTTCGGCCCGGTCATCACCGTCCAGAAGTTCACGGACGAGGCCCAGGCCCTGGAGTACGCCAACGGCGTCGAGTACGCCCTGGCCTCCTCGGTGTGGACCAAGGACCACGCACGGGCGATGCGGATGTCCAAGAACCTCGACTTCGGCTGCGTGTGGATCAACACCCACATCCCGCTCGTCGCCGAGATGCCGCACGGCGGATTCAAGAAGTCCGGCTACGGCAAGGACCTCTCCGCGTACGGCTTCGAGGACTACACCCGCGTCAAGCACGTCATGACCTCGATCGAGGACTGACCCTCGGTCCGCTGTCGCGTACGGCCCCGGGCTCGCTCCCGGGGCCGTTCCCGTGTCCCGGAACCCGCGGCGGCATCGACAGGGTGTGCGGACGGAGCGGCTGGCGCTGGACGGTTGGTCCATTGCCCGCAACGTCGCCCGACCGGCATCCTGCGCACGTGCGAGCAACCCCGAAGAACCCCATGTCCCGCCGGTCCCTGCTGCGCGCCTTCGGGGGCACGGCAGCCGGTGTCACGCTGGCCGGCTGCGGAGTGCCCGCCGCCTACGTGGCGCCCGGTGACCGCGCCGGACGCGACACCTCCGCGAGCGACCACTCCCTGCACTTCGCGAACTGGCCCCTCTACATCGACACCGATGACAAGAACGCGTCGAAGCGGCCCACCCTCGACGCGTTCAGCAAGCGCACCGGGATCTCCGTCACCTATACCGAGGAGATCAACGACAACGACGAGTTCTTCGGGAAGATCAGCCCGGCGCTGATGAACCACCAGGAGACCGGCCGGGACCTGATCGTCATCAGCGACTGGATGGCCGCCCGGTTCGTACGGCTCGGCTGGGTGCAGGAGATGGACCGGGCCAAGCAGCCCAACGTCGCCAAGTACCTGGATCCGCAGCTGCGTTCGCCCGCATTCGACAAGGGCCGGACGCACAGCGTGCCCTGGCAGTCCGGGATCACCGGCATCGCGTACAACCGCAAGAAGCTCGGCCGCGAGATCAAGCACCTGAGCGACCTGTGGGCGAACGACCTGCGCGGCAAGGTGACGCTGCTGTCCGGGCTCGACGAGTCCTTCGCCCTTCTGATGCAGGGCAACGGCGTCGACATCACCCGCTGGAAGCGGGACGACTTCTACCACGTGTGCGACCAGGTGGAGAAGCTGGTGAGGACGAAGCACATCCGCCGCTTCACCGGCAACGACTACATCAAGGACCTGTCGACCGGTGATGTGCTCGCCTGCCAGGCCTACTCCGGCGACGTCATCCAGCTCCAGGCCGACAATCCGGAGATCGAGTTCGTGGTGCCCGAGGAGGGCGCCGAGCTCTGGGCGGAATCGCTCATGATTCCCAACCTCGCCCGCCACAAGCGCAATGCCGAGAAGCTCGTCGACTACTACTACGAGCCGGAGGTGGCGGCGGAGCTGGCGACCTGGGTCAACTACGTCTGCCCCGTCCCGGCCGCCCGCGAGGTGCTGGCCTCCTCCAAGGACGAGGAGACCGCCGCGCTCGCCGAGGACCCGTTGATCTTCCCCGACGACGCGATGCGGCGACGCCTGGCGATCGCCCGCGACATCACGTCCGACGAGCGCACCGAGTTCGCGAAGAAGTGGAACGCCGTCGTCGGTCTGTGAGCCGACCGAGGCGGCGCACATCGCCGGTGAACACGGGCGTACGCTGCGGACATGAGCGAGCGAAGAGCCCTGCTGAGGCGCATACGCGTGTGGTTGGCCGTCTTTGTCGTGTGTCTGGCGCTGAGCGGGCTGACCGCCTTCCCGCTCGTCCATGAACTCCACTGGGCCGAGGACCTGTTGAGGTCCTCGGCCTCTCCGGTTCCCGAGCACTTCCCGGCGCTGATGGAGTGGATCACCCGGGTCCGCGCCGGTCTCGACGAGGCCGACGCGAAGTATCCCTTCGTGCTGTACGGCACCGACTGGCTGGCCTTCGCGCACCTTGTCATCGCGGTCGCCTTCTACGGCCCCTACCGCGACCCGGTCCGCAACATCTGGGTCATCGAGTTCGGCATGATCGCCTGCGCGGGGATCATCCCGCTCGCCCTGATCTGCGGGCCGATTCGCGGCATCCCCTTCTGGTGGTCCGTCATCGACATGTCGTTCGGGGTCTTCGGGGTGATCCCGCTGTTCCTCGTGCGACGCATGATCAAGCGGCTGGAGGCACTGCCGCGGACGCCGGACCCGGTGGTCGGACCCGCGGCCGCGGCAGGGGTCTGAGTCACCCGGCCGACGGGGCGCCGAAGGCGGCCACCACGATGTTCATCGCCGTGGCGTTCATGCCCTCGCCCTTCGCGTTCGTCGCGTTGACGCTGTGGACGAGGGTCCGGGAGAGATCACGGGTGGCCGCGACAGCCGTGTTGTAGCCCCACCGGCCACCCGTCTTGCCCCACACCTCGCGCCCGCCCAGCCTCATCACCGACAGACCCGCGCTGTACGCGGCCGGGCCGCCCGTGCCGTACTCGCGCACCGATGCCCCGGGCAGCGTGAACGCCGCCTCGGCGCGTTCCGGCGCGGTACGGACCGCCACCGGCCCCGCCTCCGCCTGCACGATCACCAGGCTCACCGCGTGCGACAGGATGGCGTGCATCTCCCGGGCGATCCTGGCCCGTTCGCGGGCCGCCGCCTGCTCGGCCTCGATCCGGTGCGTCAGCTCCAGTTGCCGGGCCCGGTCCTCCACCGCGTTGAGACAGGCCTCGCGCGTCACGGTGAACCGGCCGAACGCGTAGGCGGCGGCGAACACGAAGAGGGAGAAGAGCAGCTCCCGGGCCTCACTGCTTTCGAGTCCGACCGAGAACACCACCGACACGGTCGTGAGCACCACGATCGCGAGCCGCTTCAGCGGCGAGGAGAGTTCGGCCACCGTGGAGAAGGCCACGAGGCCGGAGTACGGAAGCGGCTGGCCCGGGCAGCGCGAACTCGTACAGGCCACCGGCTGCGAGCACGGCGAGCAGGACCGCGACCGGCGCCCGCCGCCGGGCCACCAGCGGCAGGACGGTCAGCGTGGTCAGTCCGTACGCCGCCCACGTCGCTTCCGGCAGCTCCGGTGCGCGTGGGACGACGAACGGCATGGTCACCGCGGCCTGCACCAGCAGCGCGACGGTGAGGTCGACGGCCCGGGGACCGATGCTGCGCGGCCCCACATCCCCCGTATGCCCACTACGGCTTCCGCGCCACCGCGCCGAACTGGGCGACCTCCGCCGCGCCGGGCTCCGCGCGCCAGCGCGCGCAGGACACGATGCCCGGCTCCACGAGTTCGAGCCCGGTCAGGAACGAGGCGAACTCGGACCGGCTGCGCGCGGTGATCGCAGGGGTGGCGTTCTCGTTCCAGAAACGCATCGCCGCCTCGTTGCCCTCGCCGCCCAGTTCCCGCGTGGGATGGGTCAGCACCAGATAGCTGCCGGACGGCATCGCGTCCATCAGCTTCCGCACGATGTCCCGTGCCTCGCCGGTGTCGAGGACGAAGTTGAGGATGCCGAGCAGCATGACCGCGACCGGCTTGCTCAGGTCCAGTGTCGGCTCGACGGCCCGCAGGATCTCCTGCGGGCGGCGGGCGTCCGCGTCGATGTACTCCGTCGCGCCCTCGGGCGAGCTCGTGAGCAGCGCGCGGGCGTGTGCCAGCACGATCGGGTCGTTGTCGACGTACACGACGCGGGAGTCGGGCGCGGTGTGCTGGGCGACCTCGTGCGTGTTGTCGGCGGTCGGCAGGCCGGTGCCGATGTCCAGGAACTGGCCGATCCCGGCCTCCCCGGCCAGATACCTGACGGCCCGCCCCAGGAACGCCCGGTCGGCGCGCGCCACTTCGCCGATGCTCGGATACATGCCGGTGACCTGGTCGCCGACCGCACGGTCCACGGGGTAGTTGTCCTTGCCGCCGAGCCAGTGGTTCCAGACCCGCGCGTTGTGGGCGATGTCGGAACGGATCCGGTCGGGGACGGGGGTGGTGCTCTCTTCGGTCACGTCTTTGCTCCTCTGGCTCCGGGCGTCCGGCATCACGCAGGATGCGGCGTGGTCCATGATGCCGGACCGATCAAGCGGGGCCGGTGGCCCCGGAGTTGCCGAGGAGCGCGCGCAGGGCGTCGACCCGGTTGGTGGTGATCGAGTCGACGCCCCGGCGGACGAGGCGGCGCATGGTGCGCCTGGTGTCGACGGTCCAGACCGAGACCAGCAGCCCGTCCGCGTGGAGACGGTCCGTCAGCTCCCGGTCCACCAGGCCGAACCGGTAGTTCAGCCACCGGGGCCTCACCGCGTCGAGCAGCACGGCGCGCGGCGGCGCGAGCGTCGTCCAGGTCAGCGCGATCTCGGCGGAAGGATCGACGGCGCGCACTCGCAGCATGGCATCGGCGCCCGCGCAGTAGTACGCCCGCTCGCCGGCCCCGCACTCGCGCACCACACCGACGGCCTTGCGCACGGAGTCGTCGGTGGACTCGGGCAGATCGACCATGACGCGGTGCGCCCCGGCGGCGAGCAACGCCTCGCGCAGTGTGGGCACACCGCCCCCGGTCAGCTCGTCGAGCTCCTTGTGGGTCAGCCCGTCGAGCCGCAGGTCGTGACCCCACAGCCGCTTCAGCGTGGCGTCGTGCAACAGCACCGGCACGCCGTCGCGGGTGACCCGGACATCGACCTCGACCGCGTCCGCCCCCCGCTCGAGGGCGGAGCGGATCGAGGGGAGCGTGTTCTCGCGGACACGGTAGGGATCCCCGCGGTGGGCTACGGCGGTGACAGTGGTGGCCATGGGGCCATTGTCACCACCGGGGTCAGCGGCCCGCGCGTTCCAGCCAGTTCGTCGTGTACGTGTCGATCTCGGCGGCCAGCGTCCGCTTGCCGGCCGCGTCGAGGTACGACGCCTCGACCGCGTTCTTCGCCAGCGCCGCGAGACCCCGCTCGTCCAGACCGAGGAGGCGGGCGGCCACGCCGTACTCGTTGTTGAGGTCCGTGCCGAACATCGGCGGATCGTCGCTGTTGATGGTGACCAGGACCCCGGCTTCCACCATCTCCTTGACGGGGTGCCGCTCGATGTCGGTCACCGCGCGGGTCGCGATGTTCGAGGTCGGGCAGACCTCCAGCGGGATGCGGTGCTCGGCGAGGTGGGCCAACAGCTTCGGGTCCTGGACGGAGTTGGTGCCGTGGCCGATGCGCTCGGCGCGCAGATGGGTCAGCGCGTCCCAGACGGTCTGCGGCCCGGTCGTCTCCCCGGCGTGCGGCACGGAGTGCAGGCCCTCGGCGATGGCCCGGTCGAAGTAGGGCTTGAACTGCGGGCGCTCCACGCCGACCTCCGGACCGCCGAGCCCGAACGAGACGAGCCCCTCGGGCCGCAGGTTCACGGCGAGCCGGGTGGTCTCCTCGGCCGCTTCGAGTCCGGCCTCGCCGGGTATGTCGAAGCACCAGCGCAGGACGACCCCGAGCTCGGCCTCGGCGGCCTTGCGGGCGTCCTCTATCGCCTCCATGAACCCCTGCTCCGGAATGCCGCGCCGGGTCGAGCTGAACGGGGTGACGGTCAGCTCCGCGTAACGGATGTTCTGCCGGGCCATGTCACGGGCGACCTCGAAGGTCAGCAGCCGGACGTCCTCCGGGGCGCGGATCAGGTCCACGACGGAGAGGTACACGTCGACGAAGTGACCGAAGTCGGTGAAGGTGAAGTAGTCGGCCAGCGCCTCGGGGTCGGTGGGCACCTTGGAGTCGGGGTGGTGCGCGGCCAGCTCGGCGACGATGCGCGGCGAGGCCGAGCCGACATGGTGGACGTGCAGTTCGGCCTTGGGCAGCCCCGCGATGAACGGGTGCAGATCGGGCATCGGATTCTCCGTTGGGCGTGGGCGGTGCGGGTGCCGGCACGGTCGGCCGGGCAGCGGACGGGGATCATCGTAGGCCGGGTCCGACGGCGGGGGGACGGGCCGTAGCATGACGGGACCACGATGGGGGAGGCCCATGTCAGACAACACAGAGCAGCCCGCGGGCGGGGCCGCGCCGCGCGATCCGTGGGCTCCGCCGGACAGCAGGGTGCCACTGGAGAAGCCGGCCGGCGATCCCCGGCCGCCCGCTGTGCACGATCAGCAGACAGTGACGTCGATGCCGGGCGTCGGGGACGGCCCCGCACCGGCCGCGACACCGGGATTCGGCGCACCGGAGCAGACCGGGCCGGTGCCCGGCCCGGGCCCCGCGTTCGGCCCCGGAGAAGTGCCGCCACCGCCCGTCGCACCGAACGGACCGGGCCAGCCGGTCCCGCCGGCCGCGGGGCAGTACGGCTACCCGGCCGCACCGGCCGCGCAGTACGGCGGTTACCCGGGATACCCGGGCTACGGCCAGACGTCATGGGGCGGGCCGGCGCCCGCGAACGGTCTCGGCATCGCCGCGATGGTGCTCGGCATCATCGCCGTCGCGGGGTTCTGCATGTGGGGCCTGGGGGTCGTTCTCGGTGTCCTCGCGCTGATCTTCGGCATCATCGGCCGCGGCCGGGTCCGCCGGAACGAGGCGACCAACGGCGGCATGGCGCTCGCCGGAATCATTCTCGGATCGATCGGCATCGTCATCAGCGGGGCGTTCCTCGCACTCATGATCTGGGGCGTGGCGAGCGGCAACTTCGAGGAGGGCGGCACGACCGGCGACCAGACCGTCTACGAGGAGCCCTACGCGTCGTAGACCGTTCGGTGTCCCGCATCGAACGCTGTGGTGACGACAGCAGTCCCCACCCGAGGGCCGGGTGGTCCGGAGTCCGGACCACCCGGCCCTCGGGCATCCGGCCGCCTCATGCGGCGCGCAGCTGCGCCCGCGCGTCCATCAACGCGAAGCCCAGCAGATTCAGCCCCCGCCAGGTCGCCGGATTCTCCGCACGCGGGTCGTCCGCCGCCAGTCCTATGCCCCAGATCCGGTCCATGGGGCTCGCCTCGACCAGGACCCGGTCCCCGGTGTTCAGCAGGAACTCCCGCAGCTCCGGGTGGTGGCCGAACTTGTGGACGCTGCCGGCCACCACCAGGGCGTACCGCTCGCGCGCCCACACCGCCTCGTCGAAACCCCGGACCAGCCGCCCCACCTTCTTCGCCTGCGCCGGGCTCTTCGCCGACACCGCCCGCTCCTGTGACTCCGCGTCGCCGAAGAGCCGTGCCTTGGCGGCCATCATCCAGTGCTCGGCCGATGCGTACGTCACGCCGTCGACCGTGAAGGGAGCCGGCCACCACTGACTGAGACAACTCGCACCGATGCGGCCGTCGGGCCGCGGGCGGTGCCCCCAGAAGCGCAGGTACTTCACCTTCTCGCCGCGCCCGGTCCGTGCCAGGAGATCGTCCATGTGTTCCATGACACGCGAGTCTGGCATCCGCCACGGACACTCCGTACGGGGAATTCCGCGCCGACGCGACACATGGTCGAAGGATTCCGTCGCGTAACCAAAAGGCAACAACGGAATCACTTGTTGGGGTCGATCCCCTCTGTCAGGATCGGCACTCAAATCGAGCAGAGACTACGCCGCCCCGCACTGCGGGGAACGCGGCGGAGGAGAACGTCATGGGCAACGGCATCCAGGTGCGGGACCGCTTCGCGGACGGCGCACAGTACATCGGCGGAAAGCTGCGGTCCGGTACATCGGGACGTCACCACGACGTGGTGGACCCGGCCACGGGCGAGACCGTCTACACCTACGAGCTGGCGGGCACCGCCGACGTCGACGCGGCCGTCGCCGCCGCACGGGAGGCGTTCCCCGGCTGGTCGGGCGCGACTCCCGCCGAGCGGGCCGAGGCGATGCACCGCTTCGCCGCCGTCCTCGCCGAGCAGGTCGACGACTTCGCGTACGTCGAGTCCCTCCAGTGCGGCAAGCCGATCAAGCTCTCCACCGAGTTCGACGTGCCCGGCACCGTCGACAACACCTCCTTCTTCGCGGGCGCCGCCCGTCATCTGGAGGGCAAGTCGGCCGCCGAGTACGACGGCGACCACACCTCGTACGTACGCCGTGAGGCGATCGGCGTCATCGGCTCCATCGCGCCCTGGAACTACCCGCTCCAAATGGCCGCCTGGAAGGTCCTCCCGGCCATCGCCGCCGGCAACACGATCGTGCTGAAGCCCGCCGAGATCACCCCGCTCACCTCCCTGATGTTCGCCCAGGCGGCCACCGCGGCGGGCATCCCGGACGGTGTGATCAACATCGTCACCGGTGCGGGCAAGGACGCCGGCGAGCACCTCGTCGGCCACCCGGACGTCGTCATGACCTCGTTCACCGGCTCCACCGCCGTCGGCAAGCGCGTCGCGGAGATCGCCACCTCCACCGTCAAGCGCCTCCACCTCGAACTCGGCGGCAAGGCCCCCTTCGTGGTCTTCGACGACGCCGACCTCGAAGCCGCCGTCCACGGCGCGGTCGCCGGAGCGCTCATCAACACCGGCCAGGACTGCACCGCCGCCACCCGCGCCTACGTCCAGCGCCCGCTGTACGACGCCTTCGTGCAGGGCGTCGCCGAGCTCATGGAGACCGTCCGGCTCGGCGACCCCTTCGACCCGTCGACCGACCTCGGCCCGCTGATCAGCCACGCCCAGCGGGACCGGGTCGCCGGATTCGTCGAGCGGGCCCGCGCCTACGCCACCGTCGTGACCGGCGGCGAGGCCCCCGGCGGCGAACTGGCGAACGGCGCCTACTACCGGCCGACCCTGGTCGCGGGAGCCGCCCAGGACAGTGAGATCGTCCAGTCGGAGATCTTCGGCCCGGTCCTGGTCGTGCTGCCCTTCGACACCGACGACGAGGGCATCCGCCTCGCCAACGACACCCCGTACGGACTCGCCGCCTCCGCCTGGAGCCGCGATCTGTACCGGGCGAACCGCGCCACGCGGGAGATCAAGGCCGGCTGCGTCTGGGTCAACGACCACATTCCGATCATCAGCGAGATGCCGCACGGCGGATACAAGGCCAGCGGCTTCGGCAAGGACATGTCGTCGTACTCCTTCGAGGAGTACACGCAGATCAAGCACGTCATGTACGACAACACCGCGGTCGCCCGCAAGGACTGGCACCGCACGATCTTCGGGGACCGATAACCCGGCCGACCCCCGGCCACACCCACCCGAAAGGGCAACGCGCATGGAGCAGTACGAGCCCGAGCGCCTCTCCGCGGCCCAGCTGGCCGCGATGCGGCGCAGCCTGACCAGTGGCCGGGGCGCCCTGACCCGTCGATCGCTGCTTCGCGCCTCCGGCCTGGGGGCGCTCGCGATCGGCGGGCTGGGCACGCTGAGCGCCTGCGGCATCCCGCCCGCCAAGCGGGAGGGAGATGCCGCGGCGGCCTCGGACGACCACTCGGCCCGGGAGAAGCAGATCAACTTCTCCAACTGGACCGAGTACATGGACGTCACCGACGACGGCAAGCACCGGCCCACCCTGGAGGCGTTCACCGAGCGCACCGGGATCCAGGTCAAGTACACCGAGGACATCAACGACAACGTCGAGTTCTTCGGCAAGATCAAGCCGCAGCTCGCGGCCGGCCAGGACACCGGCCGCGACCTCATCTGCGTCACCGACTGGCTGGCCGCCCGCATCGTCCGCCTCGGCTGGGCGCAGAAGCTCGACTCCTCGAACCTGCCGCACGCCTACGCCAACCTCTCGGGTCAGTTCCGCTCCCCGGACTGGGACCCCGGCCGTGCCCACTCGTACCCCTGGGCGGGCATCCCCACCGTCATCGCCTACAACTCCAAGGCGACCGGGGGCCGCAAGGTCGATTCCGTCAGCCAGCTGCTCGACGACCCGAAGCTCAAGGGGCGGGTCAGCTTTCTCTCGGAGATGCGCGACTCCATCGGGATGGCCCTGCTCGACATGGGCAAGGACCCGGGCTCCTTCACCGATGCCGACTACGACGCCGCGATCGGCCGGCTCCAGAAGGGTGTCGACAAGAACCAGATCCGGCGCTTCACCGGCAACGACTACACGGCCGACCTCGACAAGGGCGACATCGCCGCCTGCGTCGCCTGGGCGGGCGACATCATCCAGCTCCAGGCCGGCAACCCGGACATCAAGTACGCCATCCCGGCCGCCGGTTACGTCATATCCAGCGACAACCTGCTCGTCCCGGTGAAGGCCCGGCACAAGAGCAACGCCGAGAAGCTCATCGACTACTACTACGAACCGCCGGTCGCCGCCAAGCTCGCCGCGTACATCAACTTCGTCTGTCCGGTCGACGGCGTCCGCGACGAACTGGCAAGGATCGACCAGGCGATGGCCGACAACGTCCTGATCCTTCCGGACAAGCAGATGGCGGCCAAGTCGCGAGCCTTCCGGTCCCTGACCGCCGAGGAGGAGACGGCGTACGAAGAGAAGTTCGCCAAGCTCATCGGCGCCTGACCACCTCGCCCTTCCTCCACGACCTCCCCTGACACCACTGGGACTGCGACCCATGACACAGCAGCAGACAGGCGGCGACGTCCGCCTCACCGGGATCAGCAAGACGTACGGCTCCTTCACCGCCGTCCAGCCGCTCGATCTCACCGTTCCGCAGGGCTCCTTCTTCGCGCTGCTCGGCGCGTCGGGCTGCGGCAAGACCACCACCCTGCGGATGATCGCGGGCCTGGAGGAGGCGACCACCGGCACCGTCTCGCTCGGCGGCCAGGACATCACCGACCTGCCCCCGTACAAGCGGCCCGTCAACACGGTCTTCCAGAGCTATGCGCTCTTCCCGCACCTCGACATCACCGAGAACGTCGCCTTCGGCCTGCGCCGACGCGGGATCAAGTCGGTGAAGAAGCAGGTCGACGAGATGCTGGAGCTCGTCCAGCTCGGTGACTTCGCCAAGCGCAAACCGCACCAGCTCTCCGGCGGCCAGCAGCAGCGCGTCGCCGTCGCCCGCGCCCTGATCAACCACCCGCAGGTGCTCCTGCTCGACGAGCCGCTCGGCGCCCTCGACCTCAAGCTGCGCCGACAGATGCAGTTGGAGCTCAAGCGCATCCAGACCGAGGTCGGCATCACGTTCATCCATGTCACCCACGACCAGGAGGAGGCCATGACCATGGCCGACACCGTCGCGGTGATGAACGGGGGCCGGGTCGAGCAGCTGGGCGCCCCCGCCGATCTGTACGAGAACCCGAAGACGACCTTCGTCGCCAACTTCCTCGGCACGTCGAACCTGATCGAGGGCGAGATCGTCTCCGCGGACACGGACGTCGTCGTGACGGTCGGCGGCGGAAAGCTGCGGCTGCCCGCCGGGCGATGTACGGCCCCCACCGCGAACGGCGGCAAGCTGCTGCTCGGCGTACGCCCCGAGAAGATCTCGCTCGCGCACGCCGACGAGGCGGACGCGATAGCCGACGGCCGCAACCGGGTCACCGGCCGGATCGTCGACTCCAGCTTCATCGGCGTGTCCACGCAGTACGTGGTGGAGAGCCCGGCGGGCAAGGCGCTGCAGGTGTACGAGCAGAACGTCGAGAGGCGCGCGGGATTCACGGCCGGTGCCGAGGTCGTCCTGCACTGGAACCCGGCACACACCTTCGGCCTGGACGCCGCCCAGGACATCGACGCCGGTGTGGAGACGGTGGAGGACGCGGCGTGACCGTCACCAAGGAGGCGCCACCCGCGCCCATCACGGAGCTGAAGGTCCGCAAGGCCTCCACCCGTAAGCGCCTCGTCCCGTACTGGCTGCTGCTCCCCGGCATTCTGTGGCTCGTCGTCTTCTTCGCGCTGCCGCTGGTCTACCAGGCGTCGACCTCCGTACAGACCGGATCCCTGGAGAAGGGATTCGAGGTCACCTGGCACTTCCAGACCTACTGGGACGCGCTGAAGGACTACTACCCGCAGTTCATCCGGTCCCTGCTGTACGCGGGCACCGCCACGATCCTGTGCCTGCTGCTGGGCTACCCGCTCGCGTACCTCATCGCCTTCAAGGCCGGGCGCTGGCGCAATGTCGTCCTCGTGCTGGTCATCGCGCCGTTCTTCACCAGCTTCCTGATCCGTACGCTCGCCTGGAAGACGATCCTCGCGGACGGCGGCGCGGTCGTCGACGTACTGAACACCCTGCACATCCTGGACGTCACCAGCTGGCTGGGCTGGACCGAGTCGAACCGGGTCCTGGCCACGCCGATGGCAGTGGTCTGCGGTCTCACGTACAACTTCCTGCCGTTCATGATCCTGCCGCTCTACACCTCGCTGGAGCGTATCGACGGCAGACTGCACGAGGCGGCCGGCGATCTGTACGCCACACCCGCCACCACCTTCCGCAAGGTGACCTTCCCGCTCTCGATGCCGGGCGTCGTCTCCGGAACGCTGCTGACGTTCATCCCGGCCAGCGGCGACTACGTCAACGCGGAACTGCTGGGCTCCACCGACACCAAGATGGTCGGCAGCGTCATCCAGACCCAGTTCCTGCGCGTCCTCGACTATCCGACGGCGGCCGCGCTCTCCTTCATCCTCATGGCGGTCGTCCTGATCATGGTCACCGTCTACATCCGCCGCTCCGGGACGGAGGACCTGGTCTGATGCCCGTACTGCGCTGGATCCGCCGGAATCTGATCGTCATCGCGGGTCTGCTGACCCTCGCCTACATGATCCTTCCGAACATCGTCGTGATGGTGTTCTCGTTCAACAAGCCGAAGGGGCGTTTCAACTACGCCTGGCAGCACTTCTCGCTGGACGCCTGGAAGGACCCCTGCGGCGTCGCCGACATGTGCGGCTCGCTCTCCCTGTCCCTGCAGATCGCCACCTGGGCCACCGTCGGCGCGACCGTCCTCGGCACGATGATCTCCTTCGCGCTGGTCCGCTACCGCTTCCGGGCGCGCGGCGCGATCAACTCGCTGATCTTCCTGCCGATGGCGATGCCCGAGGTCGTCATGGCGGCCTCGCTGCTCACGCTCTTCCTCAACATGGGCGCACAGCTGGGCTTCTGGACGATCCTCATCGCGCACATCATGTTCTGCCTGAGCTTCGTCGTGACGGCCGTCAAGGCACGGGTGATGTCGATGGACCCGCGACTGGAGGAGGCGGCCCGCGATCTGTACGCGGGCCCCGTGCAGACCTTCCTGCGGGTGACGCTGCCGATCGCCGCCCCCGGAATCGCGGCGGGAGCGCTGTTGGCCTTCGCGCTCTCCTTCGACGATTTCATCATCACCAATTTCAACGCGGGCTCCACCGTGACCTTCCCCATGTTCGTCTGGGGATCGGCACAGCGCGGCACGCCCGTGCAGATCAACGTCATCGGTACGGCGATGTTCATCATTGCGGTACTGGTGGTTGTCGTCGGCCAGCTCATCGCGAACCGGCGGAAGAACACCGCACGTTAGAAAGCCCTGAAGGAGTTGGAAACCATGGCCCCAGCTGCCATGCGTACTGCTGCACGATCACTCTCCGACGCCAGGCCGGTCTCGTTCTGGCTGGACGACCCCGGCAAGCCCGACGCGCTCCCCGCGCTCACCGGCGACGAGCACTGCGATCTCCTCGTCATCGGCGGCGGCTACAGCGGGCTGTGGACCGCGCTGATCGCCAAGGAACGCGACCCGGAGCGGGACGTCGTACTGATCGAGGGGCACGAGGTGGGCTGGGCCGCCTCGGGCCGCAACGGCGGATTCTGTGCCGCTTCCCTCACCCATGGTCTGCCCAACGGTCTGGAGCGCTGGCCGGACGAGATCGCGAAGCTGGAGGAGCTGGGCGAACGGAACCTCGACGCCATCGAGGCCGCCGTCGCCCGCTATTCCATCGACTGCGAATTCGAGCGGACCGGCGAAATCGATGTCGCCACCCAACCGCATCAGCTCGAAGAGCTTCAGGAATGGCACCAGGAGGCCGAAAAGCTCGGCTTCACCGGGCTGGAATTCCTGGACCGGGACGCGCTGCGCGCCGAGGTCGACTCGCCCACATTCCTGGGCGGTCTCTGGGACCGGCGCGGGGTCGCCATGCTGCATCCCGCCAAGCTGGCCTGGGGTCTGAAGCGGGCCTGTCTCGACCTCGGGGTGCGGATGTACGAGCACACCCGGGGCCTCGAACTGGCCAGGTCCACCACCTCGATGGCGGTCCGCACGCCGTACGGGAGGGTCTTCGCGCGCCGTGTCGCGCTCGGCACGAACATCTTTCCGTCGCTGGTCAAGCGGGTACGCCCGTACACCGTGCCGGTCTACGACTACGCGCTGATGACCGAACCGCTCACCGCCGACCAGCTCGCCTCGATCGGCTGGAAGAACCGGCAGGGGCTGGGCGACAGCGCCAATCAGTTCCACTACTTCCGGATGTCGGCCGACAACCGGATTCTCTGGGGCGGCTATGACGCGATCTATCCGTACGGGGGCCGGCTGAGCGCCGATCTCGATCAGCGTCCGGAGACCTTCCTCAAGCTCGCGGGCCAGTTCTTCGATTGCTTCCCGCAGCTTGCCGGGGTCCGTTTCAGCCATGCCTGGGGCGGGGCGATCGACACCTGTTCCCGCTTTTCCGCATTCTTCGGTACGGCCCATCAGGGCCGGGTCGCCTATGCCGCCGGATACACCGGGCTCGGTGTCGGAGCCACCCGTTTCGGGGCCGATGTGATGCTCGATCTGCTGGCGGGCGAAAAGAATGAGCGAACCACTCTGGAAATGGTCCGCAGCAAGCCGATGCCCTTCCCGCCGGAGCCCTTCGCCTGGGCCGGGATCGAACTCACCAAGAGGTCCCTCGCCAGGGCGGACGACAACGGCGGGCACCGCAACCTGTGGCTGCGGACGATGGACCGGCTGGGGCTCGGCTTCGACAGCTGAGCGCGGACCGGCGCGACGTGACCAGGGTCACCGCAGACGGGTGGCCCGAAGTCGCGTAATAGATCACCGCCACCCCGCTCTCCCGTGTGAACGCACCGGCAACGCATGGCCGGTTCACACGGGATAGGAGGCCGGTCATGGCTGGCACGGGGGCCAAAGCAGCAGTCGAGTGGCTCGCATCGGTGGCACCGGACCCTGACGCCTGCCGGGGGGAGTGGGAGCGCGATCCCCGGGGGATCGCGCTCCTTCCCGCCGGCAGGCGCTGGGACGTACTGATTCTCCCGGGGGAGCTGGGCCATTCCACGCTCGATGTGCTCACCCGGCTCGTCGACCGGCCCGGACCGGTCCTCTCCGATCTGGCCGAAGCCCGCATGGGCTTCTTCGTGCCCCCGGGCACCGCCGCCCGCTGGGTCGGCACGGGCGTACGGGGAGCGGGACAGGGGACCTGGATCGTGGTGCCGTACCCCGGGCGGGAGGCCGCCGGTGCGGTGCGCTGGCTGATTCCGCCCGACGGCTCCGGCACGCTCAACGACGCCATGCTCCTGGAGCTCGCGATGCATGAGGCGGCGGCCGCACGGGCCGAGATCCGCGGGGACTGACGGGGCCGGGAACGGGGGACGCCGAGAGCGAGGGCGGCCGGGTCCGGCGGTGGGCGGACGTCGCGGCCGGATGCACCGCGGCCAGGGAGCGGCGACGCGGACCGGGACCCGGGAGCGGCCGGGCCACTGACAGAGGTCTTGACAACCTGATTGGTCTGGACCATGTTGTGGCCGCCGCGCTCAATTCCCCCACGCACGGAGGCCGTTGTGGAACGCACGGGACCCCCCGCCCGATTTACCGGATTTCTGGCCGCCTTCTCGGCCGCCCTGCTCGCCGCAGGCGGCCTCGCCGCCACCGCACCGTCCGCCGCCGCCGCCGCGGACTCCGATCTGGCGCGCAACGGCGGCTTCGAGGCGGGCCTGGACGGCTGGAGCTGCAGCAGCGGCAGCGGAGCCGTCGTCAGTACGCCCGCCCACAGCGGAACTTCGGCGCTGAAAGCGACCCCGGCCGGCGGCGACAACGCCAAGTGCGCCCAGTCCGTGACGGTCGAGCCGGACTCCACGTACACGCTGAGCGCCTGGGTGCAGGGCAGTTACGTCTACCTCGGCGCCGACGGCACCGGCACGACCGACGTGTCCACCTGGACGCAGTCGGCGGCCGACTGGAAGCAGCTGACCACCACGTTCAGGACCGGCCCTGCCACCACCTCCGTCACCGTCCACACCCACGGCTGGTACGGCACCCCCGCCTACTACGCCGACGACGTCACCCTGGTCGGACCGGGCGGCGACCCGGTCGCGCTCCCCGCCGTCCCCACCGGGCTGAAGGCCGGCACGGCCACCGCCTCCTCGGTCGACCTCTCGTGGACCGGTTCCTCGGGGGCCACCGGCTACAACGTCTACCGGGGCGGCACGAAGGTCCTCTCGCTCACCGGCACCTCCGCGACCGTCACGGGGCTGGCCGCCTCGACCGCGTACAGCTTCCAGGTCGCCGCGACCAACGCCGCCGGTGAGTCCGCCAAGTCCGCCCCGGTCCTGGTCACCACCACCGCGGGCGGGGGCGGCGGCACCGGCGGCGGCCTGCCCGCGCACGCACTCGTCGGCTACCTGCACTCCAGCTTCGCCAACGGGTCCGGCTACACGCGCATGGCGGACGTGCCCGACTCCTGGGACGTCATCGACCTCGCCTTCGGCGAACCGACCTCGGTCACCTCGGGCGACATCCGCTTCTCGCTCTGCCCGGTCACGGAGTGCCCGAACGTCGAGTCCGTGGCCGAGTTCAAGGCGGCCATCAAGGCCAAGCAGGCCGCGGGCAAGAAGGTGCTGATCTCCATCGGCGGCCAGAACGGCCAGGTGCAGCTCTCCTCCACCACCGCCCGTGACACCTTCGTCTCCTCGGTCAGCAAGATCATCGACGAGTACGGTCTCGACGGCCTCGACATCGACTTCGAGGGCCACTCGCTCTCGCTGAACACCGGCGACACCGACTTCCGGAACCCCACCACTGCGGTCATCGTCAACCTGATCTCCGCGGTGAAGACCCTCAAGGCCAAGTACGGCGACACGTTCGTCCTCACCATGGCCCCCGAGACCTTCTTCGTGCAGCTCGGCCACCAGTACTACGGCTCGGGCCCCTGGGGCGGCCAGGACCCCCGCGCCGGCGCCTACCTCCCGGTCATCCACGCACTGCGCGACGACCTGACCCTGCTGCACGTCCAGGACTACAACTCGGGCTCCATCATGGGTCTGGACAACCAGTACCACTCGATGGGCGGCGCGGACTTCCACATCGCCATGACCGACATGCTGCTCGCCGGATTCCCGGTGGCCGGGGACCAGACCAGGATCTTCCCCGGGCTCCGTCCCGACCAGGTCTCCATCGGCCTGCCGGCCTCCACCCAGGCGGGCAACGGCTACACCACCCCCGCCGAGGTGACCAAGGCGCTGAACTGCCTGACGAAGAAGACCGACTGCGGTTCGTACGCCACCCACGGGACATGGCCCGGGCTGCGCGGACTCATGACGTGGTCGATCAACTGGGACCGCTTCAACAACGGGGAGTTCGCGCGGAACTTCGACGCCTACTTCGGCAGCTGAGGGCCCACGGCAGGAGCAGCGGGCCGCACAGGAACCAACTGCCCAGCACGTCCAGCGGCCAGTGGTAGCCGCGCAGCACCAGACCGATGCCCGTCGCCGCCGTCAGCGAGACAGCGGCGACGGGCATCATCCACGACCGGCGCACATACGGCGCGACCAGCAGCGCCGCCGTCCCGTACGCCACCGCGGCCGTCGCCGCGTGGCCGGACGGGTAGTAGCCGGTGGCGTCGGTCAGCGGCCCCGGGCGGGCGATCCAGTCCTTCAGCGGGACGACCAGCAGGGGCACCGTCGCCATGGTGAGCGCCGCGTGCACCGGCTCACGGCGTGCTCCGCGCACCAGGGCCCAGACGATCGCGCAGCCCAGCACCGGGAGCGCGAGTTGCATATTGCCGAGATCGGCGAGGAGTTCGGCCGGCCGGCCGGGGCCGTGTCCGACGACGGCACGTGCGATCCGCTCGTCCAGGCCGCGCAGTGGACCGGCGGACGCGACCTGCCAGGTGGTGAGCGCGAAGAGAGCGAGGAAGGACGTCACCAGAGAAACGAGAAGAGCCGGCCGCCCGGGAACAGGGGGGGTGGTTCCGGGGCGGCCGGTCGGATCGGTTTGCCGCGCGCCCCGGGGGGTTTGGGGCGAGCGGCCATCCGATCGGTGAGGAGTTCCGGAGCCGAAGGCCCCAGTGGTGTGCGCGAAGGCACGGCCAGGAAGGTGCTGGGAAAGCTCCGACCCGGCGTCGCCGGCAGTCCCCTGCGGGCGGGGTGTTTCTCTCATCTGCAGAAACCGTACGTCAGCCGATGGGGGACCGACAGACGGAAACGGATCCCGCCATCGGCCCCCCACACACTCTTCACAGGCCCTCACGCGACCCCCCTGCAACCCCGACGGAGCGGCTTTCGCCACCGCCGGGGGTTCGTACAGATCAGATCTGGCCGAAAGCCTGCTCGATGACGTCGAGGGCCTCGTTCAGCAGGTCCTCGCCGATCACCAGCGGCGGGAGGAAGCGCAGGACGTTGCCGTACGTGCCGCAGGTGAGGACCAGCACGCCCTCCGCGTGGCAGGCCTTGGCGAGCTTGGCGGTGGCCTCCGGGTTCGGGTCCTTCGTGCCGGACTTCACCAGCTCGATCGCGATCATCGCGCCGCGGCCGCGGATGTCACCGATGACATCGCCGTTCGGCAGCTTCGCCTGCATCTCGGCGAGGCGGCCCTTCATGACCTCCTCGATGCGCTTCGCCTTCGCGTTCAGGTTCCGCTCGCGCATCGTCTCGATGGCGCCGAGCGCGCCCGCGCAGGCCACCGGGTTCCCGCCGTAGGTGCCACCGAGGCCACCGGAGTGCGCGGCGTCCATGATCTCGGCGCGGCCCGTCACGGCGGAGAGCGGGAGACCGCCCGCGATGCCCTTGGCGGTGGTGATCAGGTCCGGGACGATGCCCTCGTCCTCGCAGGCGAACCACTGGCCGGTACGGCAGAAGCCGGACTGGATCTCGTCGGCGACGAAGACGATGCCGTTGTCCTTGGCGAACTGGGCGATCGCCGGGAGGAAGCCCTTGGCCGGCTCGATGAAGCCGCCCTCGCCGAGCACCGGCTCGATGATGATCGCGGCGACGTTGTCCGCGCCGATCTGCTTGGTGATCTGGTCGATGGCCTGGGCGGACGCCTCCGCACCGGCGTTCTCGGCACCGGTCGGCCAGCGGTAGCCGTACGCCACCGGCACCCGGTAGACCTCGGGCGCGAACGGCCCGAAGCCCTGCTTGTACGGCATGTTCTTGGCGGTCAGCGCCATCGTGAGGTTGGTGCGGCCGTGGTAGCCGTGGTCGAAGACGACGACCGCGGAGCGCTTGGTGTAGATGCGGGCGATCTTCACCGCGTTCTCGACGGCCTCGGCGCCCGAGTTGAACAGCGCGGACTTCTTGGCGTGGTCGCCCGGCGTCAGCTCGGCGAGCTGCTCACAGACCTCGACGTACCCCTCGTACGGCGTGACCATGAAGCAGGTGTGGGTGAAGTCGGCGAGCTGCGCGGACGCACGGCGTACGACGGCCTCGGCGGAGGCGCCGACCGAGGTCACGGCGATGCCGGAACCGAGGTCGATCAGGCGGTTGCCGTCCACGTCCTCGATGATCCCGCCACCGGCGCGGGCGGTGAACACCGGCAGGGTGGAGCCCACACCTGCGGCCACCGTCGAGAGGCGGCGGGCCTGCAGCTCCACCGACTTCGGGCCGGGAATGGCAGTGACGACGCGGCGCTCCTGCGGAATTGCGGTCATGAGGGGCTCCTGTGGGGTGTTTCGGACGCTTCTCTGTCTGCAGGCTATGGGCGGGGCCCGGGGTCCGGCATGTTCCGTTCGGGAGTGGTGGCCGGACGCGGTTGTCCGTCACGGACATAGCGAGGGGGTTCGGGGCCGGGCCGCGGCGGTGCGCGGACGGGACGACGGCTCCCCGGGCGCGCCGAAGACATCCCGCCGGACCGCGTCCGACGGGGTGGCACGGGGCACTAGATTGATGACTTCGGGCGCAGGCGCCCGGAGTTACCGGTCGGCGCTGGTCAGGGGACGAGGGACAGCACATGGACACCGAGGGCACGTACGACTCGCGCGGCACCCGCTCCGGTCCACCGGTGCCGCGCCCGGCCGGCCCGCCACCGCCCGAACTGCCCCCGAGGCCGGGATACGCCCCGGCGTCCGGCCCCTCCCTGGGGGACTGGCTCCGCACCCCGAGGCCCGCCGCGGAACCCGGTGTCTGGCGGCTCGGCCACACCCCCCGGCCCGCCGAGGAGAAGGAGCGCCCCCCGGACCGCGCGCTGGTGAGCGGCGCGGTGATCTCGCTGCTGGCCTGCGTCCTCGTCTGGTCGCTCCTGCGCAACAACTACATCCCGTACTGGCGGGTTCCGCTGAAGCTCTTCACCCCCGGCGACTGGTGGGGGCCGTTCGACGACCGGCCGCAGACGCGTGGAGCTGTCCGCGCGCTCGACATCTACCGCCTGCTGATCATCGGGGGCCTCGTCTACGGATTCGGCCGCCTGGGCAACTGGCCGACCGCCTTCGAACGGTGCGTCGCGGCCAGGGGAGCCGCGGCGCGGGCGGGCGGCGCGGCGATCGGCGCGCTGCTGGTCTGGATCCTCGTCTGGAACGGGACGGTGCCCGGGATGGGACTGGCCTTCGGCCTGGTTCCCGGCTCGTGGCTGGGACCCGACCGGCCGCTGTCCCCGGTGATCAGCTACGGACTGTACGTCCTGCTCACCCTGGTGATCGTGTGGCCGTTCGCCAGGCTCGGACGCTGGGCCGAGGCATGGCGCTCCCGCAGGCCCGCGCGGCCGGCACCGGGCCGGGAACAGCATGACCCGTCGAAGCCGACCGCGCCCGGCGGAACGGACGCCGTCGAGGTGGGCGGCGAGGACGACCCGGCCGAATGGCCCGATCTGCGCGCCGCCGGACAACAGCGGGTCGCCGCCGAGCTCGCCAAGGAGACCCGGTCCGGGCGGATGAACGACGTCGACTACGTCCGTATCCGCCGCGCCTGGACCTCCGTGCGCGCCGACCACTCCCGGCTCTCCGCCTTCGCCGACACCGTGCTGCGCAACGGCTCCGCCGCCTGCGCCCACCCCTCCGGCGCACGCGACCTCCCGGTCCGCGCCGCCCGGCACGATCTGCTGGTCCAGCAGGTCAGGCTCGGCGCCGTCGAGGACGGCGAACGCAATCCGTACGCCCGCCGCGGCAGCGGCGTCGCCCTCGACCCCGGACTGCTGGGCACCTCCCTGCTCGCCGTCGGGCCGCCCGGAGCGGGCAAGAGCCGGGCACTGATCCGGCCCGTCGTCGAGGCCCTCGCACTGCAGGCGCTCGCCGGACAGGCCGCCGTCGTCGCCGTGTGTGCGGCCGGTACCCGGCTCGGCGGCGACCAGGGCTTCGACGTCGTCATCAAGATCGGCGACGCGTCCTCCGTCCACGACCTCGACCTGTACGGCGGCACCAGCGACCCCGACGAGGCCGCGACCGTCCTCGCCGAGGGCCTGGTCGGCGACCTTCCCGAGGTGGACAGCAGGCGCGCCGCCACGGCCCTCGCCCAGCTCCTCGGCCCGTTCCGGGCAGCCCACGGACGCTTCCCCTCCGTACCGGAACTGCGGGAACTCCTGGACGGGGTGCCCGAGGCCCTCACCGCTCTGCGGGAGGCGCTCGACGTGAGCGGACACCCCGGCATGCTGCGCGAGCTGGATGCCCGCGCACGCCAGTCCGGTGCGCCCGGCGACCCGGGCCCCGCTCTGGCCGACCGGGTGGCACTGCTCGACCGGCCGGCCTTCGCGGAGTTCTTCGACACCACGGGCAAGACCCGTCCCTTCTCGCCGCGGGCCCTGGAACACCCGCTCCGGGTCCGTATCGATCTGCCCGAACGCGGCCACACCGAGGCGTCCCGGGTGCTGGCGCGCCTCGTCCTCGCCCAGTTCACGGCGAGCGCCGCGGTCCGTACCGACCGTTCCCTGTTCGCCTGTCTGGTCCTCGACGACGCGACCCACACCCTGACGCCCGACACCGTCCGCGGAATCCAGCGGCTGCGCTCCGCCCACGCCGGGGCCGTACTCACCCTGCGCACCCTCGACGACGTGCCGGAGCAGTTGCACACGGCGCTGCTCGGCGCGGTCGGCTGCCGGATGGCGTTCTCCGGGATCACGACGTGGGACGGGAAGAAGTTCGCCGAGGCCTGGGGGACGGAGTGGGTCGAGACCCGCGATGTCACCCAGCGCACGGTCTTCGCCGACCAGCCCATGACGCGGGCCATCCACGCCTTCCGCAAACTGGTCACCGGCAAGGCGGTCACCACCGACGCGGTGACCGTGCGGCAGGTCGAACGGGAACGCTGGTCGGCCTCCGAGCTGGCCCACCGGGTACCGGCCGGACACGCGGTGCTGTCCCTGACGACCGTACGGGGGGAGCACGCGCCGCCCCTGCTGGTGGACCTGAACGGCTGAGCGGTGCGGGGGCGGGGCCCGCGGCGTGCGAGCGGTTACCCCGGACCCTGCCGCCCTGGCAGAATCGAGAGGAGTCGTTCATACGGGACGGCGAAAATCGACTTCTGAGGTCCCACGGTCCCCATGCCCCCTACTCTCGCCTCGCTCGTCCAGCATTCGGCGCTCAAACTCACGGTGCGTGCGGGGGCGGACCGGCTCGACGCGCCCGTGCGCTGGGCCCACGCCAGCGAGCTGACCGACCCCGTCCCGTACATGGAGGGCGGTGAGCTCCTGCTGGTCACCGCCACCAACCTCGACGCCGAGAATCCCGAGGCGATGCGCCGGTACGTGCGGCGGCTGGCCGGGGCCGGAGTCGTCGGGCTGGGGTTCGCCGTCGGCGTCAACTACGAGGACGTGCCGCAGGCGCTGATCGACGCCGCCGAGGAAGAGGGACTGCCGCTCCTCGAAGTGCCGCGTCGCACGCCGTTCCTCGCCATCGCCAAGGCCGTGTCGTCGGCGATCGCCGCCGATCAGTACCGGGCGGTGACAGCGGGGTTCGAGGCCCAGCGGGAGCTGACGAAGGCCGCGCTCGCGGGCGACGGCCCCGGCGAACTCCTCTGCCGGCTCGCCACGCACGTCGACGGCTGGGCCGCGCTGTACGACGCCTCCGGCGCGGTCGTCGCCGTGGCCCCTGAGTGGGCCGCGCGCCGGGCCGCCCGGCTCACCCCCGACGTGGAGCGGCTGCGGGAACGTCCCGCCCCGGCCAGCGTGGTCGTCGGCGACAGCGACGACCGGGTCGAGCTCCAGTCCCTGGGCACCGGCCGCCGCGTCCGGGGCGCGCTGGCCGTCGGCACCGGCGCGGCACTGGGTACCGCCGAGCGGTACGCCGTGCACTCGGCGGTCGCCCTGTTGACCCTGACCACCGCCCGCTCCCGGTCCCTGCAGGGCGCGGAGCAGCGGCTGGGCGCGGCGGTGCTGCGCATGCTGCTCGCCGGCCAGCCCGACCACGCGCGGGCCGTCGCCGGGGATCTGTACGGGGGGCTGCTCGACGCCCCGTTCCGGCTGCTCATCGCGGAGGCGTCGGCCCCCTCGGCGACCGCGTCGCTGGGCGAGGCGATGGAAGCGGCGGCCTTCCGGACCGGAGAGGCCCTGCTGAGCGTGGACGAGGGCGAGCGGCTCGTCGTCCTGGCCGCGGACGGCGGAGCGGCGGTTGCCGCCTGCGTGGCATACGCGCAGGCGCAGGAGGCCCGGGAGGCACGGCCCGCGCGCGAACCGGCGACGGCGGAGGAGGAGGCACAGGTGGTCGTGGGCCTGTCGGCACCGGTGGGCCCCATCGCCGTCTCCGCCGCGTACAAGCAGGCCGAACAGGCCTTGTCGGTGGCCCGCCGCCGGGGCAGGGCACTGGTCGAGCACGAGGAGCTGGCGGCAGGTTCGGTGCTCCCGCTGCTCGCGGACGACGCCGTGCGGGCCTTCGCCGACGGAATGCTCCGCGCCCTGCACGAGCACGACGCCAAGGGCCGCGGCGACCTGGTGGCCTCGCTGCGGGCCTGGCTCGCCCACCACGGCCAGTGGGACGCGGCCGCGGCGGACCTGGGCGTCCACCGCCACACCCTGCGCTACCGGATGCGTCGCGTGGAGGAGATCCTGGGCCGCTCACTGGACGATCCGGACGTCCGGATGGAGCTGTGGCTGGCCCTGAAGGCCACGGGCTCCCCCGCGACGCCGGAGCCGTAACCGCTGCTCGCACGGCCCCGCCCCCGCGATCCCGTCGGCGCATCCGACAAAGCGGCGTGTCCCCGTCGTGCTCTGCTCCACCTCGGACAAACGCCAGGTCGGCCGTGCGGCCCTACGGTGGGGGCAGCACACCCCACGACTTCGAAGGGCCGGACCGCCATGACTTCCACCCACGCCTTCTGGCTCGCCGGCCGCCAGGCCACCGGCGAGGACAGCTTCGACGTCACCAACCCCTGGGACGGCCGTCTCGTCGGCACCGTCAGCGTGCCGACCGACGCGCAGATCGAGGAGGCCGTCGCGGCCGCGCACGCCGTGCGCGAGGAGTTCGCCGCGACCCCGGCGCACGTCCGGGCCGCCGCACTCGACCACGTCGTACGGCGTCTGGTGGAGCGCACCGAGGAGATCGCCCAGCTGATCTCCGCGGAGAACGGCAAGCCCATCAAGTGGGCCCGTGGTGAGGTCGGCCGTGCCGTCTCCGTGTTCCGGTTCGCCTCCGAGGAGGCCCGTCGCTTCAACGGCGGCGACGCCCAGCGCCTCGACACCGACGCGGGCGGCACCGGCCGTCTCGGTCTGACCCGACGCTTCCCGCGCGGCACGGTCCTCGGCATCGCGCCGTTCAACTTCCCGCTGAACCTGAGCGCCCACAAGGTGGCCCCGGCCATCGCCGTCGGTGCCCCGATCATCCTGAAGCCGGCCCCGGCCACCCCGATCTCGTCGCTGATCCTGGGTGAGCTGCTGGCCGAGACCGACCTGCCGGCCGGTTCGTGGTCCGTGCTGACGGTCCCGAACGACCGGATGCCCGCCCTGGTCCAGGACGAGCGCCTGCCGGTCATCTCCTTCACCGGTTCCGGCCCGGTCGGCTACTCGATCATGGAGTCGGTGCCGCGCAAGCACTGCACCCTGGAACTCGGAGGCAACGGCGCCGCGGTCGTCCTCGGCGACTACGCCTCCGACCAGGACCTGGACTGGGCCGCGAACCGCATCGCGACCTTCTCCAACTACCAGGGCGGCCAGTCCTGCATCTCCGTGCAGCGCGTCATCGCGGACGCCTCGGTCTACGACCGGCTCGTCCCGAAGATCGTCGCGGCCGTCGAGGCCCAGGTCACCGGCGACCCGTCCGACGCGGCCACCGATGTCGGCCCGCTGGTCAGCGAGGACGCCGCCAAGCGCGTCGAGTCCTGGGTCGACGAGGCCGTGCAGGCCGGCGCCCAGCTCCTCACCGGCGGCAAGCGGGACGGTGCCACGTACGCCCCGACCGTGCTCGCCGAGCTCCCGGACGGCGTCACCCTCTCCTGCGAGGAGGTCTTCGGACCGGTGCTCTCCGTGCAGAAGGTGGACGGCGAGGCCGAGGCGTTCGCGGCGGTCAACTCCTCCAAGTACGGCCTGCAGGCAGGCGTGTTCACGCACGACCTGCAGACCGCCTTCCGCGCCCACCGCGCCCTTGAGGTCGGCGGCGTGATCATCGGCGACGTCCCCTCCTACCGCGCGGACCAGATGCCGTACGGCGGCGCCAAGCAGTCCGGCGTCGGCCGCGAGGGCGTCCGCTACGCCATGGACGACTACACCTACGAGCGCGTGCTGGTCCTCACCGGCCTCGCCCTGTAGGACCGCGAACCGGATCGAACCGATCCACCAGCGTCGCCTGTGATCCGCCTTGGACAGCACGACAGCAGGCGGCAGAGAGACGGCCGGTGCCCACTGTGCGGGGGCACCGGCCGTTCCTGCGTATTCGCACTCCGACCTGCGAAGACTGCCGGATCTTGGCTGGTTCAAAGGGTGGTTGGGAAAGCGGTGGGAAAACGGAGCTGGTCTCCCGCCATGGCGAGCATCGTTCCGCGTAAGAACCAGGCCGGGGAGATCCACAGCTACCAAGTGAAGTGGAAGGACGGCGGCGCACGGTCCGATAGGTGGCAGACCGAGCGCTTCGACGACGAGGACTCGGCCAAGGTCTTACTCGACGAGACCAGCGACCTCTTCAGGAGTCATGAACTCCATGTCGTCGCTCGGCTCGTCGTCGCTGACGCCCCGATCGTCATTGCTCGGGAGCCGGGTCAGGTCACACGGGTTGCGGTCCCGAAGTGGCGGCTCGGCAACTACGGCCTCCTTCAAGAATCGCCCAGGTAGGCAACGGCGCCTACTCACTGGGGACCTGGGGAAACTCGATGCCTTTCTGTTGCCGCCGAAGTGCCTGACGCAATGGCGCCTGCCTTACCCAGCGTCCGCGGCCGCACCCGTCGTTCCTCCCTGGGGCTGACCCGGTTCTCCATCAGCTGCCGGTCCCGCGCGGCCGACCCTTGCCTGGCGGCCAGTCACATCAGGTGCAAACCGCATGTGGGGCATGACTATTGATGCAGCCAAGCGGGTCCCGGGCTGGCTCACCGCCTCGACCGATCAACTGATCACCATTCGACTGGTGTGGGAGCGGCCCGCTTCGCCTTGTAGATCCCCGTCGATCACCATGCCTCTACCGTGAAGCGTGCGTCCAGCGGTTGCAGGGCGAGGGCTGGACGAGGGCGGACGGACTCCGGGGTCGCGAGGCGGAGGCGGAAGCGCGACCAGACAGTGGCCAGCAGGCTGACGGCCTCGACTGCTGCGAGGGAGGCGCCGAAGCATGTGCGCGGGCCGAGTCCGAAGGGGAAGTAGGAGCCGCGTGGAACTTCCGTCGGCTCCTTCCCCAGCCAGCGTTCCGGGCGGAATTCTCCGGCTTGCTTCCAGTACCGCGGGTCGCGGTGGTTCACCCACTGACTCACCGTAACCGTGGTGCCGGCCGGAACAACGTAGTCCGAGAACTTCACATCGATACGGGCGTCCCGGCTGGTCATCCAGACCGGTGAGTACAACCGGAGGCTTTCCCGCAGAACAGCGTCGGTGTACGGCAGTTCGCCCAGGAGCGCCATCCCGGTGGCATTCCCGGCGAGCGCTTTCTCCGTTTCGCGGTACACGCGCTCCGCCGCATCCGGATTTCGGGCGAGCAGGACACTGGCCCACACCACGGCGTCATTCGTGGTCTCGTATCCGGCCATGAGCAGGGTTGCCAGTTCGTCGTTCACCTCGGCCGACGTGGGCGTCGGCGTGCCGTGGAGCAGTGCGTGCAGCACGGGCGCGGCTTTCGGGTCCGCTGCGCGGCCCGAGGCGGCGACTCGGGCGAGAGTCCGTTCGACCCGACGGAGATTGCGGCGGATCTGCAGCTTGCGACGGGTGGGAAGCCACTCGGGGAGCACCACCGGTGAGGCGGAGAGTTCCATGATCGGAACTACCATCCCGGCGACTTCGGCGACCTCCGAGTCGGTGTACTCCTCGCCGAACATCAGAGCCGTGACCAGACGCAGGGTCACCACTGACACGTCCTGCTGCAGGTCCCGCACCTGGCCCGGACGCCACTGCTCCAGCATCCGCTCACCCTGCCCGCGCATGGCGGCGGCGGCCGTCGCGGACAGTTCCCGGCCGAAGGCCGGCTGGATGCGCCGACGCTTGGCCTTCCAGTCCTCCCCGTCAGCGCTCATGGTGGACAGCGGCAGGCTCTGCCTGCGTCCCGCACGCCGGGTCTCGGGGCCTTGCTTGACGAAATCGGCGTTGCGGTCGACGAGCATGCGTTCCACGTGCTCAGGGCTCGCGAGCAGGACGTTCCGCGGACTGATGCGGACGATGTCCCCGTACTCCCTCGCGCATGCGGTGAGAAACCGGAGCGGATCGGTGCTGAATTCTTGAAGATTTCCGAGCACGCGGTCGCCCGTCGGTCCCGGTATGTCCACCAGCGTTTTCCCTGCCACCCCGCCCCGCCTTTCGCCTTTCCGGGATTACCGGGGTGTGCGAGCAGCGCTCGTACACCCCGGCAGCAAATTTCCGCGCCGATCAGTAATACGAATACGGGGCGGTCAGTCGGTCCTTGCGGGTGAGTCGCATGAACAGGGCTCCGGTGAGCACGAGCTTACGCATAGAGATATACCTCCCGATGAATACACTCAGTTCGCTGTTGACACCAACGGCCGAAACGGTATGGGCGTTGACTTATGCACGTCAAGAGGGCATTTTCTCATATGGGGACAAAGAATCTTATTGGGCCCTATCGTGCACCGCTCGATCTGAAGGGACAGAGAATGAACACCCACCCACCCAAGGCCGGTGGCGGCCGGGGCGCGGGCGGGGCGCCCGGCTCTGCCACGTCTCTGACCCCATGCGGGGGACGGAGGGGCAACCGTTCGCATCAGGCCATGTCGGCTTTGTGCACAGGCCATGTCGGCTTTGTGCATGAGGAGGGGAGTCGTTTGTCAACTGCTTCGGGAGTCACCGTGCAGGCCCCGTCGCCGAATGCTGCGAGGGCTCCCGCAACCGGACCGTGCTTCAGTCGCGGGAGCCCTCGTCGTCCCGATATCAGTGCCCTGCCTCAGCCCCATGGCCGGGTAGGGTCGGGACGGAGTCGCTGCTACAGATCCCGCTCGATCCGGCTTTCCGGGACTTCTTCCTTCTGGCGGTTCTGCTCGTTCTCGATGGTGTACATCGCTTTCTGTCCGCGGCCCTGGACGTTCCGGACCGTGCCCTGGCACGTCTGGTTGTTGTTGTTCCGGTACTCGACGCGCTGACCCTCGCTGTGAGGCATTGAGCTCTCCACTTCTCGATGTGAACCGGGCCCGGCTTTTTGGCGCGGGCCGCACTTGTCCAGCGCCCGCTCCAGTCGCGGTGCGCCATCCCAGACCACCCTGTGATCGCCTGACCGGCGAGTCCGGAGAGCCGGTCGGGGGAACTTTGCGACACCCTCTGCTGGACCAGCGGCTTCGCCGACGGCCAGGCCCGCGGCCATCGAGAACGGGTCACGAGCGCCGCCGTGACCGAGGTCGATGCCGACGACGCCGTCCGCGTCGGCTCGCCGTCCTCGACCCGACCGGGCAGTTCTGCCCGCGAACGGCCGGCGGTTGCGTGCATGCCGAGGCCGACGTGCAGCTCGGCGGTTCCTGGTACCGGGCTGAGGATGTCTGGTGGAGGAGACCGACGGGGGCCGAGCGGCTTCGAGGGGAGGTTCCGTAACATTGTGTACAACGCAGGCTGGAGGGGAATGTCATGGCCAGAAACGAAGGGATCGCCCGTGTCGCCCATGAGGCGAAACGCGCCTGGCAGACCGTCACAGGAGATCCTGTCCGTCTCCGCCGTGGGGCGAGGCGCGACTGCCGAGCAACTGCACGACGCCTGGCGTGACTTCAAGACGGCGGGCGGAGGGAAGTGCGAGCCGATGAAGGACGAGATCGCTCACACGCATCCCTGTCTCATCTCCTGCGCCGCACTCGCGCTGATCAGCACCGGCAGGACGGCTTTCCGGGCCGTCCTGCCTCCCCTCAGTGACCAGGAGGCATAAATGGCCACTCCGTTGACAGCCGCTGCCGTCCTCACCGCCCTCCGCGCCGAGGGCGTTCGTGTGGTGGAGGTCGGCAACTGGCGTACGCACAACCGCAATTCGAAGGGGGCATGGGGACCGGTCAACGGGTCGATCGTGCACCACACGGTCACCAAGGGCACCGCGTCCACCGTGGCCATGGTCCGGGACGGCTACGCAGCCCTGCCGGGACCGCTGTGCCACGGGATGATCGCGAAGGACGGCCGTGTGCACATGGTCGGCTGGGGCCGCGCCAATCACGCGGGCGGTGGCGACCCTCGCGTGCTGGAGCAGGTCGTATCCGAGTCCTACGGCACCCGCCCGACCCCACCGACCCGCGGCAACAGCAACGGTGTCGACGGCAACAGCAGGTTCTACGGGTGGGAGTGCGAGAACCTCGGCGACGGCAAGGACCCCTGGCCCAAGGCCCAGTACGACGCGATCGTCCGTGTCCAGGCCGCGCTCTGCCGGAAGCACGGCTGGTCCGCGAAGTCCGTGATCGGCCACCTGGAATGGTCCAGCGACAAGATCGACCCCCGCGGCTTCACCATGGCCGGGCTCCGCGCCGATGTGGCCGAGCGGCTGAAGCACCCCGCGAGCTGGAACCCCGGCTCCGACCACGAGGAGGACCCCATGGCAGGAATCACCAAGAAGGACATCTTCGACGCCGTGTGGAAGACCGATGCGATCGGCGGCCCGGCGGACGCCGCGGACCACAGCACGAATCCGACCTGGCAGGCACAGTCCATCTTGAAGGACGTTCAGGCCCGCATCCGCCGCATGGACAAGACCCTGGCCGCCCAGTCCGCCGCGATCACCGCACTCGCGGGGCAGGTCGGCACCGGCGCCGACACCGAGACCATCGTCGCCGCGGTCGAGACGGCCATCAAGAACGCGGTCATCGACGTCAACATCAACACCAAGGAGGCCTGACGGCCTCGATGTTCGCGGCCGCGTTCGGGGCTGCTACGGCGGAGCGCCCTGTACGGACGCCACGCAGACCCTGGACGCGAGGCCCGGCCCCCCCGGCACCACCGGTGTGCCGGACCCCGGCCATCGGGCCTGGGCCACCTCGGGTCCGATGGTCGGGGAGCCGCAGGGGGGATCTCCGGCGATCCCTGATCCGGCGCGGGACTTCTGACCCGGGTCACCAGGGCTCGGCCGACCGGTCACGAGGTCGCCCGGAAGCGCGTGGACGCGCGTCACGGCGGGTGCCATGATCATGCGGGCGTCCGGCGCGGGTCCGGCGCGCAGGGAGGGACCATGAAGCTCTGCATCGCCATATTTCTTGCTCTGTCGGCGTTGCTCATTGCCGCCTCCGGCGTTGCGGCGGTCACCCGTGGCTGGGTGCTCCCGGTGAACCGGCGACTGGTCCGCCGCCCGCGCGTCTACGGCTGGGCCCAGTTGGTGGCTGCCTTCGCTCTGTGCTGGCAGCTGGTCTTTCTGCTGGTGCTCAACGACCCCGACATCCTCGGCCCCGACATCCGGGGGTGGGGGAGCCTGCCGGGCAGCGCGCTTCTGCTGACCGGTCTCGTCCTGATGACGCTGAGCCGGCGCACGGGCGGTAACCGACAGGGCAACGGCACGCCCTGAGCCCGTGGCGCCTTCGTACAGGAATCTCGCCACCGCGGACAGGCCGTCTGCCACCCCGGACTCCTCCCACGCCTGGGCGAGGCGGAGTGCGTACCGGATGCTCTTTGGCTCCCGGCGCGCGCGTGCCGGAAGCTCCCTGCTCTCCGACATCACGGCGAGGCGATCGCGCAGGACGCGGGCTTTCGTGCAGGCCAGAGGAGACCTGCAGGTCAGGGCGGTGTGAGGGGCCCACCGTGCGGGGCTCCGGTCGTTCCCGCTTCTCCGCCCCGACCACGGCCCGGCCGTCGTGTCACCGCGGGGCTGGCCAGTGGAGTGGCTGTCGACCCGATCGGCGTTCCGGGGATGGTGGGCGTGCCGGGAATCGGGTACATCAGGACAAGTAGCACCGGTTGGTACGGCTCGGCAGGCGCGCATGCCTCCGCGCGTTCCGGCCGTGTCCGCCCATCCCACGACGCGGCGAGGTGAGCTCCTCATGTCCGCACCATCCGCCCCGAAGAACACGCCCAAGGTCACCGAGCGTGAAGCGCGCCAAGTGGCCGAGGCCGCGCGCGAACAGGACTGGCGCAAGCCGAGTTTCGCCAAGGAACTCTTCCTCGGCCGCTTCCGGCTCGACCTGATCCATCCGCATCCGCTGCCGCCCGCGGACGACGTCCGGCGCGGCGAGGCCTTCCTCGCCCGGCTGCGCGCCTTCTGCGAGACCAGCATCGACAGCGCCCTGATCGAGCGTGAGGCCAGGATCCCCGACGAGGTGATCAACGGCCTCAAGGAGCTCGGCGCGCTCGGGATGAAGATCGAGCCGAAGTACGGCGGGCTGGGCCTGACCCAGGTCTACTACAACAAGGCCCTCGCCCTGGTCGGCTCCGCCAGCCCCGCCATCGGTGCGCTGCTCTCCGCCCACCAGTCCATCGGTGTGCCGCAGCCGCTGAAGCTCTTCGGCAGCCAGGAACAGAAGGACGCCTTCCTGCCCCGGCTGGCCAGTACCGACATCTCGGCGTTCCTGCTCACCGAACCGGACGTCGGATCCGACCCGGCCCGGCTCGCCACCTCGGCCGTTCCGGCGGGGGCGGACTACATCCTCGACGGTGTGAAGCTGTGGACGACCAACGGCGTCGTCGCCGACCTGCTCGTCGTGATGGCCCGTGTCCCGAAGTCGGACGGTCACAAGGGCGGCATCACGGCCTTCGTCGTCGAGGCGGACTCCCCGGGCATCACCGTCGAGAACCGCAACGCCTTCATGGGCCTGCGCGGCCTCGAGAACGGCGTCACCCGCTTCCACCGTGTCCGGGTCCCCGCCGCCAACCGCATCGGCCCCGAGGGTGCGGGGCTCAAGATCGCCCTCACCACGCTCAACACGGGACGGCTCTCGCTGCCCGCCATGTGCGTCGGCGCCGGGAAATGGTGCCTGAAGATCGCCCGCGAGTGGTCGGCGGTGCGCGAGCAGTGGGGCAGGCCGGTCGCCCGGCACGAGGCCGTCGGCGCCAAGATCTCCTTCATCGCCGCGACCACCTTCGCGCTGGAAGCGGTGGTCGACCTCTCCTCCCAGATGGCGGACGAGAACCGCAACGACATCCGTATCGAGGCCGCTCTCGCCAAGCTGTACGGCTCCGAGATGGGCTGTCTGATGGCCGATGAACTGGTCCAGATCCGGGGCGGCCGGGGCTTCGAGACCGCCGCGTCCCTCGCCGCCCGCGGCGAACGGGCCGTACCCGCCGAACAACTCCTGCGCGACCTGCGGATCAACCGGATCTTCGAGGGCTCCACCGAGATCATGCACCTGCTGATCGCGCGTGAGGCCGTCGACGCCCATCTGAAGGTCGCCGGAGACATCATCGACCCCGACAAGCCCCTCTCGGCCAAGGCGCGAGCGGGCGCCAACGCGGCCGGCTTCTACGCCCGCTGGCTGCCCAAGCTCGTCGCGGGGCCGGGACAACTCCCGCGTACCTACGGCGAGTTCAACCCGGCCGGGCACCCGGACCTGTCCACCCACCTGCGCTATGTCGAACGTTCCGCCCGCAAGCTCGCGCGCTCCACCTTCTACGCCATGTCGCGCTGGCAGGGCCGGATGGAGACCAAGCAGGGCTTCCTCGGCAGGATCGTCGACATCGGCGCGGAACTCTTCGCGATGAGCGCCGCCTGTGTCCGCGCCGAACTGCTGCGCTCCTCCGGCGACCACGGCCGCGAGGCGTACCGGCTCGCCGACGTCTTCTGCCACCAGTCCCGTGTCCGGGTCGAAGAGCTCTTCACCCGCCTGTGGTCCAACACCGACGACCTGGACCGGCGCATGGTCGACGGCGTGCTGTCCGGCGCGTACACCTGGCTGGAGGACGGCATCATCGACCCGAGCGGCGAAGGACCATGGATCGCCGACGCCACCCCGGGGCCGGCCACCCGGGACGATGTCCACCGGCCCATTCACTGACCCGTTGTCCACCCGGGCGGGCACGCGCCCCCGCGTCGGCCGTATCCCGCCCCACCGGGCGGGGCACGGCCGACGTGCGTGCGGGCGGGCCACGTCGGCCCGGCGCGGGGACGCACTGTCCACACCCACAGCCGATGCGGCAACAATGGGGGCATGAGCGACAGCCCTGCCCCCCTCGCCGACCCGCACCTCGTCTTCGACGCCGCGGAAGGCCGCCGGGATCTCGTCATCCTCGGCTCCACCGGTTCCATCGGCACCCAGGCGATCGACCTGGTGCTGCGCAACCCCGACCGCTTCCGCGTCACCGGACTCTCCGCCGCGGGCGGACGGGTCGCCCTCCTCGCCGAGCAGGCGCGGCAACTGCGGGTGCGCACCGTGGCCGTCGCCGCACCGGACGCCGTACCCGCGCTCAGGGAGGCGCTGCGCGAGCAGTACGGGACGGGCGAGCCGCTCCCCGAGATCCTGGCCGGGCCGGACGCCGCCGCGCAGCTGGCGGCGAGCCACTGCCACACCGTGCTCAACGGAATCACCGGCTCGATCGGACTCGCCCCCACGCTCGCCGCGCTGGAGGCGGGCCGCACGCTCGCCCTGGCCAACAAGGAGTCGTTGATCGTCGGCGGTCCGCTGGTCAAGGCGCTGGCGAAGCCCGGCCAGATCATCCCGGTCGACTCCGAGCACGCCGCGCTCTTCCAGGCACTGGGCGCCGGCACCCGCGCCGACGTACGCAAGCTCGTCGTCACCGCCTCCGGCGGCCCCTTCCGGGGACGGACGAAGAGCGAGCTGGCGGACGTCACACGCGAACAGGCCCTCGCCCACCCGACCTGGGCCATGGGACCGGTCATCACGATCAACTCGGCCACCCTGGTCAACAAGGGACTGGAGGTCATCGAGGCGCATCTCCTCTACGACATCCCGTTCGACCGGATCGAGGTCGTGGTCCACCCCCAGTCATACGTCCATTCCATGGTGGAATTCACCGACGGCTCCACCCTCGCCCAGGCCACGCCCCCCGACATGCGGGGCCCGATCGCCATCGGCCTCGGCTGGCCCCAGCGCGTCCCGGACGCCGCACCCGCCTTCGACTGGTCGGAGGCGTCCAGCTGGGAGTTCTTCCCCCTGGACGGCGAGGCCTTTCCGTCCGTGGGGCTCGCCAGGCACGTGGGCACGCTCGGCGCCACCGCCCCGGCCGTGTTCAACGCCGCGAACGAGGAATGTGTCGACGCATTCCTGGCAGGACTGCTGCCGTTCAACGGAATCATGGATACGGTCACGGCGGTGGTCGCCGAACACGGCACCCCCGCCACGGGAACTTCGCTCACGGTCGCAGACGTCCTCGAAGCGGAGACCTGGGCACGCGCCCGGGCCCGTGAACTCTCGGCGAAAGCGACAGCGGAGGCGCGCGCATGAGTATTACGACGGTCCTGTTGACGATTCTGGGCATCGTCGTCTTCGTCATCGGCCTGCTGTTCTCCATCGCCTGGCACGAGCTCGGACACCTGTCGACCGCGAAGCTCTTCGGCATCCGCGTTCCCCAGTACATGGTCGGCTTCGGGCCGACGATCTGGTCGCGGAAGAAGGGCGACACCGAGTACGGGATCAAGGCCATCCCGGCCGGCGGCTACATCCGCATGATCGGCATGTTCCCGCCGGGACCGGACGGGCGTCTGGAGGCGCGGTCCACTTCCCCGTGGCGCGGCATGATCGAGGACGCCAGATCGGCCGCCTTCGAAGAACTCGAACCCGGTGACGAGAAGCGGCTCTTCTACACGCGCAAGCCGTGGAAGCGCGTCATCGTGATGTTCGCCGGACCGTTCATGAATTTGGTCCTCGCCGTCGCGATCTTCCTCGGCGTGGCGATGACCTTCGGGTTCCAGACCCAGACCACCGAGGTGGCGGGGGTCCAGAAGTGCGTGATCGCCCAGAGCGAGAATCGCGACACCTGCAAGAAGTCCGACCCGGTCTCGCCCGCACAGGCCGCGGGACTGAAGAAGGGCGACAGGATCGTCGCCTTCGACGGCCGGAAGGTCGACGACTGGGCCACGCTCTCCGACAAGATCCGCGACACCATCGGCCCCGCCACCATCACCGTCCTGCGCGACGGCCAGGAGAAGACCCTCCACGCCGTGCTCCAGGAGAACTCGGTGGCCAAGAAGGACTCCAAGGGCGAGGTGGTCCCCGGGAAGTTCGTCCCGGCCGGCTACCTCGGCTTCGCCGCACAGACCGAGATCGTCCCGCTCTCCTTCGGCGACTCGGTCGTCCGCATGGGAGACATGATCGAGAACGGCGTCGACTCGATCATCGCCCTCCCGTCCAAGATCCCGGACCTGTGGAACGCCGCTTTCGGCGACGCCCCGCGAGCGGCCGACTCCCCGGTGGGCGTCGTCGGCGCGGCCAGGATCGGCGGCGAGGTGATGACGCTGGACGTACCGGCGCAGAACCAGATCGCGATGATGCTGTTCCTGCTGGCCGGCTTCAACCTCTCGCTGTTCCTCTTCAACATGCTGCCCCTGCTGCCGCTCGACGGCGGGCACATCGCCGGAGCGCTCTGGGAGGCCCTGCGCCGCAATGTGGCACGGGTCTTCAAGCGCCCCGACCCGGGCCCCTTCGACGTGGCCAAGCTGATGCCGGTCGCCTATGTCGTCGCGGGCGTCTTCATCTGCTTCACGCTGCTCGTGCTGGTCGCCGACATCGTCAATCCGGTCAAGATCTCCTGATCTGCCGACCGGTCCGGTGAACCAAGGGTGACGGCCCGGCACACAGCGTGTGTCCGGGCCCGCCCTCCGCGCGGTGCTCCCGGACGCGGTGTGCGCCGGGCCGCCGCCGGTGACGTAACCTCGAAGCCCGGAGCCCGCCGATCTCGGGACCTCGATCCACACCTTGGGGATGCTCAGCGCATGACTGCGATTTCTCTCGGAATTCCGTCCGTTCCGACCAAGCTCGCCGACCGGAGGGTCAGTCGAAAGATCCAGGTCGGGTCGGTGGCGGTGGGCGGGGATGCGCCGGTGTCGGTGCAGTCGATGACCACGACGCGTACGTCGGACGTGGGTGCGACGTTGCA